>JBMOPI010000001.1:0-17808 GCA_049324975.1 Bacillota bacterium
TTGGGACACATATTTGCATCCATAATATTGCATTAATGTTATGCTTGCCCATTTGGCTCACTATTAAAAATGTGAAAATCTAAGATTTAGCGAGATATTTTAAGAAAACCAAAGATCATAGAGGGAGGTAGTAATATGGTAAAAATTTATGCGCAGTTAAATGAAAATGGTGTTTGTATAGGCGTAAGTCAATTATCTGGTGTAGTAGAGCAATCAAATATGATTGAGATACCAGCCCTGGATACTGATTATCTTTGGAAAAAATATGAAAATGGACAATGGAGTGCAGAAAAGTTTGAACCCCAAACAACTGCGCCAATAACAGAGTTTGAAGAATTAAAACAGCGGCAGGAACTCATGCAAGCTGCTCTAGACGATTTAATTCTTGGTGGAGGTGCTTTGTAATGGCGGCATATATGGCACAACGGATTATTGATGGGGTTTACACTTATCAGTATGTAATTACAAAACGCCCCGATTTAAAGGTGGGTATAGATGCTTACTTAACGGAAAAAGGGCGGGCAGACTTAATAACACAATAAAGGTCAAATGTGCAGCAACTGGAGGAGTATAAATGAAGAGAATTTTTATTAACGGTGGTCATGGCGGTGCTGATCCGGGTGCCAGCGGTAACGGTCTGGTTGAAAAGGATATAACAAATTTTCTCATGGTCCAGACAAAAAATGAAATCCTTCAGCGGACCTCAGACGTTGAGGTCAAGACATATCAAAGCCTGGAAGTGTGGTCGCTGGCCAAGCGGAAAATAGTCTATGAGGCCAATTTGTTTAATCCAGACCTCTTCGTATCCATTCATATCAATTCAGGAGGCGGCACTGGATATGAAGATTACGTGGATTTAGACGCTGGGGCTGCAACTATTGAAATGAGGAAACTTTTCCATGCTGAGGTCATGGCGTGGTATCTTTCTCAGGGTGTCAAAATGCATGACGGCGGCAGGGCCGGGGGTGAGATGAAGGCTGCAGACCTTTATGTACTAGGAGGGACGGAAGCACCGGCAATACTTACTGAGAACCTTTTTATAGACAATCCATCTGACGCAGCCCTTCTAAAGAATGAGGCTTTCTTAAATGGCATAGCCGCAGCCCATGCTCGTGGTTGCCTGGCCGCCCTGGGGATACAGCCGAAGATATTACCTATGGTTAATCAGGTAGAAGTTAAAGGGCTACCGGTAGACGTTCCTCCGGACCACTGGGCAGCTGCAGCGGTAAAGTGGGCTGTTGAAACCGGTTATATGAAAGGCTATGAGGACGGCACCTTCAGAGGCGACCAGGGCCTTACAAGGTATGAAGAGGCTGCAGTGTTACATTGGATTTATGGTCCCGGCAGAGTGTCGTAAAATGTCGAATAAGAAATATATGGAAATATAAGGAAGCGCCGCTTCGGTGGCGCTTTTATGCATAAAGTTATTGCTTATTTTGCGTGAGAAAATTGCTTATTTTGTGTGAGGCGCTTCACTAAACTTTAATCATTTCTCCCCCCTCTTTTAACCTGTCTTCTTACGGCATTTAACTTTTATCTGGTAAGGTAAAAAAGTAAACAAGAAAACTTTCATGGAGGTGGCTTAAGCTTTGGATATCAATATCAGAAATATCGATGTTGCGTTCGGAAAGCAGGAGGTCTTAAAACAAATCAGCTTATCTTTCCGCCAGGGGGAATTTGCAGCCGTGCTGGGCCCCAGCGGCACCGGAAAATCCACGCTGCTGCGCTGTATCAACGGATTTGTGATCCCGAAAAGTGGTCAGGTGCTGGTGGATGGTGAGCCGGTGACCTTGAGCAGCCGCCAGAGGATCCGTAAAAAAATCGGCTTTATTTTTCAGGAGTTCAACCTGGCCGGCAACCTGACTGTACTGCAGAATGTTCTGGTGGGCAGGCTGGGCTACAAGTCTTCCTGGGGGATTATGTTCAGCCGCGAAGATATCCGTCAGGCAGAAATGGCCATTGAAACGGTGGGACTCAGGGAAAAAACCCGCCAGAGGCTGGACAGGCTGAGCGGGGGGCAAAAACAGAGGGTCGGCGTCGCCCGGGCCCTGGTGCAGAACCCTGAAATACTGCTGGCCGACGAGCCGGTTTCCAGCCTTGACCCCGTCACCGCCCGGGAGATAATGGAACTGCTGCAGCGCATCAACAAAGAACGCGGAGTCACAGTCATCTGCAACCTTCACCAGATCGATCTGGCCCGTTCTTTCAGCCAGCGTGTGGTGGGGCTTAATTCCGGCCGCGTCCAGTTTGACGGCCAGACGGTGCTCCTGGGAGAAAAACAGGTCCGTCAGATTTACGGCGGCGTGCCCGCCCAACAGGAATTGATTCAAAAATCAGCAAGCTAAATCCGGGGGGATTCAAAAATGAAAAGAATAACAGCCGTTTTACTCCTGATTTTTACAGCCGCCCTGCTGGTCTCCGGCTGCGGAGCCAAGGAAAAGAGCGGAGCGCAGCCCGATCCAGCCAGGCTGAAGGTGGCCCTGCTACCCGACGAAAGCCCGTCCACAGTGATAAAGAATAATGAACCGTTGAAGCAGTACCTCAGTAAAGCTCTGGGGAAAGAGATAGAGATCGTGGTGACCACCGACTACTCCTCCATGATCGAAGCCATGCGCAACAACCAGATTGATGTCGCCTACTTCGGCCCCCTTTCCTATGTTCTTTTAAAACAAAAGATGAGCGATGTGGTTCCGTTTGCAGCCAAGATAGAGAAAGGGAGTCCGGCTTACCAGGCGGTGGTGATTGCCAACACCGGTTCCGGGATCAAGTCCTTGCAGGACGTCAGGGGCAAGACCGTGGCCTACGGGGACCAGGCCTCCACCTCCAGCCATTTAATCCCCAAGGAGATGCTCCTCAGTCAGTCAGGCTTGAAATCCGGCCAGGACTACAAGGAACAGTTTGTGGGCGCCCACGACGCGGTGGCCATGGCGGTCCAGAACAACAACGCCCAGGCCGGGGGTCTGAGCAAGCCCATTTTTGAAGCGCTGGTGCAGCGAAAGGTTATTGACCCGGGCAAGGTGCAGGTAATCGCCGAATCCAAACCCTATCCCAACTATCCCTGGGTTATGAGGACAACCCTGTCGACCGATCTTCAGGAAAAAATCAAAAAATCGTTTATCGACCTGAAGGACAAGGATGTGCTGAAACCTCTCAAGGCGGAAGGCTTCGCCCCCATGAGCGACCAGGATTACGACGTCATCAGAAATATGGTCAAGGTCTTGAATATCGACCTGGAGAAAGCGTGATGGAATTAAGTAAGAAAAGCCCGGGATGGGGTTCAATTTTAACCGGCAGCGGCCTTTTAATCACCGGCTCCCTGGCATATACCCTTTATTACAGCTGGGAGGCACTGACTTCCAACCGTATTCTGGGCAATCTCCTCCGCATTGTCAGTGAAATGTTTCCTCCCGATCCCGGGGTATTGCTCACCCTGGGCAAGCCGGTGGTGGAAACACTGTCTATGAGCGTGGTGGCCACCCTGTTGGCCATAGTGATTTCGTTTCCCTTGAGCTTTCTGGCCGCCAGAAACACTACCCTGCACCCGGCCATATGTCCTGTTGTCAAAGGTGTTTTCAATGCTCTGAGGACAATCCCGGAGCTGATTATGGGTGTTATCTTCGTAGCAGCGGTGGGATTTGGCATACTGCCGGGAATTCTGGCCCTGGGATTCCATTCGGCCGGCATGCTGGGCAAATTCTATGCCGAGGCCATTGAAAAAGCCGACCCGGGGCTGGTGGAAGCGGTGGAATCCGTCGGGGGATCGAGGTTCCAGGTGATTGTTTTCGGGATACTGCCCCAGGTGCTGACCCACTGTATAGACTTTTCGCTGTACCGTTGGGAATACAATTTTCGCGCCTCCACCATCGTGGGCATGGTCGGCGCCGGAGGTATAGGATTCCAGCTGATCGCTTCCCTGCGCATGATGCAGTACAGGGAGTTGCTGACCATTCTCGCCGTGGTGTTTGTAATGGTTCAACTGGTTGATTATTTTGGCGGCCTGGTGCGCAAAAAAATACTGGACCGGAGGGAAAATAATTGAAGCCTGTAGTTTTTATCACCCAGTGGATGCCTGAAGATGGCGTGGAAATGTTAAAGCGGCACTGTCAGGTTAACATGAACGAAGGCGCCGAACCCCTTCCCAAAGAGGAGATTATCCGGCGGGCCGGGGAGGCTCATGTGCTGCTGTACTTTGTCAGTGACCATATTGACGAAGAGATTATCGCGGGCTGCCCCAATCTGAAGGTGGCGGCCAGTTTCGGGAAGGGCTATGACAACCTGGACCTGGAGGCCTGCACCAGGCGGAATATTTGCGCCACCATCAATCCCCACGCCCTGACCGACTCCACCGCCGACATGGCCATAGCCCTGATCCTGGCAGTGAGCCGGAACATTCTGCCTTCGGACCGGTTCGTCCGGGAAGGCAATTTCCGGGGATGGCACCCGCTCCATTTTCTGGGACACGATTTCCACCACGCCACACTGGGAATCATCGGCCTGGGCGACGTGGGCCAGGCCGTGGCCAGGCGGGCTTGTGGCTTTGACGTCCGTATATTGTACCATGATTTGCTGCGGCGGCACGGGGCTGAAGACAAATACGGGGCTGTTTTCTGCAGCAAGGAACGGCTTCTGGCAGAAAGCCACTTCGTAGTGGTTAGCGCCGATTTGCGCCCGGACAACCGTCATCTGATCGGATCCCTTGATCTGCTGAAATTCAGGAAAGGCAGTTACCTGATCAATGTCGGCCGTGGCTCGCTGGTGGACGAGCAGGCGGTGGCCGGCGCCATTGAAGAAGGCATTCTGGGTGGTTACGCCTCTGATGTTTTTGAACTGGAAGATCCCCTCTTCACCGGACGTCCCAAAGAGGTGGCGCCGGGATTAATCCGCCAAAAGGACAAAACCGTGCTCACCTCCCACATCGGCACCGGCACCCGGGAGGCCCGCAGCCAATTGGCGGTGTCAACGGCCGATCAGATACTGGCCGCCCTGCGGGGGGAAAAGCCCTCCGGGGCGCTGAACGATGTTATGCTTCCGCCACTTATATAAAACAGCAGGGAGATGGCATGGCCGTCCATAATAAAAAGGTGGGAATAATGATTCGAATAGCGGAAGGGAAAATCTATAAAATCACAGTTTCAAACAAAGCTAACGGGCGGATTAGGGAGCTTATTCATAGAGTGGCTGAGAATGGGGCAGTGCCGGGAGTATCCGTTGACAAGTTCTGGGAAAACATACGATCATACACAATATACCGGTTGCGCTGGAAGATGGCGGATGTTGAATATATGATTGCTGAATATACTGAGGAAGTGAAGGAGCCAAAGAAAAAATTAAAAAAGAAGCCCAAAAAGAGAAATGCAAACCGGAGGGAAAATAATTGAAGCCTGTAGTTTTTATCACCCAGTGGATGCCTGAAGATGGCGTGGAAATGTTAAAGCGGCACTGTCAGGTTAACATGAACGAAGGCGCCGAACCCCTTCCCAAAGAGGAGATTATCCGGCGGGCCGGGGAGGCTCATGTGCTGCTGTACTTTGTCAGTGACCATATTGACGAAGAGATTATCGCGGGCTGCCCCAATCTGAAGGTGGCGGCCAGTTTCGGGAAGGGCTATGACAACCTGGACCTGGAGGCCTGCACCAGGCGGAATATTTGCGCCACCATCAATCCCCACGCCCTGACCGACTCCACCGCCGACATGGCCATAGCCCTGATCCTGGCAGTGAGCCGGAACATTCTGCCTTCGGACCGGTTCGTCCGGGAAGGCAATTTCCGGGGATGGCACCCGCTCCATTTTCTGGGACACGATTTCCACCACGCCACACTGGGAATCATCGGCCTGGGCGACGTGGGCCAGGCCGTGGCCAGGCGGGCTTGTGGCTTTGACGTCCGTATATTGTACCATGATTTGCTGCGGCGGCACGGGGCTGAAGACAAATACGGGGCTGTTTTCTGCAGCAAGGAACGGCTTCTGGCAGAAAGCCACTTCGTAGTGGTTAGCGCCGATTTGCGCCCGGACAACCGTCATCTGATCGGATCCCTTGATCTGCTGAAATTCAGGAAAGGCAGTTACCTGATCAATGTCGGCCGTGGCTCGCTGGTGGACGAGCAGGCGGTGGCCGGCGCCATTGAAGAAGGCATTCTGGGTGGTTACGCCTCTGATGTTTTTGAACTGGAAGATCCCCTCTTCACCGGACGTCCCAAAGAGGTGGCGCCGGGATTAATCCGCCAAAAGGACAAAACCGTGCTCACCTCCCACATCGGCACCGGCACCCGGGAGGCCCGCAGCCAATTGGCGGTGTCAACGGCCGATCAGATACTGGCCGCCCTGCGGGGGGAAAAGCCCTCCGGGGCGCTGAACGATGTTATGCTTCCGCCACTTATATAAAACAGCAGGGAGATGGCATGGCCGTCCATAATAAAAAGGTGGGAATAATGATTCGAATAGCGGAAGGGAAAATCTATAAAATCACAGTTTCAAACAAAGCTAACGGGCGGATTAGGGAGCTTATTCATAGAGTGGCTGAGAATGGGGCAGTGCCGGGAGTATCCGTTGACAAGTTCTGGGAAAACATACGATCATACACAATATACCGGTTGCGCTGGAAGATGGCGGATGTTGAATATATGATTGCTGAATATACTGAGGAAGTGAAGGAGCCAAAGAAAAAATTAAAAAAGAAGCCCAAAAAGAGAAATGCAAAAAAGAGGCTGAGAGACACAATGTACAATGATCCGGACCTCTGGTGGGAGAGTTCGGGAACCGGCCCCCTTTAACCGAACCCCAAAAGTGACTTCAAATTACAATGATAATCATTTATTCTTTTTTTAAAGGGAGGGGATATTATATGGTTCAGTCAATAACGCACAGGCTTTCCTTCCTGGACCGGTATTTAACCCTGTGGATCTTTCTGGCCATGGCGTTGGGTGTGGGAGCAGGCTACATATATCCGCAGATTGCCGGTTTTTGGAGTAAGTTTCAGGTGGGGACAACCAACATACCCATAGCCTTAGGACTTATTCTGATGATGTACCCTCCCCTGGCCAAGGTACGCTACGAGGAACTTCCTACAGTTTTCAGGGACAGAAAGCTGTTGACCCTGTCACTGGTTCAAAACTGGATCGTTGGTCCTATTGTCATGTTTGTCCTGGCTGTTTGGTTCCTGCAGGATAAACCGGACTTAATGGCCGGTGTCATTCTGGTGGGACTTGCCCGCTGCATCGCCATGGTGCTGGTGTGGAACGACCTGGCCGGGGGCAACCCCGAATACGTTACCGGCCTGGTGGCTTTCAACGCCATTTTCCAGGTGCTTACCTATTCCATTTATGCCTATGTTTTTCTGGCAGTGATTCCGGGCTGGCTGGGTCTGAAAAGCGTTCTGGTCAATGTTTCCATGGCTGAAATAGCCAAGAGCGTCTTCATTTACCTGGGCATTCCCTTTATCGCCGGCTACATTACCCGGGCGGTGCTGGTAACATCCCGGGGTCGGGACTGGTACGAGAGGAACTTTATTCCAAGAATCAGCAAAATCACCCTTATCGCCTTGCTGTTTACCATTCTGGTGATGTTTTCCCTGAAGGGTGAGGTGATTGTATCGCTGCCCGTTGACGTGTTCAGGGTGGTCATTCCCCTGACAATATACTTTGTTTTTATGTGGCTGACCACTTTCTACATCGGCAAGTGGATCGGAGCCGATTACGGAAGAACCACCACCATCGCCTTTACCGCCGCCAGCAACGATTTTGAGCTGGCCATCGCCGTGGCCGTGGCGGTTTTCGGAATTCATTCAGCCCAGGCATTTGCTACGGTGATTGGACCCCTGGTGGAGGTGCCGGTGCTGATCGGTCTGGTCAACGTGGCCATGTACTTCAAACGGAAGTATTTCAGTCACGACTAAAATAAAGGCAGGTTGATAGATGTGAAAATGGCGGTTATCTCCGATATTCATGGTAATCTATATGCTCTGAAGGCGGTTCTTAAGGATATTGAAAGCAGGGGCATCTCAAATGTATACTGTACCGGTGATCTGGTGGGGTACGGACCCCGCCCGAATGAGGTTATAGAGTTAATTAAAAGAAACAGCATACCAACCGCAATGGGCAATTACGACGACGCCATAGGCAATATGAGGTTTATTTGCGGCTGCGACTATAAGGACGAAAAGGACCTCCGGCTGGGGGAGAGATCAGTTGCCTGGACGAAGGAAAATACATCTGAAGAAAATAAAGGCTGGCTCAGGGAACTGCCCGGTGAGATCAGACTCTCGGCCAGCGGCCTGAAAATATTGCTTGTGCACGGGAGCCCCAGGGCATTGAACGAGTATTTGTACGAAAATACCGCTGAGGATTACCTGAACGAGCTGCTCGCTGAAAGTGACGCCGATGTTCTGGTATGTGGCCACACCCACCTTCCGTACGTCAAAAGGATACCAACCGGTTATGTTGTCAACGCAGGCAGTGCCGGAAAACCGAAGCACGGTAATCCCAACGTCACTTATGTAACTATTGAAATAGATGGTGCAAAGGAGCTGAAAGCGGAGATCAGGGAGGTCCGGTACACTTATGAGAAAACTGCCGGAGAAATTGAGGATTTCGGTTTACCCGCCGAATTTGCCAAGATTATAAGAACTGGTTGCGCATAGTTTTTGTCATAGGTGATAGCTTTCCCATCCTGAAATATATATAATTGATTTTAATTCCTGCTCTAAAACAGGGCGGGGTTTTTTATGTCTCTTTCTTGAGGAGTTAAAAATGACCTCAGAAAACATAAAGATACATACTTAAGTATTTTGACTAAGCGTTCTTGTATCTAACAATGGTTGCATATACAGAAAGACCACTACTTACCCATGCCTTGAAATACAACTTAAATGATGAAATAATCCTTATATATAACTAGCTAAAACCACTAGATCCCAATGTCTTTTTTGTTTTTTGTTTCAAACAGCTTTCCTTCCCAGTTTCTAAATATCGCCATGTCTTCGTTCATATAGAGCAAGTACTCAGGCAATACAGGTGTTTTGCCCAAGCCATCCGGCCCATTTAATACATAATATGGCACAGCCATTCCGGAAGTAAATCCTCTAAGGGAGTCCATAATATCGATACCTTCTTGTATCGTAATCCAAAAATGACTTGTTCCTTTGACATGATAAGGGTGAAATATATAATATGGTTTTACTCTTAATTTTAGAAGCTGGTGGTTTAATTTCCTGACTATGAATTTGTCATTATTTACTTTGTTCAGTAACACCATCTGGTTCCCCAGGGGTATTCCCGCATCAGCAAGCATGTCGCAGGCTTTTTGAGATTCCGGGGTAACTTCCAGGGGATGATTAAACTGGGTGTTCACATAAACAGGATGATGCCTTTTCAATATTTTGACGAGACTTTTTGTAATTCTCTGGGGCAAAGTTACAGGTGTCCTCGTTCCAAATCTAATAATTTCGACGTGACGTATTCTCCTGAGTTCTTTTAAAATCCACTCAATTTGATCGTCATTGACTAAAAACGCATCTCCACCTGTAATTAGAACATCTCTGATTTCAATATTCGTTTCAATATACTCCATTGCTTTTACAAAATACCTTTTAGAAACGTTTTTGTCGCTATGCCCGATTAATCGTTTCCTCTGGCAATGCCTGCAAAAGGTTCCGCATCTGTTTGTTATATTTAAAATGAGTCTGTCCGGGTATCTCCTGGAAATCATACGATTAATCGTTGTGTTATTTTCGTTTAAAGGATCATATTCGCCGATATCGTTGAGTTCTTCAATGGATGGCAGGCATTGTCTTCTTATGGGGCAAATAGGATTGTTGATGTCAATTATAGAAATATAATATGGAGAAGCAAGAAATCTATATCGGCCGCCCACTGTGTCAATATCTCTCAGATGCTCCTCCGACAGATTCAATATTGTACGCAGGTGTAAAGCATTTGAAAAGGCGTTATTCAAATGCCATCTATAATCGTTCCAGTCTTTTTCACTGGCGTTTAATAAATTTAGTATTTTTCGCTTTTGCCTCTTTATGATATCATAATGTTCAAAACCGGTTTTGATATCTGTTTTAACATTTTCGAAATCCGATATGCTTTCTTTTAGCTTTTTGTCTTTTTCCTCAAATGAGATCGGCAACAAAACACTTTCTGACAATTATTCCACCTCGAACTATACAAATTTTGCCTGCAGGAGATATTATGCCAAAAGTATTAATCACCAACGGGCAGCAGAGAAAAGCCCTTGCAACAGTTAGATCGTTAGGGAGAAAAGGTATTGATACAATCGTTGTTGAGGAAACAATGTTCTCACCTGCTGCTTTCTCAAAATATTGTACAAAGGCATTATTATGTCCCAATGCAAAAAAACATCCGGAAATGTTTTACAAAAGCATTGTGAATATAATAAAAAAGTATGATTGTGACGTGTTCTTTCCAATGGATGATGATACAATGGCTTTGTCCATGGAACACAAGGACGAATTGAGCAAATTGTGCTTATTGCCCATTCCCCCGGTGAATAGCTACATGATAGTTTCAGACAAAGGCAATGCATATAAACACGCTAGATCTGTGGGTGTAGATCACCCAGAAACGGTTTATCCCAAAGATATTTCAAATCTTGATCAATTAACGGCAGATCTCAAATTCCCTGTGGTTATAAAACCCGTTAAGAGCAATGGGGGCAGAGGCATAAAAAGGGTTGACGAAAAAGAAAAATTGGAGCAAACTTACCTGGAGGTTCACAAGTTGTATCCTTATCCAATTATTCAGGAATACTTGGGTGAGGGAGATGTATATGATGTAGTTCTGCTCTACAACTCAAAAAATGAACTTAGAGCTTCTTTTATACAAAAACAGGTAAGAAAATATCCTCTTGAAACCGGTCCAAGTTCGGTGCAGGAAAGTGTTGTTTTTCCCGAAATGCTCCAAATGGCACTCACATACATGAATGGGTTGGAATGGTACGGCATAGCCGATCTTGAATTTATGGTACAAAAAGGAACAGGAAATATATTCTTCATAGAATTAAATGCGAAGTTCTGGAGTTCTCTTCAAATGGGTATTTTGGCCGGGGTTGATTTTCCTTGGCTTTTATACAGAATTGCCACAGAAGGCGATGTTGAAACTGTTACAAATTACGATATAGGCATGAAATGCCGTAACTTGCTTCCTAGCGACATACTTCATTTTATTTTCAGTAAGAACAGAAAAAACATGAATCCGCCTTTCTGGTGCTGGAAAGAGTACAACATGAATGATGATATTACATGGAAGGAAGACCCTCTCCCGGCCGTCGGTTTCTTTTTGGCCTGTTTTCGCTATTTGTTTGACAAGGAAATGTGGAAATTTTTACTAAGATTTTAATATAATTTTATTTTAAGGTATAGTTTAAGTATTTCTACTTATATCTGATTAACCGGCTTGAGTTCAATACTACCAGTACAGAACCGGCATTATGCACCAGTGCCCCCATAATAGGCCCCATAATGCCAAACGATGCCAAGCCAATAGAAACTGAATTGATGAGCATGGAAACCAAAATGTTTACATTGATAGCACGTAAAATATGCCGGCTTAGCCTAAATAAATACGGTATTTTGCTGATGTCATCCGACATTAAGGCGATATCAGCGGTTTTTACAGCTACATCAGTTCCCGCAGCCCCCATTGCTATGCCTATATCAGCTAACGCCAAGGCCGGAGCATCATTAATGCCATCTCCAATCATAGCTACGTGGTAACCTTTGTCTTTTAATTGTTTTACGGCAAAACCCTTATCTTCTGGGAGTTGTTCTGCATAGTATTTATCTATACCGGTGGAGTCCGCTATAGCTGCGGCAGTCCTGGGATTATCCCCCGTTATCATACAAATCTCCCGGATACCACTTTCCTGAATGCTTTTTATGGCTTGCGGCGCTTCAAACTTAACCCGGTCTGCGACTGCAATGACTCCGATCAGCACACGGTTAACCGCCACCAGCATGGAAGTTTGCCCTTTTTCTTCCGAACCCTTAATAAATGTCTCTATCTCGGGAGAAATTGAAATGGATTCTTGTTCCATCAACTTCCGGTTTCCCACCAGTATTGCAACATCCCGGTGTAAAGCTTCAACCCCTTGGCCCAAACGTACCTGGAAGGCATCAGGGTCAGGAATGGTTAGATTGTCCCCGAGAGCCTTACGAATAATAGCGTGGGCCAGGGGGTGTTCTGAAAACTTTTCTGCAGTGGCTGCCGAAATAAGCAAATCCTGTTCGCTTATATTATTAAAACTCCTGATAGTTACAACCTCAGGTTTTCCGCTGGTCAAAGTCCCGGTCTTGTCAAAAATGACTGCATTTATCTTTCCGCTTAGTTCCATAGCCGCACCGCTTTTAACCAGGATACCATTTCTTGCGGCATTACCGATACCTGCCATCATGGCAGTGGGTGTGGCCAAGCACAGGGCGCACGGACAGAAAACAATCAGAATGGTTACCGCCCTGATAAGGTCACCAGTTAATAGATAGGTCAGTACGGCTATAAACAAAGCTGTTGGCACCATCCATGTTGCCCACCGGTCTGCTGTACGGATCACGGGGGCTTTGCTGTTTTCTGCTTCTTCCACTAATTTGACCACTTTAGCCAGGGTGGTATCTTCTCCTACTTTGGTTGCCTTCACCTCCAGTGCCCCTAACTGGTTTAGCGAACCTACAAAGACTTTGTCTCCGGGCAGCTTATCGACCGGCATGGACTCACCGGTGATTGCTGCCTGGCAGACCGATGATTGGCCGGAAACCACTTCTCCATCCACGGGAATGTATTCCCCAGGTTTGATCAAAATGATGTTCCCGACTTTCACTTCTTCAATGGCTATTTCAACTTCCTGCCCGTTCCTCCGTACTCTGGCAGTTGAAGGAACAATACTTAGCAATTCTTTAATACCTGCTCTAGCCTTAGCTACCGTTCTATTCTCTAAAAGCTCGCCAATCATCATAATAAAGGCCACTTCACCGGCGGCAAAATATTCTCCAATAGCCACCGCAGCAATTAGAGCTATGCTTACTAATACGCCTGCTTTAATATCGCCACGGGTGATCAGTCCAATTGCCGCACCTTTCAGTATGGGTACCCCGCTGATGATAATGGTGATCCAGGCAGGATCAAAACCCAATTGTTCGTTAAGCCATCCAAACCAGCTAAAAACAAGAAACAAACCGGAAATGGAGGTTAGAATATATGTCCGGATTTCTTCAGGAAAATGGAATGAAAAGCTGTTGGGGTTCTTTAAAGCAGCTTCTTCAATCATTGCTTTCGACACTTAACTACCCTTCCCTCGTATTATTTATAGATATTTACCCAAGGCAGACTTTAATTTTTTGATAACTTCCTCGCCTTTCCCGTCTCTAATCCCTTCTAAAACACAGCCCTCCAAATGCCCCTCCAGTACAACACGGCCGACTTTATCCATAGCAGACTTAACTGCTCCTATCTGTAGGAGTATTTCCTCGCAGGATTTTTTTTCATCAACCATACGCTTAATTGCTTGCACGTGGCCCGCTATTTTGGCCAATCTGCTACTGGTATCGCTTACATCATAGCAATCCGACATAAAACCATCTCCTCCTGTCAGTCTATCCCCTCCGGGGGGTGGGGATATTTTGGCTTAATTGTATCTTGGTGATTCGCATCTGTCAATATAAATAAGGAATCTTCGTGCTTCGGCATAAACCACCGTAACGTTATACTGTACACTACGGCGGTTATATTGTATAATATTGGTGAGGTGATTCAAATTGGGGAGTTGAAACAATATAAAATTGGCGAGGTTGCAGAGTTGGCCGGTATCAGTAAGCGGACCATAGACTATTATACCAACCTGGGATTATTAAGACCTGTCCGATCTGAGAGTAATTACAGGTATTACTCGGAAGATACCATAGTCCGCCTTAGAATAATTGAAAATATGAAAGAAAACAGGTTTACCCTGGATGAAATCAAAGAACAGTTCGCCATCTTAGATGACAGGTTGTCCCAGGCAAAGAAATATAATGAAGGTGGGATGTTAAATACCGGCTTTCTGATAAACCAGGTAAAGCTATTGGAGAACCAGATTACACAGCTTCAACCAGTGCTGGCAAATATAGATTCCGGGCAGGTTGCGCTTTCCGTCAAACAAAAACTGTTTCATAGCATTGCGCTGTTGCAGGCGATTTTAATATACATCGATGAAATAGCTTCATTGATGTAATCTAAATACGGAGGGGAAAGCTCGAACATATGTTTAAAAAGCTGATGGCAAGTTTTGGCGTGGGCACGGCAAAAGTTGATCTTGTTCTGGACAAACAACAGTACCGTATAGGTGAAACCATACGGGGTAAAGCAGTGGTTGAAGGCGGTAACGTAGACCAGCAGGTTAATTCCCTTGACATTGACCTTATGTTAAAATTCAACATAAGGGGAAAAGAGTTCTCCAGAGTTGTCCATACCATTAATGTTGCCAACAACTTTTTCGTTAAAGAGAAAAAGACCGTGGAGTTTCCGGTGGAGCATACTCTGCCTGCTGATTATCCGATATCCAAGGGATCGGTTTCATATCACCTGATTACTAAAATGAATATCATCCGTTCCACAGACTCAGGGGATACCGACAGCCTTGTTATCCTTCCCGGCAGAGAAATGGAACTTGTCATAGAAGCCTTCGACATTCTTGGATTTAAGGAAAAAATTGGCTCAGGGAGAATTGAAAAATTCGGCCAGGAGTTTGTTTATTATCCCACAACGGCTTTTTCCGATGAAATAAAAGAATTGGCATTTAAATTCTTCAATGACAACGGCAATATTAAACTGTTTGCTGAGGTAAGGTTACTCGGCAGCAATATGATTTCGGGAGTTGCACACTATACCGAAATATTAATACTTCCTGAGTTGTTAAGAGATAAAAATGGGGCGGGGCAAATCGCAGACCATATCAGAGAATTTATAGAAAACGATCTGAAACAGGTAGCCCGGAGCGGGCCAAAGCCTCCCCCGAATTTCCAAAGCTATCAGCAACAGGCCGCATCCAGACCGGGTTTCGGAGGTTTTGCAGGCGGTATGGTGGCTGGATTGCTGGGAGCAATGATGATTAGCAGCCTGTTTGATATGGGTGGAAATCAGGGGCCGGAAGGCGACATGACAGAAGGCGAAGCCGGGGATGAAGGAGATTTTGGCTTTGACTTCGGAGACTTTGGGGATGATATATAACTTCCTTAATAATCCTGGGGGGGAAATAAAGAAGTGAATACTTTAAAGGTATGGCTGTTAATGGGCGCTCTCTCCATTTTGCTTGTTTTGCTTGGAAGCGCCATCGGTGGCCAGTCCGGGGCAATGCTGTTCTTTATAATAGCCATGGCCATGAATTTCTTCAGCTATTTTTACAGCGATAAAATAGCCATAAAGATGACGGGATCGTATCCGGTTACCGAAGCAGAAGCTCCGGAGCTATACGCAATGGTCAGGAAGTTGTCCCAAAGGGCGGGTATTCCCATGCCGAAGCTCTATGTAACACCATCCGATCAGCCCAACGCCTTTGCTACAGGACGCAATCCGTCCCATTCGGCGGTTGCCGTTACCGAAGGGATCATGCGGCTGTTAAACCGTTCCGAAGTTGAAGGCGTTTTGGCTCATGAACTGGCTCACATTAAAAATAGGGATGTACTGGTAGGCACTATAGCGGCTGCCCTGGCGGGGGCAATAACCATGATGGCAAACGCCTTTCAGTGGGCGGCGATATTTGGTATGGGCAGAAGCGATGACGAGGAAGGCGGCGGAAGCATGGCAGGCGGCCTGGTGATGGCTTTCCTCGCCCCCATAGCAGCCATGATCATTCAGATGGCCATCTCCCGTTCCAGGGAATATATGGCCGACGCTACGGGGGCGCGAATCGCCGGAACATCCGACGGCCTGGCCAACGCTCTAATAAAACTGGAGTCGGCGGCGCATCGTATGCCGATGGCTGTTAACCCAGCCGCCTCCCACCTTTTTATAGTAAACCCGCTCTCGGGAGCTTCGCTGATGAAGCTGTTCAGCACTCACCCGCCGATTCAGGACAGGGTGGCGAGACTTAGGAATATCAGGTTGTAAATTTAATATCTCAACTTTCGCAGGACGAAAGTTGGAGCCGTCCCTTTAAAAATGCTGGCAGACCAGAAATAAAATCATTTATAAGTTCCTGCAAAGCACAGTCGGTTATGACCAGATACTTCTGCAGAGAGTTTTTCAGCATCGTCAATATCAGCTGAAATGCTTCGTAGAAACTTATATCCTGTAGTTCATCACAGCATAAATAGAAAAGGTTGCCAAGGGTCTTGGGGTCTTTGCTTTCCCGGTTTTCCAGCGCAAGCATGATATACCGGCAGAAAACGATGGTAGTATGGGCCACCATGGAATCATACGTTCTTCCCTGGAACTCCTTGGCAAGGTTCAAAAAGGATTTTGTGGTTTTAAAGAAAACTTCGATGTCCCAGCGTTTCCCGTAAGTCTGAATGATCTCTTGATCGGTTAACTCCAAATCGGTTGAAAGCAAGGCCAACCATTTTTTCGACCTGTTCCTGTCTCGGATAAATAAGATCCTTGCCGGCACCGGGTTGCCCTCTGAGTCATTACCGATCTGAACGATGGCATTGGCTAAAACCTTAGCTTTGCCAGGTTTTTTGAGAAGTTCCTTGTAAAGGGTCTCAAGATTCATCTTTTCATCTTTGTAGGTGTACTGAACCTTTTTCATGGATTTAAGCATGCATATGACATGGAGGCGATGCTCACGAACTCTACGGATAACAGATGGAAAGGAAAACCAGCTATCGAAAAGAAGATACCTTGCCGGGATACCATATTCCTGGGCCTGCCTTAAGAGGTTAAACATTACCTCGGTGGATTTTTTAATACTCTCCAGCCTTCTTTTGTAGCCGGTAGTCCGCTTGTCGATCCGTGGGTCAATCCCACAGAGACGGTTGCGTTCCTCCTGGGAACTGAGCAGTGAAAAAGCAACCGGCAGAAAAGTATTCCCGTCTGACCAACCCAGGGTGAGCATCCGAAATCCTCGGACATATCTGTTTTCAACATGGTCCTTCACCCTGGCCAGCAATTCAACAGCCTTGCTTCTGTTACGGCTGTAAAGAGAGTCGTCAAGAATAAGGACATTCTTTCTGTTGCTGGAGGTCAGCGGCTCAATGGTTTCCTTAATAGCGGTTGAGCTGAGGATGAGTAAAAACTTTCTCCAATTGTATCGGAATGAATTTAAAAATCGATAAAATGCATCTTTTTCCGGTCTTTCACTGCCGACCTTGGATTGCAGATTGCGGTAGAGATTTTTACCGGTAAAGACCAATAGGAAGATGAACTTAAAAAGGTCGAAACAACTAACCCCTTTCTCCTTCTGAAAGTTGGAGCAGTGTAATATTTTACCAATTTCATGCCTGGATAAAAAAACATTCACACGGGAACTAAACTGTTTTTCAATTTCATATTGCTCTGGTAAAATAGATTTCATAAAGACATCCTCTCTTCTTGGTTTGATGGTTTTTCGTCAACTCTATTTTACCAAGAAAAGGGTGTCTTTTGTTGTTTTGTTGTCAATTTAACCAGAAAAACCCCAGTTATATCAAGGCTTCAAGGGCAAAATTCATGTGAGAAAGTTGAGTTAATATATTTATATACTGCAAATAAATAATAAAGGAGCATTCCTGTAAGGAAGCAAAATGAACTTTGAAAAAGAAAGTACCTCCGGTTAGAATACAGGGTGTAAAACCTCTCGAGAGTTTTACCCCTAATGAATAATACTAACCACGGAGGTACCTA
>JBMOPI010000002.1:0-17730 GCA_049324975.1 Bacillota bacterium
GCAGCTGGGCAGGGTCTGTCTTCCTGACAAAATCAAAGGGTTTCACCTGCAGGGTAGCAGTCAGGCGGCCGATAATCTCCGTGGTTTTCTGGGGACCCAGCGCCTTTTCCAGTACCTGCTTGGCGTAATCTATACCGCCTGAAGATATATATTCCTTGGCCACTAACAGATCGTGAAATTCACCGACGACGTCTTCCTTCAGTTCGGTCGTAACTTTTCTGATGTTGGCGATCTCCAGGGTTAGTTGCTCGATGTCTTCTTCCTTCAGGTGCTTAAAAATCTGGGCGGATTTTTCCGGACCGAGGGTTATCATAAGGATTGCGGCTTTCTGTTTTCCGGTTAAACCCTTGGACATCCTGTTTCACCTCTTATTCTTCAGCCAACCATGATTTCAGTAAATTTGCCACATCGGCCGGGTTTTCATTGGCCACTTTTTCCACTTCTTCTTTGATCCTGAGTTTTTCCATTTCTTCCGGAGTCAACTGCCCATGTTCTTTCTTCTTGCTTTCCTTGTATTCCTCATACTCTTCAAGGAAATCTTTAACCGGCACGGGTTCGCCCAGTTGGACGACTTCACCCTCAAAAGCCGCGGCCTCTTCCGCCAGGCTCTGTTTGCGCTTACGGGAAACACTGTAGGCTACCGCCCCCAAAACCAGCAGGGCCACAGCCGCCACGCCGCCGTATGTCAGCATTTTTTGCTTATCGGCTTTGGCCATGGCCGCATTCATTTCATCCTGGTATTCGGTGTTAAAAGGCATCCCCAGCACGGAAATCTGGTCGCCCCGGGCTTGTTCATAACCGGAGGCGCTTTTGACTATGTCCGTAATCTGCTGGCGTTGTTTATCATTAAGTTCTTTGTCAATAACCACGGCAACAGACATTTTCTTAACAGATCCCGGGGCTTGTTCAATATCAGTTAGGGTTGTGGTTATTTCATAATTCTCGATTTCTTCTTTGCTTTCCGATTCGGAAGTGCTGTTGCTGTCAGGAGAAACGTATCCGGGAGTGTTGCCGTCTGTGCCCAGGTCCTCTGCCGTTGAAGAGTTCGTGCTGCTGGCACTTTCTTTTTTAGTCGACCGGCTGATAATGACCGGGTCCTTAACTTCCTTGGTCGATCTTTTTATCTTGTCAAAATCCAGGTCCGCCTGCACCCTGACCACTGCTTTGCCCATCCCGACCACCTTTTCCAGCATCGTCTGGACGGAGTTCTGCAACTTCTTTTGATATTGTTCCTGAATTCCTAGCTGTGTGGTGGTCAACTTTTGCTTGGCGCCTTCCTGATCAAGACCCAGGTCCTCACTGATCACGTTCCCGGCGTCATCAACCACCGTAACGTTTTCCGGCTTCAGCCCTTCCACGCTGCTGGAAACCAGTTTTACAATCCCCTGTACCTGGGCCACATCAAGGGATTTATAAGGCTTTAGCTTCAGCATGATAGCCGCCGTGGCGTTTTTTTGCTCATCCTTAAAAAGAGAAGGTTCGGGTAACACAATGTGAACGCGGGCCTTATCTACCTCGGTAAGCCGCTCGATGGTGCGGGTAAGTTCCCCCTGCAGAGCGCGTAGATACCTGGCCCGGCGGTCTGTGTCTGTCTCCCCGAACTTGGTCTGGTTAAAGTCTTCAAAACCCACTACCCCGCCGGTAGCAATATTTTCTTTTACCATCGTCAGGCGGGTTTCCGGTATATCCTTGCTTGGGATAAGGATAGTGGTCCCTTCACCGGTAATTTCGACTTTATATGGTATTTTCATTTCTTTGAGTTTTTCGACAGCCTGGGCAGCACCCGCTTCGTCCATTTGAGTGAATAAGGCACCGTAGTCCGGCCGGCTGGCGCCCCGGACCATTAAAATCAGAGTAGCGACTAGCAGTACAGCGGAAACGGAGATAACTACCTTCTGGGCTCTGGTGGTTCTCTGCCACAATTCGATACCCTGCGTTTTCAGTTGCAGCAAATATTCTCTCATAAAGGAACAGTCACCTCATCCCACGATTAGAGCGATTAGAAGAGATTCTTAGACCTGCATACGCATAATTTCCTGGTAAGCTTCAATCACTTTATTACGGATTTGGACTGTCAGCTGTAAAGCCACACTGGCCTTTTCCCCGGCAATCATCACCTGGTGAAGGTCCTCCACGTTGCCGGTAAGCAGCTGCTGCTTCATATCACTGGATTGCATCTGTAGATTGTTCACTTCCTGCAGTGCGTCCTGAAGGAACCGGCCAAAGGCCTGGTCCCCGGCGGCGGCTTTTTCCCCCGCGGCCTCCTGGGTTTTCAGGGGAACAATGTTAACGGGAGCGTTTAATATTTTCATCTAATCCCCTCCTATCGACCAATTTCCAAAGCCTTCAACATCATATCCTTAGTCGAGCGAAGGGCGGAAACATTAGCTTCATATGCCCTGGTGGCAGAAATCATGTCTACCATCTCTGTGACCACGTTCACATTGGGCATTTCCACGTAGCCTTTCATGGGCCCGTCCTTGATGGCATCCGGATGTTCGGGGTTGTAAACCAATTTCGTGGGTTCTGCCGATTCCTTAATGGCCGTTACCCGCACCCCCCGGCCAACCTGCTGCCGGCTGATGTTCTCACCCAGCACTTCGGAGAATCTCTTTTCCGGTTGCCTGGCTTCGAAAACCGCAACTTTTCTTTTGTACGGGCCGCTGTTGGGGTCGCCCGGCTCAGTGCGGGTGGTGTTTACGTTGGCCAGGTTGTTGGATATTACGTCCATGCGCAGCCGCTGGGCTGTCAGTCCCGATGCGCTGATGTCAAAAGATCGAAAGAGTCCCATGGTTTAACTCCCCCTTTTATCTATCTGCCGCTGATAACAGATTTTAGTTTCTGAAACTCGCCGCTGATCTGCTGGACCAAAGCATTGTAAAGAATGGTGTTTTTCGCCAGCGCGGCCATTTCCCGGTCGATATCGACATTGTTGCCGTCATTCCGCATCGACGTGTCATGCTGTACTTCCAGCCGGGGGGCAACTTCCGTCGCCGGCTGAACACCGATAGGCAAATGTTTTTCATGGGTCCGCCTGCCAGTAATACCACCGGATTTATTTAAAGCCCTGGCCAGTTCATCTTCAAATTTCACTTCCGACCTCTTAAATCCGGGTGTATCAACATTGGCAAGATTGTCGGCAATTACGCTGTTCCGCATGGAAGCTGCGTCCAGCGCTTTCTCCATAAGTTTTGTCGTATCCGAGACGAGCAGTTTTTCGATCATACTTTCCCCCCCTCTAAAAACAAAACCCAAACTGCCGCTACCGCAGTTTGGTCATAAGTAATTCAACCGCCCTTCGGTAACCCGGCAACCATAGCTCCTTGCTTTAGGTCCGTGGTTTTGCGTCTTTGTCTTTCGACAAATTTGCCCTTTTCAAAGTTTGGCGCTGCTTAACTAATACAGGAATATTTATCATCGGCAGGAAAACTTTACATCCATCATACTATATTTCGTCACATTTTTTTAAAATCCTACTATATCTCGTACATTTTTTTATTTTTTTCTAAAAAAAATACAAAATAATACAATATTTGACCTTGTGAAATATAATTCGCCATGATTTGCCAAAATCCTTTTTTTTAACTAGAAAATATTGGCCTGGAACCGTTATCCTGGAAAAGAAAAAAATAAACCGTAGATTTTTCAATCTACGGTTTATTTTTAAGAACTAATGTTTCAGTTTTTGCAGTTCATCCAGCAGGCGTTCGTTGAGGATTCTGATGTAGGTGCCCTTCATGCCCAGGGATTTCGATTCTATCACCCCGGCACTTTCAAATTTCCTCAGGGCATTAACAATCACGGAGCGGGTGATGCCAACCCGGTCGGCAATTTTACTGGCCACCAGGAGGCCTTCGTCCCCTTTGAGTTCCTCAAAAATGTGCTCAATAGCTTCCAGTTCCGAATATGAAAGGGTCCCCAATGCAATCTGGACCGCCGCCTTTTTCCGGGCTTCCTCTTCCACCCGCTCGGCCTTGATCCGTAGGATCTCCATACCTACTACGGTCGCACCGTATTCAGCCAACACGATATCTTCATCAGTAAATTCTTCGGTAAACTTAGCCAGCACCAGTGTGCCCAACCGCTCACCGCCGCCGACAATAGGCACCACCGTCATATGCTTGGCTTGAACGGCACACTCCTCATCCGCAAAAAATACACAGGCACTGGATTTCTGGTTGAAATTTGCCTTGGTTTCCATTATGCGCATCAGGGCCTCGTTGTATTGTTCAGGAAAACGTTCGGCGTTTTGGACAATCTCCTTCATAATGTTGCAGGTGAACTTGTCCATGAAAGCATAGCCGAGAATTTTTCCCCGGCGACCAATAATGTAAGTGTTTGCTTCAATATTGGTGGTTAATGTGTCAGCCATTTCCTGGAAATCCACCGGGTGGCCGGCTGCCTTTTGTAGCAATTTGTTGATGGCTCTGGCTTTTTCTAGTAAATTATTAGGCATAATGTTCCCCCTTGCTCAAACTGGAGACCTCTGATAAATCTTTACCCGTTGGTCAATGCGGCTATAGGATATACCTGCTTAGATCCTGATTGTGCATAATTTCACTCAGTTTTGCCTGAACTGTCTTCCGGGTGACAACTATATTTTTTTCCTCTATATCAGGGGCTGTAAAAGCAATATCCTCTAATAATTTCTCTAATATTGTATGAAGACGTCGAGCCCCGATGTTTTCTGTCTGTTCATTAACAGTATAAGCGATTTTGGCTATTTCATCAAGAGAATTTTCTGTAAATTTTAAGCAAATCCCCTCTGTTTCTAACAGGGCAGTGTATTGTTTGATGATAGCATTCTGCGGCTCGGTCAATATTTGTTTGAAATCCTCCCGGGTGAGGCTCTCCAGCTCTACCCTGATAGGGAACCGGCCCTGCAGCTCCGGTATCAGGTCAGAGGGCTTGGCGATATGAAAAGCACCGGCCGCAATAAACAGGATGTAGTCAGTCTGTACAGCTCCGTATTTGGTCATCACAGTTGATCCCTCAACAATCGGCAGGATATCCCGCTGTACGCCGCCTCTGGATACATCAGGGCCGCTGCCCCCTTCCCGGCCGGCAATCTTATCTATCTCATCAAGGAAAATAATGCCGGACTGTTCGGCGCGGTGGACTGCTTCAGCTACCACCTCGTCCATGTCAATTAGTTTCTGCGCTTCCTGCTGGACAATAATTTTCCTCGCTTCAGCCACAGTAAGTTTACGGCGCTTTTTCTTTTTGGGAAAAATACCTCCCAGCATATCCTGAATATTGATGCCCATTTCTTCAACCCCGGCGCCGGAAAAAACCTCTACCATGGGGATAGCGTTGTCGTCGATTTCTATTTCCAGATACCGGTCTTCCAGTTCCCCCCGTTCCAGCATCTCTTTTAGGCGGGTCCTCTCGGACCGGGCCTGCTGTAGCTTTTGTTCATGACCGTCATCCCCGGGTTGGGCCGGCTGCTGGCCGCCGCCAAACAATGCCTCAAAAGGGTTCCGGATACCGGAATCTTTTTCCGGCAGCGGCGCCAGGAGTTCAATGATTTTTTCTTTGGCCAGTTCTTCGGCTTTTTCATTAACTTCGGCAATTTTTTCACTCTTGACCATCCTGATGGCGGTTTCCACCAGGTCCCGGACCATGGATTCAACGTCCCGCCCGACATACCCGACCTCGGTAAATTTGCTGGCCTCCACCTTGACAAAAGGCGCATTCACCAGCCTGGCCAGCCGGCGGGCGATTTCTGTTTTCCCTACCCCGGTAGGTCCAATCATGATAATGTTCTTGGGCACAATCTCATTCTGCATCTCCGGCGGCAGCCGTCTCCTGCGGAACCGGTTCCTTAGGGCTACGGCCACCGATTTTTTGGCTTTATCCTGGCCGACTATATATTTATCAAGTTCCGCCACTATCTGCCTTGGGGTCAGGTCCTGCATTGCCTCCTATAATTCTTCCACTGTTATATTATTATTAGTATAGACGCAAATAGATGCCGCGATTTTCATAGCTTCCAGGGCAACTTCCCGGGCGCCGAGGTCAGTAAAATTATTCAGGGCCCGGGCTGCAGCCAGGGCGTAAGCCCCGCCCGAACCGATGGCCGTAACGGCGTCGTCAGGCTCTATGACCTCCCCATTGCCGGAAATAATCAGCAGGTGCTCGGTGTCGGCGACAATCAAGAGCGCTTCCAAACGCCGGAGGACCCGGTCCAGCCGCCATTCCTTGGCCAGTTCCACCGCAGCCCGCTGCAGGTTGCCCCGGTATTCTTCCAGCTTTCCTTCAAATTTTTCAAATAACGTAAAAGCGTCCGCCACGGAGCCGGCAAATCCGGCGATGACTTTGCCATTGAACAGGCGGCGGACTTTCCTAGCCTGATGTTTCAGGACCATGTTGCCGCCGAAAGTCACCTGGCCGTCCCCGGCGACCGCTACTTTGCCGTCTTTTTTGACGGCTACAATCGTTGTGGCGTGGAACATAAGATATTCCCCTTTCCAGGTAAGATATACCCTACCGCAATCGTTACTATGTTTTATGCCCGCGGATGCGACTTATCATATACCGATTTCAGGTGTTCCTTGGTCACATGGGTATAAATCTGCGTCGTCGACATCTTCACGTGGCCGAGGAGTTCCTGCACAGACCGCAGGTCTGCCCCGGCATCCAGCAGATGGGTGGCAAAAGAATGCCGGATGGTATGGGGGCTGACTTTCTGGCGGATGCTGACCTCTTTTACATACTTGTTGATGATATTACGGATACTCCGGGCCGACAGGCGCTGCCCGTATTTATTGACAAAAAGCGCAGCCTCGCTGCCTGCATGGTTTGGCCCCTTCTCAATCAACAGCTTTCGGCCATCCTCCTGGTATGACCTGATAGCTTTAATGGCAAATGATCCGATGGGGACTACCCGCTCTCTGGAGCCTTTGCCCATGACCCGGATATACCCTATACCTAAATCGACATCGCCGGTGTTAAGCCCCACCAGCTCACTTACCCGGATGCCGGCAGCATACAGGGTTTCCAGGATGGCCCGGTCCCGCTGGCCGGCCGGGGCAGATGTATCAGGCGCTTCCACCAGCACCCGGATATCGTCACGGTAAAGAAAACCCGGCAGTTTTTTCTCAAGCTTGGGGGCCGCTATGTACACCATCGGGTTGGTTTTCAGGATTTCTTCCCGGCACAAAAACTTAAAAAACGACCGCAGGGCAGAGCGCTTCCTGGCTACAGTGGCCCGGGCCAGTTGGCGCTGGTGCATCCGCCCCAGGTACTTCCTGACCAGCAGGTGGTCGACAGCGGCCGGGTCGGCCTGCTCCCCCGTTTTACCTGTCTCTTTGGCCAAAAAATCGATAAACTGCCAGAGGTCCCGCTGGTAGCTCTCAATTGTCCGTTCGGACGCATTCTTCTCTAACTTAAGGTAAACCAGAAACTCATCCAGATAATGATACATACTTACCTCCGCACCGGTGAGTTGCAGTTTATTTAAAGATTCTCTCTGATATTGTCGATTGCCGCCAGCGCCCGACCGGCTATTTTGCTGTTTTTGGCCTTCTTGTCCCTGATCTTTTCATCCAGTGGCGGGAGCAGACCAAAATTGACATTCATAGGCTGAAATGTCCTGGCATCGGCGGTAGTGACATACCTGCACAGGGCGCCGTGGGCGGTTTCCGGCGGGAACTCTGCCGGGTCAAGACCCCGGACCGTCCGGGCCGCGTTGATCCCGGCCACCAAACCGGCTGCCGCCGATTCCACATAGCCTTCCACGCCGGTGATCTGCCCGGCAAAAAACAGCTCCGGCCTGGTTTTAAGCTGCAGCGTAGGCTTTAATAAAACCGGGGAGTTGATAAAGGTATTCCGGTGCATTACGCCGTAGCGGACAAATTCCGCCTGCTCAAGGCCGGGAATGAGACCGAATACCCGTTTCTGATCGTCCCACCTGAGGTGGGTCTGAAAACCTACCAAATTATACAAGGTCCCTTCAGCATTATCCTGCCTGAGCTGCACAACGGCGTAAGGCCGCTGCCCGGTTCGGGGGTCGGTCAGGCCGACGGGTTTTAACGGCCCGAAAAGCAGTGTTTGCGGCCCCCTGGCAGCCATCTCCTCAACCGGCATACAGCCTTCAAAAAATATCTCCTTTTCAAAGTCCTTTAAGGGTACCCGCTCGGCTGCCACCAGGGCTTGGTAAAACTTTTCATATTCTTCCCGGTCCATCGGGCAGTTCAGGTAATCATCGTCCCCCTTGCCGTAGCGGGAAGCCCGGAAAACCTTGTTGTGGTCCAGGGATTCATAGGTTACGATAGGCGCGGCGGCATCATAAAAATATAAATATTCAGTGCCGGTCAGGGTCCTGATCTGCCGGGCCAGGGCATCGGATGTCAGCGGTCCCGAAGCGATGATCACAGTTCCTTCGGGAATCCCGGTAACTTCTTCCCGGATTACGTTGATATTGGGATGGCGCGTTATTTTT
Source organism: Bacillota bacterium (assembly GCA_049324975.1). Lineage (GTDB taxonomy): Bacteria > Bacillota > Thermincolia > Thermincolales > CAZWUW01 > JBMOPI01. Next base: position 8,444 of record JBMOPI010000002.1, read on the forward strand.
TCTGTCACCAGCCGGGCAAACTTTTCCCGGTCCACCGCCAGCGCACCACCGGCCGGTATCCTGGTGGCATCCGCGCACTGCATGATCACTGAATTCAGCCGGCGCATCTCTTCTTTCAGAAGTCCGACGGCATTCTCCAATGCGGCCGCCCGCAGGGAGTTGCTGCAGACCAGTTCGGCAAAGAAGCCTGAATGATGGGCCGGTGAAGTTTTCACCGGCCTCATTTCATAAAGGTTAACTTTTACACCTCTTCCGGCAGCCTGCCAGGCAGCCTCGGAACCTGCCAGGCCGGCGCCGATAACGGCGATTTCACGGCTCATAAAAGGTCTCCTTTTTGATTTAAAGCTGTATTTGTTCCTGTGATGACTGTTCCCTGTATTTACATTCCGGACCGGTACAATGCAGGGAAGGCCCTTTTTGGGCGGAATTTTTCTGGACCAACATGCTGTTGCACCGGGGGCATTTTTTTTCTGTTGGCAGGTCCCAGCTGACAAATTCACAGCCGGGATAATTGCTGCACCCGTAAAACTTCCGCCCCTTTTTGCTGCGGCGGATCACGAGCACACCGTCACACTTAGGGCATTTGACCCCGGTTTCTTCCAGGAGTGGCTTGGTAAACCGGCAGTTCGGGAATCCCGGACAGGCCAGGAATTTACCGTACCGGCCCATCTTAACCACCAGGTTCCGGCCGCAAAGCTCACAGACTTCTTCACTGACTTCGTCCTGTATCTCCATCTTGCCGATTTTTTCATCAGCATTTTCCAGGGTTTCTTTAAAAGGGTCATAAAACTCATTCAATACCTTGACCCAGTCCATTTCCCCTTCTTCAACCATATCCAGTTTATCTTCCATCCCGGCAGTGAACTGGATGTCGATGACGGCCGGGAAAAATTCCTTGAGCAGGTCTACCACGATTATCCCGAGTTCAGTAGGGTAAAACTGTTTATTTTCCCTGACCACATAACCCCGGCGCTGGATGGTTTCCACGATGGGCGCATAGGTGCTGGGGCGGCCGATGCCGTTTTCCTCCAGCGCCTTGACCAGGGTGGCGTCGGTATAACGCGGCGGCGGCTGGGTAAAATGCTGTCTGGGGTTTAGGGCCTTAGCCTGCAGCTCTTCACCTACGGCCAGCTCCGGCAAAATCTTTTCCTCGTCTTTTTGCCCGTCATCCCGGTCCTCGCTATAAAGTTTCATGAAGCCCGGGAACTTGATAACCGAGCCCGTGGCCCGGAAAATATAATCCCCTGCTTTGATGTCAACGCTGGTGGTGTCCATTACAGCCGGGCTCATCTGGCTGCTGACAAACCGGTCGTAGATAAGTTTGTACAATTTATACTGGTCCCGGGAAAGATACTGCTTCAACCGCTCCGGGTCCCGCGCCAGCGAAGTGGGCCGGATAGCCTCATGGGCATTCTGGGCTTTGTTCCGGTTAGTATACTGCTTAAACTCACCCGGGTGGTACGCCGGGCCATAACATTCAAGAATGTAGACTTTAGCCTCCTGTTGGGCGGTTTCGGCAATCCGGGTGGAATCGGTCCTGATATAAGTGACCAAACCCACGGTCCCCTCAGGGCCGATATCCAGGCCTTCGTATAATTGCTGCGCCACCTGCATGGTCTTGCGGGCGGGGAAGTTCAGCTTCCGGTACGCTTCCTGCTGCAGGCTGCTGGTAATGAAAGGCGGCGCCGGGTTGCGTTTCTTCTCCCTCTTCTTGATGCAGGAAACCGTATAAGCGGCATCTTTGAGGTCGGCCAGGATTTTTCTGACCGCGTCTTCGTTCGGTATTTCTGCCTTCTCGTCCTTGTAAAGGGCTAGTTTGGCCTCAACCTCTTTTTTATCATTTTTCTTATTAAAAAGTCCTGATAGTGACCAGTATTCCTCAGGCACAAAAGCCTTGATCTCTTCTTCCCGGTCAACAACCAGGCGTACCGCCACGGACTGTACCCGGCCGGCGCTTAAACCCTTCTTGACTTTACGCCAAAGGAGCGGGCTCAAGTTATAACCCACAAGCCGGTCCAGGATGCGCCGGGCCTGCTGGGCGTTAACCCGGGTATAGTCGATGACCCGTGGGGACTGTAGGGCCTGCTGTACGGCATCCCTGGTAATCTCATTGAATTCAATACGGCATTTGTCCTTATCCCCGATGCCGAGAATATGCTGCAGGTGCCAGGCGATGGCCTCCCCTTCACGGTCGGGGTCAGGCGCCAGCAGTACTTTAGTGGATTTTTTGGCTGCCTCCCGCAGTTCCTTGAGCAGGTCTCCTTTTCCGCGGATGGTTATATACTTTGGTTCGAAGCCATGTTCAACATCAACCCCGAACTGGCTTTTGGGCAGGTCCCGGACATGACCCATGGAAGCCTTGACAGTGTATTTTTTACCCAAAAACTTGCCGATAGTCTTTGCTTTAGCAGGTGACTCGACAATAACCAAAACTTTTTTTGACAATGGAAATTCACCTCATTGGGACGGCCGTTGGTAATAATTTTACCGTGTATTATAGCCGATTTCTGTTTGTTTTAACATTATAATTGATTTTGCGGGAAAGTAGAACATTTTTTTTCGAATAGTCCTAAAACACTAACAGCCGGCCAAAACATATTTCTGGCCCGGCAATTTTTTGACCAGTCCCCTGATTTCCATGCCGAGCAGGGATGCCACAACTTCCTGGCCGGGCAGGCCGGAGCGGCGGATCAGCTCTTCGCCCTGTACCGGCTCCAAAGACAGCAGGCGGAACAATTTCATTTCGGCATCGGTCAGCCCTGTAAACAAATGCGCATTGCTGCCGACGTTTTTGGGGGTGACTGTTGCAAATCCCAGTTCTTCCAGGATATCCTCGACATTTTCCACCAGTTTGGCGCCGGTTTTAATCAGACTGTGAGGCCCCCTGCTCAGTTTACCGGTTACCGGCCCTGGCACGGCAAACACTTCTCTGCCCTGCTCCAGGGCAAAGTTCACGGTAATCGAAGTGCCGCTTTTTTCTGCAGCTTCGACAACCACCACGCCCAGGGACAGGCCGCTGATAACCCGGTTCCGTTTCGGAAAATGCCAGCTTTCGGGCCGGGCGTCAAGGGGGAACTCACTGATCACGGCGCCGTTGGCAGCGATTTCCTCCATCAGCCGGCGGTTTTCCCTGGGGTAGACCACATTGAGTCCGCAGCCCAAGACAGCAATGGTTTGGCCGCCGCCGGCCAGCGCCCCCCGGTGGGCCGCGCTGTCAATGCCCCGGGCCATGCCGCTGACGACGCAAAAACCCCGGCCGGCCAAATCCCGGCCCAGTTTTTCCGCCACGGCCAAACCATACGGGGTGGCCTTCCGGGCCCCGACTATAGCTATCATGCGTTGTTCTTCCGGGTTAAATTTCCCTTTCACATATAGCACCGGCGGCGGGTCATAAATATTTCCCAACAGTGCGGGATAATCCCCGTCTCCCCTGAAAATCACCCTTACTCCCTGGCTTTTCTGCCCGGCTATAGCCTTTTTCAATCTACTCACCTCAAAAGGTAACAAAACTTTGTCTTATGTCCTTTCGGGAAATATTTCCGTTTTCCTGCCGGCCGGAAAATTTTTTCACCGCCTGCCGCCCGTTAACCCGTATATGCCTGCCAGCGACTGCCGGAGGGTATGAAATTCCCCGTACAAGTCGCCGGCCTCGGACAGTCGCCGGAAAATGGTCTTAATGTTAAAGTCCTCAGGCCGGATTTTTTGTGCCGCCACTTCATCCCAGGTTACCGGCGCGGAGACCGGCGCGCCCGGTTCCGGCCGCAGGCTGTATTGGAAGACCATGGTTTTGCCCCTGGTATTCTGCAGGTAATCCAGATATACTTTGCCGCTCCGCTTACTGATGGCCCGCTCCATGGTCGTCTTCTCCGGGTAAACGGCGTGGATACGCCGGCAGATAAATTCTACCGCGTCCCGCACCTCAGTATATGTCAGCACCGGTTCCACCGGCACGAAAATATGCATGCCGGTGGCCCCTGATGTTTTGGGGAAGCCCTTTAAATCAAACTGGGCCAGGGCTTCTTTGACGAGCATGGCTACTTCCATAACATCTGTAAAGGTAGCCGGAGGAAAGGGGTCAAGGTCAAAAATGGCAATATCAGGATAATTGAGTTGGTCTTTTTTGGCCAGCCAGAAATGTAGTTCGATACAGGCCTGGTTAGCCAGCCAGGCCATAGTGGCCGTGTCTTTACAGACTATATAGTTAACCACTTTATCTGAATCGGAAGATTGCAGCGGAACGGTCTCTATCCACTCCGGGGCGTAATCCGGGCAGTCCTTCTGATAAAAAGTTTCCCCGTTGATGCCGTCGGGGTAACGGCTCATTACAAACAGCCGGTCCTTGAGGTAAGGCAGCAGCACCGGCGCCATGTCCACATAATATTTGATCAGGTCGGCCTTGGTATACCCCTCCGGCCAAAACACCTTGTCTAAATTGGTTAAACGAACCTTTTTGCCTTCTATGATCACTTCCGGCACGCCATGTCCTCCCACAGTTTTCTTAAAAATATTATTGCCGAATTAAATAAGAATAAAATACAAATATTTAAACTAACGCAGAGCTCACAAAGGACACGATACACAGAGAAAAATAAAAAAGGAGTTGCTTAAAATTGTTCAAGACCCCAATCCGGCCGATGGAGCCGGTTTTGTGCCCGGAAGCTTTTGACGATGACGGTTGGACAGCACAGGTCAAATGGGACGGCGTCCGCTGCCTGGCCTACCTGGACGGGGACAGCTGCCGCCTTTTTAATAAAAGGCTCCATGAACGCACGTTCCAATATCCCGAGCTGCAGGAACTCAAAAAAATCAGCCGTTCCCGGACGGCTGTCCTGGACGGTGAAGTTATTGTCCTGAGTGACGGGAAACCCAGTTTTTCCGCGGTACTCCGCCGGGACTGGGCTACCAACCAGGCCAATATCCGGTCTGCTATCAGGCGCCTGCCGGTGAACTACATGATTTTTGACATCATCGGGCACCATGACCGGGACCTAACCAAACTTACCTTTAACGAACGCCAGGAAATTCTGTGCAGTAATATAATTGAAACAGAGACCATCCGTCTGGTGGAAAACTTCCCCGGCATGGGCAACCGGCTTTTTCAGGCGGTGAAGGAACAGAATCTGGAAGGGGTAGTGCTCAAAAGATCGGACAGCCCATACGTTCCTGGCAAAAAAAGCAGCTACTGGCATAAAGTAAAAGCATTGCGCCGGCAGTTATGTCATGTCGGCGGTTTTACCCTCACTAAGGCTGGGCTTAGGTCCCTGCTGCTGGGCGTACCGGGGGAGGACAGCCTGGTTTACGCCGGCCGGGCCAGTATAGGCCTGACGGAAACAGACCTTAAGGCCCTGCATGGTTTTTTATCCCACCACCTGACCGAAAAACCGCCTTTCAAGAACCCGCCCCGGGTCTCCGGAGTTAAGCTGCAGTGGGTAAAACCGGTGATGACCGTTGAAATCGAGTTCCTGGAATGGACCGACGACCTGCAGCTGCGCCACCCGAAAATCATTAAACTTAACCTGCCCTGAAACTTTTCCTGTTGTTCCAGGCTTTTTACGCCCGCTTGGCGGTTTTGGTTTTCTTGCCGCCTTTGCCGGCCCTGACCGGTTCTTTTTTGCTGTCCTTTTCTTCTTTGGCCAGTTGGATACTGGCCTTCAAAGCCTCCATAAGGTCAACAACTTTTGCGGTTTCCGGCCTGGGCGCAACTTCCACCTCTTCGCCGGCAACCTTGGCCTGAATAACCTCCATCAGGGCTTTACGGTATTCGTTGTGGTACTTTTCCGGTGCAAAAGGCTCTGACAGGCTGCCGATAAGGCTCTCTGCCATTTTGATTTCGTTGTCATTAATCTTCACATTATATTGGAGTTCCGGCAAAAGCTCGACATTCCTTATTTCGTCAGGATAGAACATCGTCTCCATCACCAGCGCCCCTTTGTATACGCGGATTACCGCCAGGGCCTCCTTGGACCGGATTACTACTTTAGCCACTGCAATCTTCCCGGTCTTTTCCATAGCCTGTTTCAGCAGTTCGTAAGCCTTTTCACCGCCGTCCCCGGGGGTCAGGTAATAAGACTTGTCGAAAAAAACCGGATCAATCTCCTTGAGGTCTACAAAATCGACAATGTCCACACTCCGGGCCGTATCCATGGGGAGGTTCTCCAAATCCTCATCCCGCAGGATAACGTACCTTCCCTTTTCATATTCATAGCCGCGGACGATCTGTTCCTGGGGCACCTCTGTTTCACAGGTGGGACAGAACCTTTGATATTTTACAGGGGTCTTGCATACTTCATGCAGAAAATTAAATTTAATGTCCTTCCGCTCCGTCGCCGGATACAGCTTTACCGGTACATGGACCAGACCGAAGCTGATGGCTCCTTTCCAAATGGTGCGCATGATTTTTCACCCCTAAACAGTTATTGTTTTATTATCGCCCCGGAAAAAGGCAAAAATGTATCCGGCCCAAATATCGGGCCGGATTCTATTTACAGCTTTATCAAGTTGTAATCCCGGGTCCCCAGGCCAATTTCCTCTCCGTAAGCCAGCTGGACCCGCCAGTCGATGCCGGGGTGCAGTACGCTGAACTTATCGTCCTGCCCGGTAAAACCGGCCAGCCGGGAGTCCTCTAGGCCTTTCTGCCGGTTAACCAAGTCTACGCAGGCCTGATCCAGGGCCACCGGGTCCTTTGAGGCCAGGATGCCGATGTCACTAACAATCGGCGCATCGCTCCACCCGCAGCAGTCACAATCAGGCGTTACACTGGTTACAAAGCTTATGAAAACGGCTTTACCCTGCTTATCTTTTAAGACCCCGTATGTATATTCGGCAATTTTCTCCTGGATCACGTCCGGGTCTGTCTTCCAGTTGATGGCGATGGCCCGGTTCGGACAGGTTACCGTGCACTCACCACAGCCGATGCAGGTATCTTCAGGTATCCTGGCCTTCTGTTCCATGATATAAATGGCGTCAGCCGGGCACCAGTCGGTGCAGCGGGCACAGCCGGTACACTTCTCCGGATTTACCGCCGGCAGCACATCGGAGTGCATCATCTGCTTGCCGCTGCGGCTGCCCAGGCCCATACCGATATTTTTCAGGGTGCCGCCAAAACCGGTGGCTTCATGCCCTTTAAAATGGGTAACAGCGATAAAGGCATCGGCATGGACAGCGGTACTGGCGATTTTAACTTCTTTAAAATGCTTTTTGTTGATTTCCACCTGTACATAATCTTTGCCATTCAGACCATCGGCGATAACCAGTGGCGCACCGACGACAGAATATGAAAACCCGTTTTCTATCGCCGTGACCAGGTGGTCCACGGCATTGGCCCGGGAGCCTACATACAGGGTATTGGCGTCCGTGAGAAACGGTTTGCCGCCGCCTGATTTCACCTTTTCCACCACCCGGCGCAAAAACTGCGGCCGGATAAAGGCAGTATTGCCTTTTTCCCCGAAATGCAGCTTAATCGCCGTGAGATCCCCGGTCTTGATAATATCTGGTGTCCCTACCCGGTCCAGCAGGGCCTCAAATTTATCCAGCATGCTCTGCCCGCGCTTGGTGCGCATATCGGTAAAAAAAACCTCTGCAGCCATCAAACCCCTCCGTAGATATGTTATTGGAAAACTATTCTCTGTATATATCCAAAAAACCTGCTGAAAATTATTAAAAGGAGAAAACAGTCCTCCCTGAGAACCATTTTCTCCTCAAGCGCTTTATTTGGCGAAGACGTGGTTACCTATTCGGGTGGTAACCGGCAGGGTACGGATCCACCGGTCCGAACTCTTATCCGGGTTGTAAAAGAACAGCGCACCACTGGTGGGGTCCTCGCCGTTTAGGGCATCTTCCGCCGCCCGGAAAGCTTCTCCCGCGGGTTCGCGGTTGATATTGCCGTCTTTTACCGGTGTAAACTGATAAACCCCTTTGGTTTTCTGATAAATTACATCCCGGATATTGTCAGGGAACTTGCCGCTGGCAATCCTGTTCATAATCACAGCGCCCACGGCCACCTTCCCCAGGTGACCTTCACCCCTGGCTTCGGCGTGGATGAGTTTGGCCAGCAAAGCCACTTCTTCCTCGGTGTAGCGTTTTATTCCCTCACTTAATACCGGCCGGGTATTTTCAGCGCCATTCCCGCTGCTCAGCTTTAAAACCCTGCCGTTCCGGCCCGGGATGAACAGCCGGTCACCGACATAGATACGGGTACTATCCAAGCTGTTGGCGGTCATTATTTCCTTGACACTCAGCCCATATTTACGGGCGATACGGAAAAGGTTGTCCCCCGGCCGGATATAATAAGTGTCGGCAGTTGACACCGGAGGGAGGAGCAGTTTTTGCCCCGGATAAATTATGGTACCGTTTAATTTGTTTGCCGTCATCACACTGTTGAACTTCAAACCGTGGCGCTTACTGATGGCAATAATGGTATCCCCTGTACGAACCGTATAATAATTTTCTGCCGCTGCCGGCACCGTCCATGCAAAGTTCCCCGCCAGCAGCAGGGCAATCAAGATTTTGCTAATTAAAGCAAGTTTTTTCAATTTCTCACCCTCCTTTCAGGATTATACCCACTAATATTATGGTCCATCCTGTTGTTTTTTAACCATTTTTGGCTAATTGTGGAGGGTTTTTAGTTCCAATACCGCCGCCACGGGCAGATGGTCAGAAGCATCTGAAGCAATTACACAATGCTCTATACACCTGAAATGAGGAGTGGTTAAAATGTAATCCAGCCGATGGGCAGCGCCCCAGGACGGAAACGTCGGCTCCGGCTGCTGCTTTATATTCGTATCCATCACCACATTGAGCAGCGGCCCCAGTTCTTCGTAGTTAGAGTTAAAATCACCCATGAGGATCAGCGGCCCCGGGTGGGATTCTATAATCCGCACCAGCTCCGCCAGCTGCTGCAGCCGCTCGCCTCCCGCCAGTCCAAGATGGGTAACCAGTACAGTAACCGGGCCGCCCGGCGCGTCGAGCTGAACCTTAAGGCAGCACCTGGGTTCCCGGCCGCCGGGCAGGGAAAAATTCTGTACATTACAGATTTTTTTAGAGGTTAAAATCCCGTTGCCAAAAAAACCAAAAGGACCAAGCTTCATTGTAGGACCAAAAAAATAATCCATAGATGCCAGCCTGGCGATTTTTTTTGGCTGGTTGACAAAACAGGTCCGGAAACTGTGCTTTTCAACTTCATTAAGTCCTGCAATGTCGGCAGATGCGGATTTAATTAGGGAGCCGATCCGGGTCAGGCTTCGCTTTTTGTTAATGTCTATACAGGAATGAACATTATTGGTTAAAAC
>JBMOPI010000003.1:0-17710 GCA_049324975.1 Bacillota bacterium
AATGGTCGCTGAATATCTGTTTTATTGTAATTCTTTCTTTCGTTTTTTTATCTTCCATAATTACCTTCTTTGACAAAGTTATCCACAACCCTGCAAAAAGCATAATTTCCTTAACAATTAAAAAGGCCTCACAGGGTGAGGCCAGACCTAAGTAGCGACAAAAACTATTCGATAGTGAAAGTCTGGACATCCTTGTCCAGCTGTTCTGAAGTTGTGGCTAATTCAAAGGACGACTGCCTGATTGCGGAAATAATTTTATCCAGGGATGATATCTCGGCGGAAACCGTTTCACCGATGGATTTATTTTGGGCTGAAATTGCCGTTAACTCTTCAAAAATACCGTGAATCCGCTTCCTCATATTCTCTGCGTCCTCAGTATGCCTGAGCTGTTCTTCCGTTGTCCTGTTAACCTGGTCAATGGCCTGAGACACCTCGTTACTGTGAGTGACAACAGTATCAATAATGGAAGTCATCACTTCAATATTACGGTTCGTTTCCTCGGCTGCCGACGCTATTTTCATAAAAGCATCGCTGGTTTTTTCGCCGGTTACCACTTCTTTGTCCACATGTATAATGCCCTGGTCCATTGATGAAATAGCCTCCTGGACCCCTGCGGCAATTTCCTGGGCCAGCCGGTTAATTTCATTGTTGGCCAGGGTGGACTGGTCGGCCAGCTTCCTTACCTCATCCGCCACCACGGCAAAGCTCTTCCCGTGTTCGCCGGCCCGGGCCGCCTCAATAGCTGCATTTAAAGCCAACAGGTTTGTGCGGTCAGCAATTTCATCTATTTTGAAGCAAATGTCCCCTATCTTTTCCGAGTAAATTTTAAGTTCGGCAATCTTCGATGAAGATGAATGGACATTGTTTTTAATCACGTTCATCCCGGCAAGGCTTTCTTTGATTACATCCTTTCCCTCTACAGCCAACCGTAATGCCTGGGCGGATGAAGAAAGGATAGCCTCTCCCGCTGACCTGGTTTTTTCCAGGCTTCCCAGCATATCGGAAATTACCGAAGTGGCGCTTTGTACACTGGCCAGCTGTTGATTGGTGCAGCTCAGGTTAACGTCCGCCATTTCGTTGATAGCATCTCTGGCTTCCATCACCCTGTTGTTCTGCATCGTGCTTGATTTAACCATTTGTTCCGCAGTCTGTTCTATTTCACTAATGGCCTCTTCTGCCGTCCGGGTGGAGGCAATAAATTCACTGCCCGCTTTGTTTACCATGGCGCTGCTTTCTCTTAACTGACGGACCAGGTTCTCCGTATTTTTAAACATCTTGTTCATACTTTCGGCAAGCATCCCGATAATATCCCGGCCCTGCAGGCTGATGGTGACAGTAAGGTTCCCCTGGGCGGCCAGGTCAGCCTTTTTAATGATCATTTTTAACGGTTTAACCAGGGTTTTGTTGGCAATCAAATAATTAACCAACCCGACTATTATGCCTGCCAGCAGGCAGCCAACAATAAAATATACTTTTCTCTCGGGGATCCATTTGACAAAAAAACCGGCATATACAGGGAAAATCATCCCCATTACAATTCCCATCCCCATCATCTGGGACAGCATCTTGCCCATTGTGGACAATTTTTTGAACAAAAACACCCCTCCTCTGTATAGCCTAATAATGTAGTTCTATAATTCATGGAAAAATCCTCTATAAAAAATAGAAAAAAGCGAAAATCCCCGATTGGGATTTCCGCTTTTTAGCAGTCCTTTAGTACTATCCTTCCAAATCATCCTTCCACATAATGATGGCGTCCTCTTTAGTGTCTGAATAATAACCCGGCCTGCGGCCGTGGGATACAAAGCCCATTTTAATATATAAATCAATCGCCGCATGGTTGGACGGCCGTACTTCCAGGGTCATCCTGGCACAGCCCCTGCGCTTGCCTTCCCGGAGCAGTTCATTTAGCAATCCGGCGCCTATTTTCTGCCGCCGGTAATCCGGGTGTACAGCCAGCGTTGTGATATGGCCTTCATCAAGGATACGCCACAGGCCGGCATAACCGATGACTTTTTTCCCTTCTAAGGCTACGATGTAATAGGCAAAATCATTGTGCAGCAGTTCATGGGCAAAGGCCGTACGCGACCACGGCGTGGGAAAAGAAACGTTTTCAATTGCCAGGACCCCGTCAAGGTGGCCGGACCTCATTGGCGCATACTTGAATACCATATTGTTTCCCCATTTTCTTCCGTAAAAAAATAATTCCAGGCTTCTCCGCATTATTTTTCCCCTGCCCCGTGTTTCCGGTCCCATGTAACCTCCGCCTCCGGACGCCTGATGTAAACAGGCTGCAACGTTAACGGGTCGCCAACCGGGCCCGCCTTAATCATCCGGCGCCCTAGTTCGGCCACTCCGGCAGCCCGGGAAAAAAGGTTGATCCGACCGGCGAATCTAACCTTTTCACCAAGGGCCTGCACAATCTCAGCTCCGTAAACAGGCACCCCGTCACCCAGCATGGTTACCTGCTCATTTAAAGACGCCAGTAAGTCCCTGAGTTCCGCCAGGGACAACGCCCGAGGGTCGGTTACAGGGACCGGGACCCCATTGTCTGATTTATACAGGCAGGTATAAACCTCCTGTTTCCTGGCATCCAAAATAGGACAGATTAACCCCTCCGCCCCGGCTGCGTTCCAGGCCAGGGCCTCCAGGGTCGGCACGCCGACCACCGGAATCTGCAGAACCTGGGCCATGCTTTTGGCCGCGGCCATACCGATGCGGAGGCCGGTAAACGAACCAGGCCCGCCGCTTACCGCAATCCCCTCCAGTTCCCGGGGCGTTACGCCGGCGTCTGCAAGCACTTGTTGAATCATGGGCAGCAAAATCTGGGAATGGGTTTTCCGGTTATGCACAAACCGTTCCGCGACCAGCCTGTCTTCGTTAACCACCGCCGCCCCGGCAACCCGGGTGGCGGTTTCAATACCTAATACCAGCATCAGTCTCTTTCAACTCCTCGGTAAGGTTCCGGAGCAGCTTACCATAACCCGGTCCGGCGGTGATTTTAATGTCCCGGGTGTTTTCGTCTTTCTCATCCACCCGGTTTATTTCCACGGCCATATATCCAGGGGGCAGCAGCTCGGCCACCCGTTCCGGCCACTCCACCAGCGTTACCCCGTCCCCGTAGAGATACTCTTCCAGGCCAAGGTCGTAAGCTTCGTCAGGGTCACACAGACGGTAAGCGTCGACATGGTACAGGGGCAGCCGGCCGCTGTATTCGTTAATCAAGGTAAAGGTTGGGCTGGTTACTGTTTCGGATATACCCAGGCCCCGGGCCACCCCTTTGGTAAAATGGGTTTTGCCGGCGCCGAGGTCCCCGGTCAGGCAGATTACCTCGCCGCCATTAAGCTGCCGCCCTATTTTCTCTCCCAAATCCATAGTTTCTTCCGGTGAAACAGTGCGAATCCTTATCGTCAACTCATCTCATCCCCCCGGAAGTGGTTGTATCCCCCTGGCTCCAACGGCGTGAAACCGCCGTCCGGCTGCTGCAGCCGGCAGCCTCCGTCAGGGCGGGTAACTTCACCGCATACATAAAGGGAGTGCCCCTGCTTCTCCAGGAGGCTTTTTAATTCCGTCAGCCGGTCCGGCTTGACGGTAACCACCAGCTCATAATCCTCGCCGCCGTATAGCGCCCATTCCAGGGGGCTGAGGCTGCAATTTTCGGCCAGCCTGCCGGCGGCCTTATCTACCGGTATGTCGGCAGCGCGCAGGATACAGCCGGCGCCGCCGGCCCGGCAGATCTCGTAGATTTCGCTGACCAGTCCGTCGCTGATATCATTCATAGCTGTAACTGCCCCGGAACCGGACAACAGCCGCCCTTCCCTGACCCTCGCCGCAGGGTTTAAATGCCGGTTCCGCAAAGTCTTTGTAAGGTCTTTCGGATATGCCGGGTCGGGATGCTGCAGCAGGTACAACCCCGCTGCCGAACCGCCCAGCGGACCGGTAACAGCAATAATGTCCCCGGGCTTGGCCCCTGACCGGTAAGTAATGCGAAAAGCCTCTATTTCACCCAGCAGGGTAACATTGATCACCAGCCGTTCCGGTGACTTCACGGTATCCCCGCCGACAATGTTCACCTTATATTCGGTGCAGGCCTCTTTAAGCCCCGCATAAAGCGCTTCGGTTTTTTTCACCGTAAACCCGGGAGGTATCCCGATGGCCACAGTGCCGTGAGTAGGCAGCCCGCCCATGGCCGCAATGTCACTGACATTTACCACCAGTGATTTTTTGCCGATCTCCTTGGGGCGGGCATAGTCAAAAGAAAAATGGACCCCTTCCACGAGCATGTCGGTAGTCATCAGCAAAAGCTTATCCCTGTCGGTGCGCAGCACCGCCGCATCGTCGCCAATACCCATCAGCACTTTACTTTGGTTTAACGGCAGGTTCTTCGTGACCCGCTCGATAAGACCGAATTCCCCCAGTTCAGACAGTTTCATATTACCTCACCTCCGCGCCTCCGGTCAGCTTGTGTCAACCATGCACCTTTCACTCACGCTTCCCATATGATGAACCAAAACTACAAAAAGGAGGGATAATCATATGAGTGGTTTTAACTTTAATGGGAGCGGTGCTTTCGCCATTTTCCTGATTCTGGTCCTGTTACTCTTCGCCGGTGAAGACGACCATTGCTAAGACCTTTTTTGCGGGCCTGCACACCGGTGCAGGCCTTTGCCTTTTATTATATCTTTTCCATAAACGGGGTGCAAGGAAACATCTTTACAAAATATATATTCTCAAGTATAATGTGGTAAACAAACCAAATAGGGAGCTGGGGGTGCCGTAAGGCTGAGAAGCATTAAGCTAACCCTTTGAACCTGATGTGGTTAATTCCACCGTAGGGAAGCGCTGATTTTTGATATTTCCACTGATGTTAAGCTTACCTGTGCGGGGTAAGCTTTTTTGATTGCGTTTGTTGGGTGGTGGGGTAAAAATCCGAATGACATTGTGAAGTGAGTTAGTCCTGCTTCACGGAGCAAGGAGAAAAAGAGTCTGGCTGGTTCCCGAAACTTTTGCTATTAATACAGAACAGACCTTTTTCTCCGAGCGCAGTGTTAGCAGGACTGCGAAACGGAGCACCGTCATGAGGATTTATACCCCACCCCCAAACAGAAAAGGGAGCAAAAAAGGACGTGACCGCCATGGATAAAACATTCAGGCTCATTGACGCCAATATCAACCGGGTAGCCGAGGGGATCCGGGTGCTGGAAGATCTGTCCAGGTTTTATTACCCCAACGGCGAGCTGACCAAACAACTGCGCGAGCTCCGGCATAAGGTAAGAAAAAGCGTGGCCGGGCTGGTGGAAGAATTCCTTATCGAACGGGACGCAGAAAATGACCCAGGCCTTGTTATTTCCCGCCAGAGTAACCTTGATGACAAGGCCACCATCCGCGACGTGGTCACAGCCAACTGGAAAAGGGTCCAGGAAGGTTTGCGGGTGATTGAAGAAAATCTTAAGTTTAAGGGTTATTACGACCTGTCCAAAATCTACGAACAGTGCCGTTATGAGGCTTATACCCTGGAAAAAAGGTTTTTGCAGATCATGAATGGCGCTGCCGGGCGCAGGCTGCCTGACACGGACCTGTACTGCCTGACATCCGAAGAACACTCCCGTGGCCGGAGCAACATAGAAGTTATAGGTGAAATGATTGAAGCCGGCATTAAAATCATCCAATACCGGGAGAAGGACAAAAAAGCCCGGCAGAAATACGAGGAATGCCGGAAAATCAGGGAGATGACCAGGTCCTCCGGGGTAACTTTTATTGTTAATGACGATGTTGATATTGCCATCATTGTCGGAGCCGACGGCGTACATATCGGACAGGATGACCTGCCCGTGGAAAAAGTGCGGGAACTGGTGGGTGACGAAATGATTATCGGCGTATCCACCCATTCTCCGGAACAAGCCGCTGACGCCGTACAGAGAGGCGCCGATTACATCGGTGTGGGTCCGCTTTTTGCCACCCAAACCAAAAAAGATGTCTGTGCGCCGGTGGGTTTGGAATATCTGGATTATGTCGTGAAAAACATCGAAATCCCTTTTGTGGCCATAGGCGGCATTAAAGAAAATAATATCGCAGAAGTGGCCGGCCGGGGCGCCGGGTGTATCGCTATGGTTACAGAAATAGTCGGCGCGGAAAATATCAGGGGAAAAATCAATGCCGTGAGAAAGGTCCTTCAGGACGCCGGCAGGAAAAATAACAATGATTAAAGGGGAAAAATATATGAATTTTACTACGCAAATGGATGCCGCCAGACAGGGGATAGTTACACGGGAAATGGCCATTGTGGCGGAAAAAGAGCAGATATTGCCTGAAAAACTGCGGGAACTGGTGGCCGCAGGAAAAGTGGTGATTCCGGCCAATAAGAACCATCAAAACCTGGACCCCGAAGGGGTGGGCGAGGGGCTGCGCACCAAAATCAACGTCAACCTGGGTATTTCCAAGGACTGCTGCAATATCGAAGCAGAACTGGCAAAAGTGCGCCGGGCTTTGGACTTGAAGGCGGAAGCCATCATGGACCTGAGTTCTTACGGTAAAACGGAGGAATTCAGGCGGCGGTTGATCGATATGTCCCCGGCCATGATCGGCACGGTCCCGGTTTACGACGCCATCGGTTTCTACGACAAAGAACTTAGCGAAATAACAGCTGATGAGTTTATCGCCGTGGTACAAAAACACGCCCTGGAAGGCGTGGATTTCATGACCATCCATGCGGGCATCAACAGAGAAACAGCCGTCCGGTTCAAAAAGAACGGCCGGCTGACCAATATCGTTTCCCGGGGGGGTTCCCTCCTCTTTGCCTGGATGGAACTGACCGGCAGTGAAAATCCTTTTTACGAGTACTATGACCGGGTTTTGGAGATTTGTGCTGCCCACGACGTCACCATCAGCCTGGGCGACGCCTGCCGCCCCGGCAGTATCAACGACTCCACCGACGCCTCACAGATTGAAGAACTTATCGTCCTGGGCGAACTGACCAAACGGGCCTGGGAAAAGGATGTCCAGGTCATGATCGAAGGACCGGGTCATATGGCCCTAAATGAAATTACCGCCAACATGCTTTTGGAAAAGAAACTGTGCCACGGAGCGCCTTTTTATGTGCTTGGACCCCTGGTCACGGATGTGGCGCCGGGTTACGACCATATCACCAGCGCCATCGGCGGGGCCATCGCCGCCGCCAGCGGCGCGGATTTCCTGTGTTATGTGACCCCGGCGGAGCACCTGCGGCTGCCAACCCTGGAAGATATGCATGAAGGCATCATCGCCGCCAAAATCGCCGCCCATGCGGCAGATATAGCCAAAGGCATCCCCGGAGCCCGGGACTGGGACAACCGGATGAGCACGGCCAGGGCCAACCTGGATTGGGAAACCATGTTCGAACTGGCCATCGACCCGGAAAAAGCCCGCCGCTACCGGGCCGAATCCCGGCCGGAACATGAAGACACCTGCACCATGTGCGGTAAAATGTGCGCCGTAAGGAATATGAACAAGGTCCTCAAAGGCGGAGATGTAAACATCCTGCGGGATTAGTTATTTAGTTATCCAGAACAGGTATTTCCATTTCCCGTCCTTATCCTTTGCCAGGCGCATGGTATTGCCGATGGTTTTTTCGCCTACCGCCGTATCGACCCGGACACTATAAGAAACCTCGGCCACATCTTTGAAAACCAGGCCTTTTTCCCGCCATTCTTTAAGCATTTTGACCTTATCCACGGAATAATCTTTGTATTTAATCTTGGTGTATTGTAAATCCCCGGAACGGTTCTTTACAAACTCTTCTTTGGATACCGCGGCCTGTATGTCAGGATGCAGGTAACCGTAAATTTCTTCCCATTGTTTAGCTTCCTTAAGTTTTAAAATGGTTTCCGCCGCCAGCACCACGGGGTCTTTAGCCTTTGCAGTATTGCCGGTCCCGGATGTCCCTTTTGATTTGCCACATCCTCCGGCAATAAATGCCAATATTAACACTACTGTGACAACAGCTATTTTTTTTGTCATAATGTCACCCCCTCCAAGTATAGCAGCTATTCCTACTATTTCGACAAAGCACGGGAAAACCCTGTTTTTTATGTCTCCAGAATGGTAACTCCATGTAGGTGAACTGTAAAAGCCACCGCTGTGAGGTGGCTTTAAACTTAATCCGACTTTTAAAAAGGCTTCGCTGGCGCAAAGCGCCGAGTTAGCCTTTTTTATACCGCAGGCGCGTTTATACTTTCCTATGGTGTTAAAAAGGCTTCGCTGGCGCGAAGCGCCGAGTTAGCCTTTTTTATACCGCAGGCGCGTTATACTTTCCTGTGGTGTAAACTAACTGCATCAAGCTGGCGGAAATCTTTTATATAGCAACCCGTGTGCTATAATCCCGGATAATATCCCGCACTTCATTAATATCAAAGGGTTTAATCAGGCATTTTACAGCCCCGTTACGGTAGGCTTTGTCAACAACCTCTTTTTCAGTAAAGGCAGTCATCATGATAACTTCGGTGCCGAAACCCAGTTCCTTAATCTTTTCCAGGGCCTGGGTGCCATCCATCACCGGCATTTTGATGTCCATAAACACCAGTTCCGGGCGGTGTTTTTTTACCAGTTCCACGGCTTCGGCACCGTTAGCCCCGGTATAAGAATTGTGTCCTTCTTCTTTTACCAAAGTATCAAGCAGGTATCTGATACCGGCCTGGTCGTCAACAATTAAAATATTCATGGTCACTGCCACCTCGGCGTTGTCGATAAAATCCAACATTATTTTAACAATGCGATACATTTTTTCCAATTGTATACTATATTACGACAACACCTCACAGGTTTCCTGCTAATCCGTCCCGTGTTTTTTCCGACAAATATCGTCAAACTATGCAAAATTAGTTTTTCGCTAACAATCGGTTTGGAAAACCATTTGCCCGTCTACAAATACTTTTTCCACCCGGGTTTTCAACTCAAAAAGCGGGCCGTTTAAAATAATGATATCGGCGTCTTTGCCCGGCGCCAGGCTGCCCACCCGGTCAGCAATACCCACGATTTCCGCCGCCTGGCTGGTGATGGCCTTTAGCGCTGTTTCTTCGTCCAGCCCTGCCTTGACGGCCAGCGCCGCACTCAGGCTTAAATAATTGATGGGTATTACGGGATGGTCGGTCATGATGCCGATTTTAACCCCGGCCCCGGCCAGGCAGCCGGCATTTTCCAGGCTGCGGTCTTTGAGTTCAACTTTAGCCCTGTTAGTAAATACAGGGCCCACAATGGCCGGAATGTTTTTTTCCGCCAGTTCGCCTGCGATTTTATACCCTTCCGTACAATGTTCGATAATTATCCGCAGGTTAAATTCCTCCGCAACCCGGACAGCTGTCAGGATGTCATCCGCCCTGTGCGCGTGGGCGCGCAGGGGGATTTCCCTGTTCAGCACCCGCACCAGGGTTTCCATCTTCAGGTCTTTTTCAAAAACCTTATCCGGGTCTTTATCGCCCTTTTGTTTTTTGGCCAGGTAGTTTTGCGCTTTGGTCAGCGTTTCCCGCAGCAGGGCGGCGGTAGCCATCCTGGTCATCGGAGTCTTGTTCTGCCCCCCGTAAACCCTTTTGGGATTTTCGCCAAAAGCAATTTTCAGTCCCACGGGCGCCTTAATAACCATTTTGTCCGTTACCAGCCCGTGGGTTTTCATGGCCAGCATCTCACCACCGATGACATTTGCGCTGCCGGGTCCTGTAATAACAGTAGTGACGCCGCCGGACAAGGCGTCCCGGAAACCCTCGTCCTCCGGGTAGACGGCATCAATGGCCCTTAAATGGGGGGTTACCGGATCAGTGTTTTCGTTGCCGTCACTGCCCTCCACCCGGTAAATTTCTTCGAAAATCCCCACATGGCAGTGGGGGTCGATGAGCCCCGGCATAACAATTTTACCGGCCGCATCTATCGTTTGAGCCTCTGCAGGCACTTGTATCCGCTCCCCCACCGCCTTTATTTTCCCGTCTTCAACCAGTACCGTCCCCTTGTCATAGGTGGCCCCGGCCATGGTCAGGACTTTACCGTTTATTATCGCAAGCATGCTATTCCTCCCCCCGCGGGTCAATCACCCCGCTCATCCTCAGCACCTGAAGGCCTTTTTGTTCCAGGGCCGCAATCACCCGGTTGATGCCGACCGAATCACTGGCCATATGGCCGGCCACTACAACGTTACCGATGTTTTGCTCCTTCACGGCTTTTATAGTGTCGTCTGGCATATGCATGCAGACCAGGGTCCCCACCCCGGCTTCAAAGTATGCCTTGGCCACGTTTTTGCCGCCGCCGGTGCCGCCGGCCATGGTGACAAACACGCGGCCGGCGTAATCTTTGGCGCTGCCTACCCTGATTACGGGCTTGGCCAGAGTTAACCTGAATTCCGGAATTTCTTCCAATACGGTTACGACGTCTTTTAACTTCGCCTTGGCTCTGGCGCGCAATTTGTTGTCCAGATGTTCCTGGATAGAACGTTCAGCCAGTATATCAGCAGGGCTGTGGATGGTCACAAAAGGGATGCCGAGCAGCCTGGCTGCTGATGCTACCCGGTCATAATTGCCGACATGATGGGCGCGTTCAACCTGTTCCACCCGCTCCTTCAACACTTTTTGGGCTTTATTTATGGGCACCCCCGCCTGCACCATGCGGTCGATCTGGTTGGCCATCACCAGGTGAAAATCCACCATCGGCCGGCCGCCCTTGGGGTGGTGGGTGACCACCGCATCCACGCCCAGTTCCCGGGCCAGCAGTAGTTCAGCCAGCTCCATATCTACTCCGAAGGCTATTTTTTTGATATTTTCGCCCGGCACCACCACCCCTGAATCGGGTGGTGTTTTTTTCAGCCCGGCCAGGTCCAGGGCGGTTTTTAAGATTTCTTCAGTATTCAATGTCCGGCCTCCTTCGTCCCTTGTCCGGTATCTTTCATCGACAGGCTGACCCGCTCCCGCTGGAGGTCTACCGACAGTACCCGTACCCTGACATTGTCTCCAACCGCAACGACCTCCATGGGATGTTTGACAAATTTATCACTTAATTGAGATATATGCACCAGGCCGTCATGCTTTACACCGATATCGACAAACGCCCCGAAATCAACAACATTGCGGACAATACCGTTTAGCACCATACCCGGTTTGAGGTTTTCCAGCGAAGTCACTTCCCGGTGGAAAACAGGCTTCGGCAGTTCTTCCCTGGGGTCCCGTCCCGGTTTCTGCAGCGCTTCGACGATGTCCCGTACCGTCGGGACACCGGCGCCAAGCCCGGCAGCCAATTCTTCTATGTTAAGCCGGGCCATCTTCTCCCTGATTTCCGGCAGCCTGGCCGGGTTAAGGTCAGCAAGGCCATACCCGATTTGCTTTAATATTGCCTCGGCCAGCTGATATGATTCCGGGTGCACCGGGGTGTTCTCCAGTGGGTTGGCGCCTCCGGGCAGACGGATAAAGCCGGCGCACTGGATAAAGGTCTGTTCCCCCAGCCGGGGGACTTTTTTCAGTTCCGCCCGTAGCCTGAACCTGCCGTTGGCTTCCCGGAAAGCTACAATGCTTTTGGCCACCGCCGGTTTCAGGCCGGCCACATATTGCAGGAGGGACGGGGAAGCCGTGTTCAGGTCTACCCCCACACTGTTAACGCAGGACTCTACTACACCGTGCAGTGACTCGGCCAGCTGCCTGGCATTGACATCGTGCTGGTATTGGCCGACACCGATGGCTTTGGGTTCGATTTTGACCAGTTCAGCCAGCGGGTCCTGCAGCCGGCGGGCAATGGAAACAGCGCTGCGGAGAGACAGGTCATACTGGGGGAATTCCTCCCCGGCGACTTTGGAGGCGGAATATACCGATGCCCCGGCTTCACTGACAATAGTATAAAAAACTTCCCGGCCTGGCATCTCCCTGATCAGCTCGGCCACCACGTTTTCGGTCTCCCTGCAGGCTGTACCGTTGCCGATAGTGATGATTCCGGCCCCGTAACGCTCAATCAGCCCGGCCATAACCTTCTTAGCCTCTTCCCGCTTATTCTGCGGCGGATGGGGATACATTACCCCCACATCCAGCACCCGGCCCGTGTCATCCACCACGGCCAGTTTACAGCCGGTGCGGAAACCCGGGTCGATACCCAGCACCGTCTTCCCCCCTACCGGCGGCTGGAGTAAAAGGTTCCGCAGATTGGCGGAAAAGACTTTGATGGCCTGCTCTTCGCTTTTTTCGGTCAGCTCATTGCGGATATCCCGCTCGATGGCCGGCTCGATAAGGCGTTTATAGGCGTCCCGGATCGCCTCGTCAACATGCGGCGACCAGGGGCTGCCGTTGTTTTTGACCCATTTCTGCCGGATGGGGACCAGCATGTCCTCTTCTGCCACTTCGATTTTGACGGCCAGGATTTCCTCCCGCTCACCCCGGTTGACAGCCAGCACCCGGTGCGGCGGGATGCGGTTTACCGGCTCCCGGTATTCGTAATACATTTCATAAACCGGCGCTGTTTCCTTATCCGCGTTTTTGGCCCGGGTTACCAGCTGACCTTTTTGAAAAGTCAGCCGGCGCAGGGTTTTACGGGTATCGGCATCATCGGCAACAGTTTCCGCAATGATATCCCTAGCCCCGGCCAGGGCTTCTTCCATTGTGGCTACCCCGGCCTCCAAGTTGACATAAGTAATGGCGGCAGCTTCAATAAAAGCAGCAGCGGAAGCATCAGCCGGCATCTCCTGGGCAAGCATAATCTCAGCCAGGGGTTCCAGCCCTTTCTCCCTGGCAATGCTTGCCCGGGTCCGCCGCTTCGGCCGGTATGGCCGGTAGAGGTCTTCTACCTCCTGCAGTTTTGTGGCCGCCCGGACGGCCGCCTCAAGTTCCGGGGAGAGTTTTTCCTGTTCGGCAATAATTCTTATGACTTCCTCTTTGCGCGCTTCCAGGTTGCGCAGGTAAGTCAGCCGCTCCGCTATATCCCTGATGACGTTTTCATCCAGCTCACCGGTAGCTTCTTTTCTGTACCGGGCTATGAAAGGTATGGTATTGCCGTCATCCAGAAGCTTGACGGTATTTTCCACCTGCTTGGGACTGATCCCCAGTTCTCTGGCAATGAGCTTAATTATCACTTGCTACCTCCTGTTCCTCCTGCGTTTATAACCGCCAATCACTGCAGCCAGAAGCTTTCCGGCAGGATGGTGCTGTTTTAGTTCGACTGCCTGCCGCGGGCAGAGTTCCTGGCAGCAGAGGCAGGAAATGCACTTATCATATTCAATGGCCGGCACCCGGTCCTGCAGCTCCATGACCCCCACGGGACAGTTTTGCACACAGAACTCACAGCCGGTGCATTTGTCCGGGTCTACTTCCGGGCGGGCTTTAAGCACACCCAGGAAGCCTTTAACAACAAAATCCGGCAGTCTTTCCAGCAGGGCATTGGAGGGCAGTGCAAAATCCCGGATCCGGGCTTGCTCAAGGGGTACTCCGTGTACAGTTATTTTATTGATGTCGGCTTCCCCCAAACCCCTGGCCCCGGCAATCCTGGTAGTGGCTATAGCCAAAGGGTTAAAGCCAATGATGGATGAAGCCACCACGTCCAGGGCCACACTGTCGCCGCTGGCCAGCAGCAGGCCAAGGCTGCGGGTGGGGCCGGCCGCCGGGCCGTTGCCCTCCATGGCAAGGATCCCATCCATAATCGCCAGTTTAACCCGTGCCCGGGCGAAAATATCCACCAGCACCTCGGCGAAGTCGGCCGGTTTCGGCGCCAGGCGGTGGTATTCCGCCTTCCGGAAACCGGGGATGGTGCCGTACATGTTTTTTACGGCCCCGGTGAAAAGGGTGGCCGAATGGGTTTTCAGCTTGGGCAGGGAAATCACCACATCCGCCTCAAAGACAGGCCCGGCTATGTGGTAAACCGGCACCCTGCCGCCGGGATTGGGAATTTCCCTGACCCCGGCCAGGTCAAAGTTAACCACCTGGGCGCCCATCTCTTCGGCGGCGGCCTGGATACCGGTGGCCACCAGGGATACCCGGGTTGGGGACTGGCCGGCGATGATGCCGCCGGAACTGTCTCCCACCGAGGGGATACCCCCCGCCATCTGCACCGCCCTGATCACCGCCTTAATCACCGCCGGGTGCGTCGTAACGCCGGCTTCCGGCGGCTTGGCGCTCAAGATATTGGCCTTCAGCAGCACCCGGTCGCCGGGCTTGACCCATTTCGCCAGTCCGCCGACGAGATCCAGGCATTCAAGAACGGCCTTGTCCACCCGGTCCTGAGTATAATCCCCGCATCGTACTATAGCAACTTCAGTCATTTCCGCCGCCTCCGGGTTGTTGTGAAATCATAAATGTATTATTATGCCACACAGCGGGGAAATTCCTGCCTTTACACTATATTTGTTTAAAACTACTTACACGCTTTAACCAGCGCCTTAAACAGCTCCAGAAACTTCGGGGCCCGCTCCCACATACATTCAGGGTGAAACTGGACACCCATGGTAAACCTGGCGTCAATGCGTTCTATAGCCTCAATTACCCCGTCACTGCTCCTGGCGGTAACGGCAAACCCAGGCGCCAGGTTCTTCACCGCCTGGTGATGGAAACTGTTTACCCGCACCGATTCAGCCTGTAAAATCCCCTCCAGCAGCGACCCGGGCTCAATGTCCAGCCGGTGGGTGGGATACCACCTGGGTGCCTGCTGGCTGTGTTTTAAAGGGTTCCTGATACCCCGGCCGATATCCTGGTGGACACTCCCGCCGGCGGCGATATTCAGCACCTGCATCCCCCGGCAGATGGCCAGTAGAGGCATTTTAAGTTCCAGCGCCTGGCGGACCAGTTCAATTTCATACCAATCCCGCTCCGGGGTTATTTCTCCCCCCCATGGCCATGGTTCTTCCTCAAAAAAAGCCGGGTCTACATCCACCCCGCCGGAAAGCAGCAGGCCGTTGATACCGGCCAGGTGATGCGGTATCAGCGAAAGGTTTTTTAACGCCGGCAGGGCAACGGGAACCCCGCCGGCCGCTTCCACCGCCCGCACGTAATACTGGGCCAGATAGGAACGGTCGGTGTTTTGATCAAGGGAACAGGTAATACCGATTACCGGTTGCATAAAATCACTGCCTAAAAAAGAGGTTTTAATAATTATATGGCGGCGGAAAGTAAATAAACACCCGGTTAAGTCACCAAATCTTCATATAATCGCGTTAATTCCCGGCCCGCCCGCGGCCAGTTGAAATAATCCTCAGCCCTTCTCCGGCCGCTGGCGGCAAGAGTCCTGGCCAGCTCAGGATAACGCAGTAACTGCAGGATCGGTTTAACAAAAGAACCGGGGTCATGTCCCTTCTGTACCAAAAAACCGTTCAACCCATCAGTTACTATTTCCGGAATCCCTCCCCGCGCCGAGGCCACCACGGGTACTCCCGATGCCATGGCTTCCACGTTAACCAGCCCAAAAGGTTCATCCCACTGGGAAGGACAGACAAAAATATCTGCCATGGCAAAATATAGAGGGAGTTCTGCCGGGGGAACATAATTTGTAAACCTGACTTTTTTGCCCATTTTTGCGGCCTGCTGATGGAGTTCACTTATGTGCGGGGATATCCGCCGGTTCCCGAACCATCCGCCGCCGACAATTACAAGGCAGCAGCCGGGGTACACCTTTAATACCTGTTCCATAGCCGCAATGAGCACATCCACCCCTTTCTTGGGAATAAGCCGGCCGGCAAACAGGATAACTTTGCGGCTTTCCGGAATACCGAGCCGCTTTTTTAAAAGCCCGGCCCGCTGTCCTACCGATGGGTCGCTGCGGGGTTTATATCTTTCTGTCTCTACGGCCAGGTGGATAAAGTGAAATTTGCCGGACAGCGCGGGGTACAGCGCGGCCAACCGTTCCCGCATGAACCGGCTGTAAACCAGCACCTTGTCACACTGCCGGAAAATCTCCAACGTCAAACGGGGCCTGATAAGCTTTTCGGCTATATGGTCCAGGGAATGCAGGCTTAGGATGAACTTACTCCCCGGGTTAGCAGCTTTTGTTTTGGGGATAAACAGGGGCCGGTTTTCCACCTGGATTAAGTCGTAATTCTTCCTGTTTACCTCCGCCCTGACCAGCTTAAAATATTCCGGATAAGGCCTGGCCGGGAAACGGTAATAACACAGGCCCTTTTTTGTTTCCACGGCCGGTAAGGACCGGTATACGGGGCCGTAAATGTCGACATTAAATCTGGTACCGGTTACTTCGGCCATTTTCTGGATCACGGTTTCCACCGAGCCGCCAGCTACGGGCGGGATGGGCAGGAGTCCGGGGGATACAACTGCCACAGAAGGCTTCAAAGGAACCATCCCTTCCTGTAATTTAAAAGTTCTCTTTTCAGGGTATGCGGCAAACAGCGCACACGCCATTCAAACCGGCAACATATAGTAAATAAAAAGACGTACATAAAGGTGGTTTTCATGAATAAGCAATATACCGTTACCCGGACAAAACATAAAAGGCAGATATGGACAATACCAGGGTATTTGATGCCGCTGCTCAGGTTAAAGCAGCGTGACACGGTTATCCTGCAATGCGGTTCCGCGGCCACCCGGGTGCGAGTCCACGCCAAACCGGCAGGTTCATCCGATGCTCTTCAAATGGGCCTGTCGGCCGGTGCTTTGGAAGCCCTTAAGATACCGGACAATACGTCTTTTCAGATTAAACCGGCGGGTGAAAAAATCTTCCGCCTGGGACCTGTGATAGGAATCCTCACATTTTACAGCCACATCGCCAATCAAAAGCTCGGGTATTATAAAAATACCGCCAGGATGAATATCCCAAACGGTTTGTTATACGTTTTTTCCGGCCGGCATATAAATGTCAAAAATCAAACCATCAACGGTTATTATTACGACCATGTGCATGATACATGGACACCCGGAATTTTCCCTTTCCCGGATGTGGTCATCGACCGCTGTTATCCGAATGTTAAGATCTATCATGCGCTGCTTGAAAAGGTAATCGGCCCGGGGAAAATTTTCAACAAAAAAAGCTGTATCAACAAGCTGGATTTTCATACAACGCTTAATGCCAACCCATTCCTAAAGAAACATATTCCGGAAACCGGTTTGTTTCAAAAAAGTTCCGATCTGACCTCCTACCTGCTAAAACATCAGGAAGTCTTTTTAAAGCCCGTAAATGCCATGGAGGGTAAGGGAATTGTGGTAGTAAAAAGCACGCCTAAAAATTTACTGGCGTGCAAGTATATGTCCGGCGGCCGGACAGTAACCAGGCAGATCCCTGCCGCAGGCAGGATTTTCAGTGTGCTGGAAGCTGCAGCCGGCCGCAAGAGGCCCTATATTATTCAGCAGGCCATACCACGCATGAAGTACCGGGGGGGCCCTTTTTCCTTCCGCACCTGGGCGATGAAATACGGTAAAGGCCGTTGGGTTATACCCGGTATGTTTGCCAAAGCTGCTTCCGGGGACGGTTTTTTGACTAATTTCATGGCCGGCGCAAAACTGATTCCGCTTAAGGACCTGTTCAACGACATAGTTCCCCGGCTTCCTTATACAAAACGCCAACTTATCGGCATGTTGGAAGACCTGACCCTGAAAACAGCGGCCGCCCTGGACAAAAAGTATGGTCCCCTGGGGGAACTGGGCCTGGACATTATATTTGATGACAAAGGTAAGCCCTGGCTCATCGAAGCCAACGGCAACCCCGGCAAAATCCCTATATTTATTCAAAAAGATTATCCTCTATGGCGGTACCTGGTCTACATGTATCCGCTGGCTTATGCATC
>JBMOPI010000004.1:0-17689 GCA_049324975.1 Bacillota bacterium
AAATCAATGCGGTCGACACGGATGTCGACCGCCGGCCGCTGAGACACGGACGTCGAATCGGCCGGGGACATTGATTTTGTTAAAAAGCCAACCTTAGCGCAAGTAATGTGGAATATCCGAACAGCGTTTTCAAATCATTTACCGTCTACCATAGGTCAACATCTGAAATAAAAAACTCCCGTCCCTGTAAGGACGGAAGCATTCCGCGGTACCACCTTAATTCCGTAGGTACATCCCGCCGCAGCATCGCGGCAGCCATAACCTCCGGCTCTCTGCGCTGTAACGGGCGTACCCGGTCAGACCTATTGCAGTGGTCCATACTACTGCATTTCAGCCCACGGCTCAAGGGCGACTTTCAAAGCCATCTCCCGGGAAATCTTGCAGCCGGCGGATTTCCCTCTCTTTGGGGTAAGGCTTTTACTCCTCCCTGTCAATGCCGGTCAGATATACGTCTAACCATTATATTAAACTAAAATTTGGCTGCCTGTCAAGTTGCCGGCCCACACCTTTTGGTCTTACGCCCCATAGTACCGCTGGCGCCGGCGCCTTTGCCGCGACAGCGGCGGCAGGTTTACACCGACAATGCCGCCGGCAGCGCCGGCCACCGACACGGCCAGAAGCCTTAAGAGCACCTCAAGCCAGGTAAAGAGCTCCGGCAAAACGGCCATTATTGCGGTAAGACTGATCAGGGCGCCGGAAACAGCGGTAAAAATACCGTGTCGCCAGCCGCCTGCGTTTGCTTCGGCCCCGGCTGCGACCCCGCCGCCAAACAGGCTGACCAGCACCATTCCGTTTACGAAGGCTGCACCGTAATGCTCCCTTCCCCCGGTCGCGATGACAATAACTATTCCTGTGCCTAATAAGATTACGGCTATTGCCAGAGCAGCGGTCAGGCCTTTTTGCACGGCCCTCAGATTCAGCATTTCATTATGCAAATCCCTTCCCCCTTTCAAATCTTATGCCCCAGAATCAGGAACAGAAACAAGGCGTAGCACATGCCGCCGGACAGCAGCGTGTATGCCCTGAGGTACCCTTTGGCCTGAAGATAGATGAATATCAGGGCGATGGAGCCCAGGGTGATGGCGGCACTGGTGAAGGCCGCCGGGGTAAGCACCCAGGGGGTCATGACAATGCCGATAGCCGGGATGACCGAGCTCTGGAACACCATGGCGCCGGTGATATTGCCCAGTGCCAGGGTATCCTTGCCCCGGCTGATCCAGAGGACACTGTTGAATTTTTCCGGCAGTTCAGTGGCGATAGGGGTAATGATAACAGATAAAATAAACGGGGATACCCGCAGAGCCGTAGCCAGCTTTTCCATGGTGTGAACAAACATTTCCGCCCCCCCGACAATACAACCCAGGGCGATCATCACCTGCAGCAGCACATAGCGCAGCCGGGGATTGGCCTGCCGGCGGGCCATGAGCAGTGGATTTATATCTGTATCGACCACACATTCACCGGTACGGATGGTTTGATAAACGTAAAACCCGTAAGCCAGAAGCAGACCGCAGGCCAACACCACCTTATAGCGGTGATCCGCCAGCAGTGAGGCGGCAATGGCCATACTGTAAACCGCCAAAAAAAACCGGAGGTCCCTTTTCATCACGGTTTCATCGATGAGCATGGTGGTCCGGCGCCGGCCAAACATGGCAAATATCAGGGCTGCCGCGCCGGTCACAAACAGGGCCAGCGTACCCAGCATAAAAGGCGCTCCCAGGATCGCCCCGATGCCGATTTCATCAGTGGCTGCGGAAGAACCGAACCCAATGGCAATAATGGGCACCAGTGTTTCCGGCAGCGCGGTGCCTACCGCCGCCAGGATACTGCCAACGCAGCCTTCTGATAAACGCATCTTCTTGCCCAGCCATTCAATGCCGTTGGTAAACAGTTCCGCACCAACCAGGATAACTCCCAGGCCAACCAGCAACATCCCTATATACGTAAGCAAAGAACCACTCCTTTCCCGCTGATATAAAAATCTATGCGGGGCGAGGAGTGGTCATGACTAAATAATACTCTTATGTCCGGTTATCATCTCTTCAATTATCTTCCACAATTCATCTTTTCCCTGGCCGGTTTCCGCCGAAAATATCACCGCCGGGGTTTCGGGCGCGGGGTCAAGGCTCTGTTTAATTAGCCTGGCATGATTCTGCCACTTGCCGCGGGGGATTTTATCAGCTTTGGTCATCACCAGGATAGTGGGGATGCCATATTCCTTAAGCCATTGGTGCATTTGAATGTCATCCCGGCTTGGAGCATGACGGATGTCGATGATATGCACCACCGCCCGCAGCAGGTCCCGGTTCTTCAGGTAGCCTTCAATCATTTTGCCCCACTGGGACTTGACCTCCTTTGATACCCGGGCGAAGCCGTAGCCGGGGAAATCAACGAAATGGAGCGTATCATTAATCAGGAAAAAGTTCAGGTACTGGGTTTTTCCCGGTTTACTGCTGGTCCGGGCCAGGGCCTTCCGGTTCACCAGCCGGTTAATCAGCGAAGACTTGCCGACATTGGACCGGCCGGCAAAAGCAACTTCCGGCAAACCGCCGGCGGGGTACTGTTTGGGGCCCGGGGCGCTGATAACGTAAGAAGCGGTTTTGACCTGCATCTTATTTCTCCTGCAGGTGCAAGGCCCGGGGCAATACCTCATCCAGATGCTCGACAAGCACAAACTCCAGTTTACCTTTCACCTTGTGAGGGATGTCCTCCAGGTCTTTTTTATTTTCCATGGGCAGGATAACGGTTTTAATCCCTGCCCGGTGGGCGGACAGCACTTTCTCCTTCACACCGCCGATGGGCAATACCCGGCCCCGCAGGGTGATCTCCCCGGTCATGGCCACCTCACGGCGGGCCTTCCGGTTGGTCAGGGCCGAAACCAGCGCCGTGGCCATGGTGATGCCGGCGGACGGGCCATCCTTGGGGATGGCCCCCTCAGGGACATGGATGTGGATGTCAAACTTTTCATTGAAATCGGGCTCGATACCCAGCTGCTCCGCCCTGGAACGGATATAGCTGAAGGCCGCCTGGGCGGATTCCTTCATCACGTCGCCCAGTTTGCCGGTGAGGGTGAGTTTGCCGGTGCCTTTGACCAGGGCGACTTCAATCGCCAGCGTATCACCGCCGGTCTCAGTCCAGGCCAGGCCGGTGGCGATGCCTACCTCGTCCTCTTTCTCAGCCATGCCGTAGCGGAACCGGGGGATACCGAGGTAATGCTCCAGGTTCTGCAGGCTGGCCTTGATATTTTTGGCTTTGCCCTGGACAATTTCCCGGGCCGCCTTCCGGCAGACGGCGGCTATCTGCCTTTCCAGGTTACGCACGCCGGCTTCCCGGGTATATTCCCTGATGATTTTGCGGATAGTGTTTTCCGAGATGGTAAGCTGTTTTTCCTTCAGGCCGTGTTCCTTAATCTGCTTTGGGATCAGGTACCGCAGGGCAATCTGCAGTTTTTCCTCTTCTGTGTAACCGGATATATAGATAACCTCCATCCGGTCGAGGAGCGGCCGCGGCACTGGGTGCAGGGCGTTGGCCGTGGTAATGAACATCACGTTGGACAGGTCAAAAGGCGCCTCAACGTAATGGTCGCTGAAAGTGCTGTTCTGCTCCGGGTCAAGCACTTCCAAAAGGGCAGCCGACGGGTCGCCCCGGAAGTCCATGCTCATCTTGTCGATTTCGTCCAGCAGGAAAACCGGGTTCTTGGACCCGGCCTGGCGCATGCCCTGGATAATCCGGCCGGGCAGGGCGCCGACATAGGTCCGGCGGTGACCCCTGATTTCCGCCTCGTCCCGGACACCGCCCAGGGACATACGGATAAATTTACGTTCCAGGGCCCTGGCAATGGACTTGGCCAGGGACGTTTTGCCAACCCCCGGCGGCCCAACCAGGCAGAGTATCGGACCCTTCATCTTTTTGGCCAGTTTACGGATGGCCAGGTATTCGAGAATCCTCTCTTTCGGTTTATCCAAACCATAATGGTCTTCGTTGAGTATATTTTCGGCCTCGTTAATATCCAGACGGTCTTTGGTGGCTTTATGCCACGGCAAAGCCAGCAGCCAGTCGATATAGGTCCTGATGACACCTGACTCGGCAGCCATAGGGGGCATCTTTTCCAGGCGCTCGACTTCTTTTAATGCCTTTTCTTCCACTTCTTTGGGGAATTTGGCTTTGGCGATTTTGTCCCGGTACTCTTCGCCTTCGGCTACCCGCTCGTCCTTTTCGCCCAGTTCCTTCTGGATAGCCTTCAACTGTTCCCGCAGGTAATATTCCTTCTGGGTTTTTTCCATCTGCTTGCGCACCCGGAGGTTGATTTTGCGCTCCAGTTCCAGGATTTCCATCTCTTTGGCCAGGATTTCACCCAGGATCTCCAGCCGGTTTTTGATGTTGACGGCTTCCAGGATCCGCTGTTTATCTTCGATTTTCAAAAAGAGATGAGCGGCAATAATATCCCCCAGCCGGCCCGGTTCCTCCAGGTTAACTACCGTCACAACGGTTTCCGGCGGGATACGCTTGCTCATTTTCACATACTGCTCAAACTGGTGGACCAGGTTGCGCATCAGGGCTTCCACTTCGGGCGTAATTTCTTCGGTTTCCGGGTATTCCTCCACATCCACTTTGAAAAAGGGATCGTGTCCCGTGTAGGAAATGATCCGGGCCCGGGAAAGGCCTTCCACCAGCACCCGGATGGTCCCTCCGGGCAGTTTCAGCAGCTGCTTTACCTCGGCCACGGTCCCGATGCTATAGATATCATCCTCACCAGGCTCGTCGGTCTGGGCCTCTTTCTGAGTGGCCAGAAAAATCAACCGGTCCTGAATCATGGCTTCTTCGATAGCCTTAACGGATTTTTCCCGGCCTACGTCAAGGTGTATAACCATATACGGAAATACTAAAATGCCCCGCAGCGGCAGCAGGGGCAGTTCACGCCCGTTTTCCTGCTCAGTGGTTTTGGACGGTGATACTCCGACTTTTTCCATCATCTCTTCCGCCATATAAATTCCTCCTCCGGCCTGAATTGGTACAAGTTTCCGGTTTCAGGGTTAGTTATATTATATAACGTACGTCAACAGGCGTGCAAGTATTCCCGGTTTTGACAGTGTTAAAGGGTCGAAGCGCTCAGCACGTCTACCGCCGGATACCTCGCCGGCCCGCCTTCCACGGGTTGGATGGCGTATTTGAATACATCCTCCAGCCGGTCGACCGGGATAACTTCTATGCCGGCCATGTCCCTGAAAATCGCCTGAAAATTTTCCTTCGGGATGAGCACCCTGGCGGCGCCTGCCTGCCGGGCGGCTTCCACCTTCGCCACTACGCCGCCCACGGGTCTTACCGCACCGCGGATGGAAACCTCGCCGGTCATGGCCACCTTGTTATCCACCGGCACATTTCTAATCGCCGAATAAATGGCGGTGGCGATGGTTACACCGGCAGACGGCCCGTCAATAGGCACCCCGCCGGGGAAATTCACATGGATATCGTAATTCCGCGGCTCCACGTGAAAATTGTGCCTGAGCACAGTCATCACATTCTCCACCGAGCCCCTGGCCATGCTCTTCCGTTTCATCACCTTGCCGCTGCCGCCGCCGATTTCCTCTTCCTCCACCACGCCGGTGACAATAATCTGCCCTTTCCCCCTGGTGACCGGAATAACGCTCACTTCCAGCTCTACCAGGGTACCCATCATGGGGCCGTAAACAGCCAGGCCGTTAACCACCCCCACCTGGGGCTGGGCCGGCACCTTCTTCTCCGGCCGCGGGGAGTACTGGCTGCTGTTTACCACCCATTCAACGTCCGCGGTACTAATGGTTTTACAGCCGGCAGTAAGGGCAATACCGGCGGCAATCTGGACAATGTTTACGGCTTCGCGGCCATTGGTGGCATATTTTTTAATAACCTCTACCGCACCGTCCTGCATCGTAAACTCAATTTTCTGGGCGGCGTTTTCGGCGATCACAGCGATTTCATGGGGCAGCAGGGCCCGGAAAAACACCTCGAGACAGCGGGAGCGGATCGCCGGCGGGATGTCGTTGGACATCCTGGTAGTGGCCCCTACCAGCCGGAAATCAGCCGGCAGACCGTTTTGGAATATGTCGTGGATATGTACCGGCACATTATTGTCTTCGGAGCTGTAATAAGCGCTTTCCAGGAATACCTTCCTGTCTTCCAGCACCTTTAGGAGCTTGTTCATCTGTACCGGATGCAGTTCCCCGATCTCGTCGATGAAAAGCATACCGCCGTGGGCCTTGGTTACCGCACCAGGCTTGGGCTGCGGGATGCCGGCCATCCCGAGGGGACCGGCCCCCTGGTAGATGGGGTCATGCACAGAACCGATGAGCGGGTCGGCAATGCCCCGTTCATCAAATCTGGCTGTTGTTGCGTCTATTTCAATGAACTTTGCATCTTCGGTAAAGGGGGAATTGGGGTTCCGTTTGGCTTCCTCCAGTACCAGCCGGGCAGCGGCAGTTTTGCCTACCCCGGGCGGTCCGTAGATGATCACATGCTGGGGGTTCGGCCCGCATAAGGCAGCCCGCAGGGCCTTTAAGCCCTCTTCCTGGCCGATAATCTCTTCAAATTTACTGGGCCGGGTCTTTTCCGACAGGGGTTCGGTAAGGGAAACCCTCCTTAACTGCTGGAGCTTTTCCATTTCCTTGCGCGATTCTTTTTCCACCGCGTGCTTGTTGCCCTGCTGAGCCCGCAGCAGGTTCCAGAAATACAGGCCGATAACGATGGCAAAAAAAATCTGCACAAAACTCAGAAAACCCCCGATTCCTCCGGCGTAATCCATATAAATCCTCCTTAGAAACCTTGAATTTGACAAATAATAGTATAGCCGGAGTATGGAGGTTTTATCCCTGTCACTGGTCACCACCCACTACAAAAGCCACCGTTCCAAAAACGATGGCTTTGTAAACTTACGCGCTCTCTTCTTTTTTCTTTTTGCGATCCACCGTCACCAGGATAGGCGGTTCTTTTTTAAGTACTACTTCCTTGGTGATGGTGCACTTGGCGATATCGTCCCGGGAGGGCAGGTCATACATCACATCCAGCATGATGTCTTCGATGATGGCCCTTAAACCCCTGGCCCCCGTATTCCGTTTCATGGCCTCTTTGGCAATGGTGGCCAGGGCGTCATCGGAGAACTCCAGGTTGATGCCGTCCAGTTCAAAGAACTTCTGGTACTGCTTAACCAGAGCGTTTCTGGGCTCGGTAAGGATCTGTACAAGGGCTTTTTCATCCAGGGCATCAAGGGTAACGATAACCGGCAGCCGGCCGACAAACTCGGGAATTAAGCCGAATTTAAGCAGGTCTTCCGGTAAAATATGCCGCAGGATTTCGCCGGTTTTCTTTTCCTTTTTGGTTTTGATTTCGGCGCCGAAGCCCAAAGTCTTCTTGCCGATACGGTTCTGAATAATCTTGTCGATACCGTCAAAAGCACCGCCGCAGATAAACAGGATGTTGGTGGTATCCAGCTGGATGAATTCCTGGTGCGGGTGCTTGCGGCCGCCCTGAGGCGGTACGCTGGCCACAGTGCCTTCCAGGATTTTCAGCAGTGCCTGCTGCACGCCTTCACCGGAAACATCCCTGGTGATAGACGGGTTTTCCGACTTGCGGGCGATTTTGTCAATCTCGTCGATATAGACAATGCCTTTTTCAGCCTTTTCCACATCATAGTCGGCTGCCTGAATCAGTTTTAGCAGGATGTTTTCCACATCCTCACCCACATAACCGGCTTCGGTTAGCGAGGTGGCGTCGGCGATGGCAAAAGGCACATTCAAAAGCCGGGCCAGGGTCTGGGCCAGCAGTGTTTTGCCGCTGCCGGTGGGGCCGAGCATGACGATGTTGCTCTTCTGCAGTTCCACGTCATCAATCTTGTTGCCGAGGTTAATCCGCTTATAGTGGTTGTAAACAGCCACTGCCAGGGCTTTTTTGGCCGGGTCCTGGCCAATGACGTACTGGTCCAGGATATCTTTGATTTCCTTGGGTTTGGGCAGTTCGCCCATCTCCAAACCCAGGTCTTCACTGAGTTCCTCTTCAATTATCTCGTTGCAGAGTTCGATGCATTCATCACAAATGTAAACACCGGGACCTGCGACCAGCTTTTTGACCTGGTCCTGGAGCTTGCCGCAGAAGGAACACTTCAGCTGCCCCTTGTCGTCACTAAATTTGTACATGACCTTTCACCTCTTAGTTCCTTTACTTCCGGCCCGTAAACACTTCATCTATAATGCCATATTCTTTTGCATCCTGAGCAGACATAAAGAAGTCACGGTCAGTGTCTCCGGCCACTTTTTCTATAGGCTGGCCGGTATGTTTAGCCAGGATGTCATTAAGGGTATCCCTCATGCGTAAAATTTCCCGGGCATGAATGTCGATATCAGTTGCCTGTCCCTGCACCCCGCCAAGAGGCTGGTGGATCATTATGCGGGCATATGGCAGGGCGTACCTTTTACCTTTTGCCCCGGCAGCCAGCAGCAGGGAACCCATACTGGCGGCCTGACCCAGGCAGATTGTGGAGACATCCGGCTTAACGTACTGCATGGTATCATAAATCGCCATCCCGGCAGTGACTACGCCTCCCGGGGAATTGATATACAGGTGAATGTCTTTGTCCGGGTCCTCTGCTTCCAGGAACAAAAACTGGGCTATAATCAGGTTGGCGACATGGTCGTCGATAGGCCCGCCAAGGAATATAATACGGTCCTTCAGCAGCCGCGAGTAAATGTCGTAAGCCCTTTCACCACGATTAGTCTGTTCTACGACCATCGGTATCAAAGTCATTTTGCATGCACCTCTTTTTATATTATACTATCAAAGTTCATATTGGTAAACAAGGCGGTTTATATTCCGCCTGCTTACGCCATGGAAAGATGTCCGCCGGCAGGATTGCCAGCGGTTTTTTTACGCGAGTTTTGCTTTTTCCACAAGAAAATCAACCGTCTTATCAATTACAACGCTTTTCTTAAGCGGTTCCATGTTGCCGCCGTTTTCCAACCACTGCCGGAGGGTCGCCGGTTCTTGTTTATACTGCTCAGCCATTTCTTTTACCCGGTTGTCGATATCTTCTTCAGTTACTTCAATGTTCTCGGCTTTGGCGATGGCGTCCAGCACCAGGTCAACCCTGATTTCTTTTTCCGCCCGTTCCCGGTAATTTTTCCTGAACTCATCAACAGTGGTCCCGGAATATTTCAGGTAATCCTCAATGGACAGGCCCTGCATGCCCAAGCGCTGGTTCATGTCCTGCAGCATGGAGTCAATCCGCTGTTCGATCATTGTTTCCGGAACCTCAACCTCACTGCCGCCGACAGCTTTGTTAACCAGTTCATCCTTTAAAGTATGGTCGGCCTTTCTCTCGGCTTCCTTTTCTAGTTTATTCCGGATATCTGTTTTTAATTCCTCCAGGGACTCAAACTCACTGACGTCCTTGGCGAACTCATCGTCCAGCGCAGCCAGTTCTTTGCGTTTAATCCCTTTGACAGCAACCTTGAACATTGCCTCTTTACCGGCAAGGTCGGCCGAATGGTAGTTTTCGGGGAATGTAACGTTAACTTCCCGCTCCTCGCCAACTTTAGCCCCCACCAGTTGTTCTTCAAAGCCGGGGATGAAGGAACCGGAGCCCAGTTCCAGGGAATAATCCGTCCCTTTACCGCCGGGGAAGGCCACCCCGTCGACAAACCCTTCAAAGTCGATTACTGTGATATCGTGCATTTCTGCGGCACCGTCTTCAACAGGCACCAATTGGGCATGGCGTTCCTGAAGTTTCTGCAGTTCCTTGTCCACATCCCCGTCAGTAACCTCAACTGCCGGCTTTTCCGCTTCCAGTCCTATGTATTGGCCAAGGTTCACTTCCGGCCGTACTTCCACCGTTGCTTTGAAAATAAAAGGCTTATCGTCTTCCATCTGTACCACTTCAACCTTAGGCCGGTCGATAGGGTCGATTTTGGTCTCCTGCAGGGCCTCGAAATAAGCTTCCGGCACAATAAAATCCATGGCTTCTTCCCAGATATATTCCCTGCCCAGCTTCCTTTCAATCATCACCCGGGGGGCTTTACCTTTACGGAAGCCCGGGACGTTTACCTTGGGCGCCAGTTTACGGAAAGCCTTTTCCACCGCCTCGGAGAATTTTTCCTGTGCCACCTCAATTTCCAGGGCGACAACATTCTTCTCTATCTTTTCCAGGTTTACCTTCACTTATACTTCCTCCTTGACCTCTAGATATT
This sequence comes from Bacillota bacterium, assembly GCA_049324975.1. GTDB lineage: Bacteria > Bacillota > Thermincolia > Thermincolales > CAZWUW01 > JBMOPI01. The sequence goes on from JBMOPI010000004.1 coordinate 10,212, forward strand.
TATATGTAAGACAAAATTAAATTGTTCATTATAGTCTTGCCGGAAACCGTCGGGCTGTATTCCATGCCTGGCACATATTCCCTGCCCAAAATGATTAAAAAGGCTTCGCTGGCGCGAAGCGCCGAGTTAGCCTTTTTTATACCGCAGGCGCCATTATACTTTGCTATGGTATAAAACAAACCCCCGGCGGGTGAAATTAATCACTGCCGAGGTTTAGATGCGGGACATCTATAACGCGGCGAAGTATGTAATGGAGCGGAAGACGGGATTCGAACCCGCGACCCTCGCCTTGGCAAGGCGATGCTCTACCACTGAGCCACTTCCGCCCGGACATAGCATGTACATAACGTACATAGTATATTTTACTCATTTCCCCGCCTGCTGTCAAGTCTCAGAATAAAATGTCTCCGACCGGCCGGTTAACCGGGTGACCGCCGCTGTCGCCACTGCCGAGGCCAGGACCGCCATCAGCGGTGTCAACGGGAACATGTAACGGGAAATAGGTATGAACAACAGCTGAAGCAGGGTGAAAAACACCGGCACCGCCGCCACCCACCGCACTTCCTGCCTGGCCAGGGCATAGAAAACCCCCAGCCAGCCGAAAATAACAAAAGCCACCAGGTGTATCGTTTTGGCCCCCCAGCTGTACATGCCCCAGGGTTTGGACCAGAGAAATTCAAGCTTGCCCACGGTGAACCATTTAAGCCAAAGCCAGGGCTCGGTCTTGAAGCCGGTTTTAATCCGTTCCATGGCAACTTCGCTCATTTTGTCTTCCGGCACTCCTTCAATAACAGACGGTCCGATTTTGTCGTAAGGGTCATAAGGGTCGGTGCCTCTTAACAGCGGGTTTCCCGACTGGGTGGCAAAAATAACCACCTTGTCCAAAACCACGTAATTCCTGACCCACCACGGCAGCATCACCAGGCTGAAAGCCAGCCCGGCCACAAGCAGGCCCTTAACCACCTCCGGGTCCCGGCGCTGCCAGAAGTCGATGATGTAAGGCACGATCAAAAGCGGCGCGGCCGCCGGCCTAACCAGCACAGTAAGCGCCAGCAGCGCCCCGCTGGCAAGGTGGCAGCGCAATATACGCCGCTGCAGCATAAGCTGGGCGGAATAAACATACCAAAGGAGCAGAAAAGTATACAGCACCTCGGTAAGGACCCGTTTATTGGCCATAAACATAGGTGGGTAAAGGGCTACCAGGACCGCCGCGACAAAACCTGTACTCAGGCGGCCGGTGCTCCGCCCGATGGCAAAAGCCAGGTATACAGTGCCAACACTAAGCAATACCTGAACCAGGCGGACCGCCGGCAGCGGATCAGCTTCCGCCCCCGCGGCGGCTTTCACCACACTGTATATAACTGCGAGGAACAACGGGTAGCCCGGAGTTACAAAAGCCGTCGGTTTATCGGCATAGTAGCCCAGGAAACCTTTTTCCAGAAACTGCACGGTCATTTGGTGATAACCTATTTCATCATGGGACAGTTTTAACGGTCCGGTGTTATAAATATATACAAGCCTGGCCAAAAGCGCGGCGGCCAGGATAAAAGCCAGGGCCCCCCGGGCAAAACCGCCCATTCTGTTTTTGGCAAAGCCGTAATCCCGCTTAATGCCGGCGTAACTACGCAGGTAACTCATCATGTTTCCTCCCGGAGTTCGTCAAATACCATTTCCGTAAGCGGCAGGACCAGGTACAGGCCCATCAGCGCGGCCGAAATGATACCGGAATCATTAAACACCAGGGCGGCGGCGCCGCCGGCCAGCATGCCCCAGTAGCCTTTGTGCAGGTCAGGGTACTTGACAAAAAGTGTTCTTATGCAACCGCCGAACCTGACTTTCAGGACAATCAACGTTACCGCCAGCATAATCAGCCCTGAACTCCAGGGAGAATGGAGCAACAGATACCAGTTGGCCATCGCCTTACGCACAATGGTCAGCCAAATGGCCTGAAAATCACCGCTGGTTAAAACCCGGAGGGCCCTGCCGATATGGGACTGGGTCCCAACCAGGATGCTGTTGACAAAAATCAGGACCCCCACCCCGGCCGCCGCTGCCCCGGCCGGAATAACAACCGCCCGCCAGTTCAGCCTTTTCCAGATTAACAGGTACATGGTAAAGGCGTAACCCACCACTGCCGCCAATGCCCCGCCGGCGTTGGTGCCGATGTTGGGCGCGGCGAAAAAGAAGACCAGGCCAGCCAAAATAAGGCCGATTACCACCAGCTGGAGGGTGCGGTATTGACGGTGTTCCTCCAGCCAGCATGCCGCGCCAAGAATAGAAGTGCCAATTAACACGCCCATATATTCATTGCCAATTCCATAGAAGCGTCCTCCTACCACCAGGTCATAGCTGAGCACTGATCTTTTCATCAGGCCGGCGCCGAAAACCACGTCAATAACAATCGGCAGGGCAATAACCACCGCAATAACAAACAGGCGGCGGCCGGTATTTTTTATCATCAGGACCGGCAGTGTCAGAAGAGCCGTCAGGATAGAGGATAACAATACAATGGGCAGTAACTTCATGCTGCCGAACAAAGGCTGTAAAATCAGGGCCAGGGGCAGCATATACAGCGAAAGCATGAAAATTCGCACGGCCTTGCTGTTACGCAGGGTTTTGGCAAACATGCTCAAAAGCACCAGCCCCAGCACCACTACCTGGTATTTGGCAAAATAACGCAGCATGGCCGGCCGCACCGCCGATGCCGATAACAGGCCGGTGTACACCTGTTGTAAACTCCCCTGTTGATCGGATGCTTGCTGCGCGGCCACCGGCAGGCCGATAAAGGTTTTGGGCTGTTTTAAACCCAGATGTTCAAGCACTGTGGGGGCAAGGTCGTAATTAACCAGCAGCCCGGGCTGGCGGGTGGTGGGGGTGGTCAAAATGCTCCCCGGCTTAATGTCGCCCCCGGCCATAATCACCGGGGCCAGTTTAATGCCGTCCCTTTTAATGGCTTTGGCCGGCGGCAGGGGCGTCACCAGCATAACCATGGTATTCGAGTCTACCAAGGGGTTAATGCGGCCGATGAAATCATCAACCCGTTTTAAGGCACGGGCACGCTGGCCCTCGTTCACCCTGACCAGGGCCTGGTCGGCATAGGCATCCACCCGGGCCGTGTCACCGGTTTCCACAACAATAAAATCCGCTTTTGTCAGTAGTTTCTTCAGCAGTATTTCCAGTTTAACGTAATCGGTTTCCCATCCGAAAGGCGCCAACGGGTTTGGCTTCAGCATACCGGTGCCGACATCCCCCTCATCGATCCGGCCCTGGGCGTCCATACCGATCAAAGCTGCCCACCGTTCCGGGACATCCTTAAGCCCGTCGCTGTTGCCGATAACCGCTGTCCGGCCCCCCTGGCTGCGGATGGCTTCGCCCAGGGCGCCGGGTACGATTACATAGTTGGCATCTTCATTGTTTTTTAACAGCGCCGCGACGGAGTAATTAACCAACTTGCTGTCACCCGGCGCATAACCTGTGTTCCGGCGGTAAATCCGGCCGGCAGGCGTGCCGTCAATAATTTCGTCTACATTAAAAGTAAACCCGCCAATGGTCGAACCCAGGGCTTTATTCCCGGCGCCGATGGTGGCATAGGCATTGGTATCGGCCGGATCCCCGGCAGTGTTGATATTCATCACACCGACACCCCCGGCAGCCATGAGCTTTTGAATATTGGCCAGCTCGGGCCGGTTCAGGTCTTCGTATGTAATCCGGTTGACGATAACCATGATAACCCGGGGCCTGGCTGATTCTTTGCCCGGGGCCGGTGTGGCGGCAAAAATCGGTAAAACGGTCAACAAGCATACCAGAAAAAATTTCAGGACGGTATTCCTGTTTGGCACGTTAATCCTCCCAAAGTAAAAATTATATGGTAATTATAACATCTATAAAACGGGGACGCCAGCGAAAGGCCGGTTTTTTGCGAAACAATGGGTTAAAAACAGCCTCCCGTAAAAAGGAGGCTGCAAATTACCGGCTATACCTTGTTTTCACTTCTTCGTATTTCCGGGCTATGTCTTCAATAAACTTTTTTTCCTCGTCTGTATCACCCCTTATGTATTGTTGGAAATTTATGCTATATTAGTACTTCGACTTAATTAGGATTTTTTCCTCCTTTTTCGAAAATTCTAGTGTTTTGCCGTTACTATTCATAATTAAAAGCGTTCTCACCAGATCATTCACAATTATTTAAAAAGGCTTCGCTGGCGCGAAGCGCCGAGTTAGCCTTTTTTATACCGCAGGCGCGTTATACTTTCCTATGGTGTAAAAAAAGCCGCTGTAAAAACAGCAGCTTTTCGGGAGATGCTCTCTTAATTGTTTAAATCTTTGTTGGTATTGAAAGCTTGCTTGCCGGTAGCCTCTTTGGCGCCGCCGGGCTGTCTTGTCACGGTATCATTATTGGTGTTGAAGGCAGCCGGGCCGGTAGCTTGAACACCAAGCTGTCTTGAAACCTCGGTGTCGTTGTTAGTGTTGAAAACAGCTCTGCCGGTAGCTTCTTTTTTACCTCCTGGTTGTTTTGGCATCTTTATGAACACCTCCTTTTTTTATTTACGTTATTATTATGTTTTAATCGGTCAGCAATCATGCCGGCCTAATTATGTAAAGGTAAACAAAAAAAGAGCTTCACGCCTTAACGTGAAACTCCTGCCTTTTTCTGGTGCGGATGAAGGGACTTGAACCCCCACGGGTTGGCCCCACTGGATCCTAAGTCCTTTTTCTCTAATTTGCTAATATCGAACAAACAAAACAATACTTTTAATTTCGGGAGTAAATGAAAAAAGGAGCCGGTAGGCTCCAAAACTAAAATTTTAATTTTAATGCAGTTATTTTAGCAGTTATTACTTTACTTAAGTGGTCTGTTTTTTATAGCTTTGCGGAATTCGCCCCAGATTTCTACTGCAATCGCTTCATCTTTCCTGATCCCTTTTATAAGATATAATTTGCTACCAACAGGAATAACATTTTTGCTCTCGGGAAGGATAGTACCTGCATCACCATTTTTCTCCGGCTTAGGGCTAACAAACCGCTTCACTTCCCCTATTGTTGTACTGATCTTGTCGGCTGGGACGATATCATTAGTTAAACCATAAATAATATCATTCCAAGCAATAAAATAACTAGGAAATGTTATCGTTTCTTTTGGTTTCGGTAATATTGTTTCTCTTGATTTAGGGGTTGAACATCCGGTTAGCGTAATAGTTAGAATAAATACTAGCAATAATGTTCTAATTTTAATTTTAAACACCCCTATTCTCACAAAAACATTGAATTCTTAGTATCATTCTTTATTGACAACATTTTTAAGGAGGCGTTAAACTTGAAATCAAAAAGGAAAATATTAATATTTGTTTTAGTTGCTTTATTTAGTATAATTCCGACAGCCGCATACGCTTCAGTATTTTATGACTTATTCGGCGACACTAATTTGACGTGGATATCAAGCGGCGTTAACGTATTTGCTCAATCATGGACGGATGATACCGTTGATTTGATTAAAGTTTCTACTGAAACGTATGTAAATGGTGTCTATCAAGGAACTATTTACAATTCTAAAGTGAATGCGTCAGATGTTTATATTAACATGCCTAAAAGTTTTTTTGGATATGTTCTAGCAGATACCACGCATAACGCAATAGATTGGACTGGTGACGAAATAACTTATTCTGCCGATTCGATGAGTAGGTAAAGGAGGTTAGTTGAATTGAAGAGAAAATATTATTGGATGGCATTACTTGTAATTGGCTCTGTATTATTATTTATTGTTACTTCTGCAATAGGTTCATCGGATTTATCAACTCTACCGGCTTCGAAACAAGAATTGACATCCGAACAAAAGAAACTTAAAGAAGAAATTGATCTAAAACTAAATAATGTTTGGAATGAAATTAAAACAGCCTTTAATGTAGATTCTTCTCAATATTTCCAGGTAGAGCTTTCAAATTTAGAAAAATTCAGGACAAAACAAAGCGTTATTCAAGATGAAGTTGTTATCGACAAGATTTTAACTGAAGTTATCCAACCATATAGGGCAGAACTACCGATCGGTTCTATAAGACCAACTATTCTAATAAAAAACGACGGAAGTGAAGTTTTATTTGGTTATAAAGAAGCCGATGGCACTAATGTGCTTAAGAAAAGCACATTTACTAATGGTACTCTGAAAAAGAGTGAAGAGAAAAAAAAGGGAACTAAATGGTAAGTTGATGTAACAAATGAGGTTACTGGTTTATCAAGCCAAACTATGTTACCCATTGATAAAAAAATTACTTCATTTCTAAACCTATCTTCGTATAAAATCGGGGATAGGTTTTTTTTATAAAAGAAAGTGATATTATAGTTTAAGCATGGTTCGAATTTGATGAATCATCAGGGTTGCTTCCATATAATTGTGTAGAAGTTTTCTGCCAGAAAAATTGCTGATCGGTTTGAAGAATTAATGAATTCATAAAAAATTTTTGCCAGCTGTTTATGCTGGCATTTTTTATTTTTAAAATTATTAGCCTAATATTAGCCCATTTTAAACAATTTACCTTACTGATTCTAATAATGACAAAAATAAAAAAGGGCGTAAGCCCTTTAATATGTAAGTGGTGCGGATGAAGGGACTTGAACCCCCACGGGTTGCCCCACTGGATCCTAAGTCCAGCGCGTCTGCCAGTTCCGCCACATCCGCATATTAAATTAAGATTGCCAGGGACACAGTGGTCGTGACCACCAGCCACTGGCAAGTGATTAATCGTTATGGTGAGCCATGCTGGACTCGAACCAGCGACACCCTGATTAAAAGTCAGGTGCTCTACCAACTGAGCTAATGGCTCATAATGGCTGGGGCGGCTGGACTCGAACCAACGCATGACGGAGTCAAAGTCCGTTGCCTTACCAACTTGGCTACGCCCCAGTATTAAAATGGGGTGGCTGATGGGATTCGAACCCACGAGTGCAGGAGCCACAATCCTGTGTCTTAACCGCTTGACTACAGCCACCACGTTTACAGCTTTTATGGCGCGCCTAGGAGGATTCGAACCTCCGGCACACGGATTAGAAGTCCGTTGCTCTATCCACTGAGCTATAGGCGCATGATGCTCAGATTTGTTAAATGGAGCGGGTGATGGGAATCGAACCCACGCGACTAGCTTGGAAGGCTAGGGCTCTACCATTGAGCTACACCCGCATGTGTTTTTCTATGGTCGGGATGGAGGGATTCGAACCCCCGACCCCTTGCTCCCAAGGCAAGTGCGCTACCAAGCTGCGCTACATCCCGGCGGACTGTCAAAACATCCTGCAAAAGCAGTGCAAGGAATAGTATAACGCAAAATAACACACCAGTCAACACTTTTATACATGGTATTATTTACAGAAAATTGCAATATTAAATGCCCACCATATTTTGGTAAACCGATGCATTATTATTAACTTGCCATTTCATTTGGTGTTCTATAGCCGAATATCCTTCTTGGATAATTGTTCATCCAGCGCTCAAT
>JBMOPI010000005.1:0-17673 GCA_049324975.1 Bacillota bacterium
CCATTTCGGCGTGGCTGCGGTAAAAGACCAGGTGACCGATGCCCACATGATCGCCGCCGGGGGCGCGCTGGTGATAGCCGATGCCCTGATGCGGGGGGAAATCAAAAACGGCTTTGCCCTGGTGCGCCCGCCAGGCCACCACGCCATGCGGGTGGTGCACGGTAACCGGGGGTTTTGCAATATCAACAATGAAGCGGTTATGGTGGATTACCTGCGCCGCCATTACGGAATCAAAAAGGTGGCCATAGTCGATACGGACGTCCACCACGGAGACGGGACCCAGGATATTTTTTACCATGATCCGGATGTATTGTTTATATCTTTTCACCAGGATGGCCGGACCCTTTATCCGGGTACGGGGTTTACCAATGAACTGGGCGGGCCCCGGGCTTTTGCCCGGACCATAAATATCCCTCTGCCGCCCGGTACCACGGACGAAGGGCTGCATTATGTGCTGGATAATCTAATCCTTCCTATGCTAAAGGATTTTGCACCGGAAATTGTCATTAACTCGGCAGGTCAGGATAACCATTACACTGACCCTTTGGCTAACATGAAGGTTTCTGCCCAGGGTTATGCCCGGCTGAACGAGAAGCTCAAGCCCGACATCGCTGTACTGGAAGGAGGTTACGCGGTGGAGACGGCTTTGCCGTATGTTAACACCGGGATTATCCTGGCTATGGGGGGACTCGATTACAGCCATGTCGTTGAGCCGGACTATGACCCGGAACGGCTGCGCCAGACCCCGGAAAAAACCGTCAGGATAAAAGAAATAGTGGAGGAACTGGCCGGCATCTGGCAGCACCGGGATGACCTGGATATAGAGGCGCTGATAAAAGAGAAACGATTTTTTGAGCGGCAGCGGGATATCTATTATGACACTGACGGGATCAACGAGTACCAGGTCGAAAGGGTTAAGCTGTGCACCGGCTGTGCCGGATACATGACTATCGCTTCCCAGGCTTTCCATCATAACGGCCTGCGGAACAACGTCTTTGCCATATCGATCCCTTTCGGGGCCTGCAGGAGCTGTCAGGATGAAGCCGCCGTATCATACATGGAAGCCTGCGAGTCTAAAATGTATAACTATGTTTACCTGCAGGATAAAGTCAATGATGTGTTTAAAGGCTATAATTTCGGCAGGAAAACCGAGTGGGAAGAAATCTAGCTGCGAGCCGGTAGAGGTGAAATTAATTGGGCAAAATCAACGTTCTTGATGAACTTACAGCAAATCAGATAGCGGCCGGGGAAGTGGTGGAGCGGCCGGCTTCCGTGGTCAAGGAACTGGTGGAAAACGCCATAGACGCCGGCGGCACTACGATTGAGGTCGAGATAGAGGATGGCGGCATCAAATCCATCGGTATCACGGACAATGGTTCAGGACTGGAAAAGGAAGATGTTGCCCTGGCCTTCCAGCGGCATGCTACCAGCAAAATCCGGGTGGCGGAAGACCTGGACATGATCAATACCCTCGGTTTCCGGGGGGAAGCCCTGCCCAGCATTGCCGCAGTTGCAGAGGTGGAAATGAACACCCGGCCGGCCCGGGATACGGCCGGCTCCCGGATCGTAGTCAGGGGCAGCGAGGTCCTGCAGCACCGGGAGACCGGCTGTCCGGCCGGTACTACAGTGAGAATAACAGATTTATTTTACAATACCCCGGCCCGGCTCAAGCATATGAAGTCGGCGACGGTGGAGGGCGGTCACTGCGGTGACGTAGTGACCAGGCTGGCGCTGGCCCACCCGGAAATATCCTTCCGTTTCCGGCATAATGACCGGGAAGTGTTCCAGACTACGGGCAGCGGTGACCTGCGGGACACTATTGCGTCCCTTTTTGGGGTCCGGTTCACCCGGGATATGCTGTCAGTTACGGCCGGCGAAGGCGCCTTTAACTTCCGGGGGTACCTGGGAAAACCGGCGGTCAGCAGGGCCAGCCGGCATCATCAGTACATATTTGTTAACGGACGTTATATCCGCAGCCGCTTAATCAGCGAGGCCGTGGAAAAGGGTTACCATACTATGCTGATGACCGGCAGGCGGCCGGTTTTTGTCCTCGCCTTTGAGGTTGACCCCCGTATGGTGGATGTGAACATCCACCCGACTAAACTTGAAGTGAGGTTTCAGCAGGAAAAGGAACTGGCGGCCATGGTCACGGACGCCGTCCGGGCGGCCCTTTTGGAGAACCCGCTAATTCCGCAGGCTATAGACAAAGCTGATGAGCAGGCTGTAGAAGTGACAGACAGTAAGGCTGGAGAAACAGCCATCGGGGAAGCATATGTCCAGGACCGCCTGGATTTTAAGGGCCGGCGAGGTCGTGAGGAGGAACCTGCAGGAGGTGGGGCGGTCAGGGAGATTGCCGCCGGTTATCAGCAGGTGTCCGTGCCCGTACCGGCGCCGCTACGAGTACCGGTACACGCGCCAGATACGGACATTAACATGCGGGACCATGACATACCCCGGGGTGTTGAAATTTTCCCTGATTTACGGCCATTGGGGCAGATTGACAATACATACATTGTGGCCGGCGGTGACGACGGGCTTTACCTGGTTGACCAGCATGCCGCCCATGAGCGGATTTTATATGAAAAGTTTTTCAGCCGGTGCGGACAAAAGGATTTTACCCAGGAACTGCTGCTGCCGGTAACAATGGAACTGGGGTATCAGGATGCCCAGGTATTATTAAACAATATTGTGGTCTTTACAGAACTCGGTTTTATCATTGAGCACTTCGGTGGCGATACATTCCTCCTGCGGGGGGCGCCCCTGGCCGTAAAAAAAGGGGAAGAAAAGAAAATATTTCTTGATTTACTGGATTATTTTTCCCTTAATCAGCACAAAATAACGGGGAAAGAACTACGGGAACACCTGATTATCGGCATGGCCTGCAAAGCGGCCATCAAGGCCAACCAGCGGCTGTCGCCGGAGGAGATTACATCCTTATTGGCAGACCTGGCCGGAACAGCGGCGCCCTTTACCTGTCCTCATGGCAGGCCGACAGTGATACATATGACAAACTATGAACTGCAAAAGAAATTCAAACGGGTGCTGTGATATGACCGGTCTGGTGATCACAACCGCCCAGCGGTCCGGGACTGATACGGCCCGCAGAGCGGCGGAGCTGGCCAAAAGGCTGGATGTCCCCTTTATTGAAAGAAAAAAAGAACCCCTGGACATTTTGAGCCGGGGGTGGCAGGACAATGTACTGGTGGTCACGGCAAAGGGGATGAAACTGGAAACGGCGGAAGGCAGCCTGGCCTTTCATCCCGGTTTAAGCAAACTGCGCATCCGGAACCTGAGGAGGGGGGAGGGGGACGCCCTTGTTTCCGCCCTTGGCATCGGGATGGGCAGTACCGTACTTGACTGTACGCTGGGACCGGGGGCGGATGCGATAGTGGCCGCCTATGCGGCAGGTCCTGCCGGCCGGGTGGTGGGTTTAGAGAGTGTTCCCGTACTGGCCGCTATAATGCAGGAAGGGTTGGCATCTTACAGAGATGAGGACCAATGCCTGAATGAGGCCATGCGGCGGGTGGAAGTGCTCTGCCGGGACCACCGGGATTACCTGGCAGCCCTGCCTGACAACTCATTTGACGTTGTCTATTTTGACCCGATGTTCCGCCGCTCTTTACAGCGATCCAGTTCCATGGAGCCTTTGCGGGGCATTGCCAACCCTGCGGCCCTGACACCTGGTGCTGTCAGAGAAGCCGCCAGGGTTGCCGCCCGGCGGGTGGTGATGAAAGAAACCAGGAACAGCGGTGAATTTGCCAGGCTGGGATTTACCCGTACGGCAGGAGGCAGATACAGCCCCATTGCTTACGGCATTATCGACAAGGGGGAGGTGGACTCATGACGCTGCCGCCACTGGTGGTTATTGTCGGGCCTACGGCTGTAGGTAAAACGGCGGTCAGCATCCGGCTGGCGAAAATGATTGGCGGTGAAATTATCTCCGGGGACTCGATGCAGGTTTACCGGCATATGGATATCGGCACTGCCAAGCCAACTGAACATGAAAAAGAGGGTATCCCCCATTATATGCTGGACCTGCTGGAACCTGACGGGGAATTCAGTGTGGCCCTGTTTCAGCAAAAAGTAACAGAGTATATCAATGACATCCTGGCCCGGGGCAAGATGCCTGTCCTCGTAGGAGGAACAGGGTTGTATGTCAGGTCGGTTACCGACCATTATGATTTTTCCCCGGCCGGAATTGACACTGATTTGCGCAATGAGTTTTTATGTGAGGCGGAGAAGTACGGAAATGAATATTTGCACGCCAAATTACGGGAGGTTGACCCGGCTGCAGCTGACCGGCTCCATCCCAACGATATCAGGCGCATCATCAGGGCCCTGGAAGTATACCGGCAGACCGGCCGGCCTATCTCTTCTTTTCAATATAGGGACAGTGACCTGCCGCCAAAATACCGGCTCGGATATTTCGGGTTAACGATGGAGCGGGCCAATTTATACAGGCGGATTGAGCAAAGGGTAGACAAGATGATCAGTGCGGGTCTGGTGGAAGAAGTCAAAAAACTCTTGGACCGGGGTTGCAGCCCGGACCTTCCTTCAATGCAGGGGTTGGGATATAAGGAGATTATAGGTTACCTGCAGGGGGAATACTCCCTGGATGAAGCTATTGAACTGCTTAAACGGAATACGAGGAGGTTTGCCAAAAGGCAGTTGACATGGTTCCGGAGAGACCCGCGGATTGAGTGGCTGAATGTCGAAAACGACCATAGTTCATCGGAAATTGCGAACGAAATCGCCGGACAGTTAGAAGGACTATTACAGGTTTTGTAGAATACATTTTTTAAAGATAGAAAAATAACAGAAAATGGAGGTACACCAAATGACCAAACCGCAAATTAATTTGCAGGATGCTTTTTTAAATCAGGTGAGAAAAGAAAATATCCAGGTTACAATATATCTGGTTAACGGTTTCCAACTTAAAGGCCTGGTCCGGGGATTTGACAATTTTACCGTTATCCTCGAATTTGAGGGGAAACAACAGATGGTATACAAACACGCCATTTCAACTATTGCACCCTTTAAATCTGTGAATACTTCTTTTACAGAACAGAGGACCGTTTAATGGCATTAAAAAGGCTTCGCTGGCGCGAAGGGCCAAGTCAGCCTTTTTTAGCCGCAGGAGCGCTATAATTTCCTGGGGTAAAAAAAACCAGCCTGTAGGCTGGTTTTTTTGATTTAGTTACTTATTTCTTCTTGGCAACCTTTTCTTTCAGGGCTTTACCGGCTTTAAAAACCGGAGCCTTGGAAGCGGGAATGTTAATAACTTTCCCGGATTGCGGGTTGCGGCCTTTCCTTGCTTTTCTTTGCTTAACTTCAAAAGTACCAAAACCGATGAATTGAGCTTTCTGCCCTTTTGCCAGAGCCTGAGTAATGGTCTGAAATACAGCGTTTACCGCTTTCTCTACGTCCTTCTTCTTCAGGTCACACTTTTCTGCTACTTGGGAAATCAGTTCAGTCTTAGTCAACAAAACTACCTCCTTTTTTTATGTTTACAGCAAAAAATATATTAAGAAAACTCAATTATACCCCCTTTCGGTTGGTGTGATAAATAATGGTGTATGTGGTTTGGTACTAATAAATTCTGAAAAAATAAAACCTGCCTCTTTGGTTGCCAAGGACAGGTAAATTTAATAGTTTTGGCAACTGGCTGTCCCACCCCGGGACCCTGTAGTTTTGCGTCCTCTTCTTACGAAGAGTTTGCCTTTTTCCATGTTTTTCATGTTGATTTTTGTATATTATTCTACATTACTACAAAAAATCCTGCAAATTTATCCAAAAGATTAGATATTTTTTATATTGGTAACACAATTTCATTGTATTGGCGTATAAATATACCGTAGAATTATTTGTCAAAGCGGGGTGGCAGTCTATTGGAAATCAAGATGGTGAGGACCCGGGCCGCGAAACAGCGGGCTTTTTCCCTGCTTCCACAATTCGACAAGAAAACAGAGGAGCCGGTAACAAGCGTTGAAACACTGGAGAAAAAGACGAATGAGATTCTCACAGAGTTGGACGACATGATTGGGTTAACCACCGTCAAGAAGAACATCCGGGAGATCCGCGCTTATGTGGAAATTCAGAAGCGCCGGCAGCAAAAGAAACTGGCTGCCGAGCCGCAGGTACTGCATATGATTTTTAGAGGCAATCCCGGCACAGGCAAAACAACGGTGGCACGTATAATCGGGCGGCTGTTTAAAGAAATCGGTGTGCTGGAAAAAGGTCACCTGGTAGAAGTGGAACGGGCTGATCTGGTTGGTGAATATATAGGTCACACGGCGCAAAAGACAAGGGAACAAATAAAAAAAGCTGTCGGGGGAATCCTTTTTATTGATGAGGCTTATTCCCTTGCCAGGGGAGGGGAAAAAGACTTCGGCAAGGAGGCTATTGACGTCCTTGTGAAGGCCATGGAGGATTACAAAGAAGCCGTTGTGCTTATTCTGGCCGGATACCGGGATGAGATGGTGCATTTTATAAGGTGCAACCCCGGGTTAATGTCCCGGTTCCCAATACATATCGATTTCCCCGACTACACAGTCTGGGAACTACTGGAAATAGCCGGCCTGATGCTCAAGAAACGCCAGTATATCCTGGATACCGGGGCGCGGGAGGCGCTCAGGCAAAAACTTGAAGCAAGGACCGGACCCGGCAACGAACACAGCGGCAACGCCAGGCTGGTACGCAACATGATTGAACAGGCCATCAGGCGTCAGGCGGTCCGGCTGGTAAACAAACCGGAAGCAACCAGGGAGGAACTGATGCAGATAAAAAGGACTGATATAGAGGAGCTGTCTGAAAGCGCATTCTCAAGCGATACCTGGCAGTATTGTAAAAACAAGTCGGCCGCGTTAGAATAGAAGTACTGGAAAGGTGGTTGGCAAACGTTGCGGCAGATTCATGGCAATACCCGGGGTATCAGTGAAAGACATCTTGAGCTGCTGAAAAGCCTTTATGACCGGAAGGTTCCGGCGGAAGACCTGATAACCCGTGAGATTATCGATGACATGGCCGGTTTGACTGAGATATTAAACCGGGAAATATCGGTCTATATTACCAGAAACGGAAAAATAACTGATGTCTCTGTAGGCGACCATGCCACAGTAACGCTGCCGGCCGTCCCCGGACGGCGCAGTCAGTGCCGGCTAAGCGGTGTGCGGTGTATCCATACCCATCCCGGCGGGGATGCATCACTCAGTGTGGTGGACCTGACCGCATTAAAAAGCCTGCGTTTGGATGCTATGGTGAGTGTCGGCGTACAGGACGGTAAAATAAATGAAGCGTATATCGGATTAATGCAGGTAAAAAATGGCAGTATTGCAGATGCCAGTCAGATCATCGGACCCCTGACAGGCGACAAGGTTTACCATAACAATATTATGTCAACAATAAATGAGTTGGACAGTGCGATAGTAAAGAACGGGCTCGTTGTCAATGAAGCTGACGAAAAGGAAAAAGCCATCCTGGTAGGCTTACAGCTGCCGCACCAGGATGAGGATTTTACCATCCAGTCATTGCAGGAACTGGGCCGGCTGGCGGAAACCGCCGGCGTGGAAGTGGTGGATGAAGTGCTGCAGAAGCGCGGACGCCCGGATGCTACATTTTATATAGGCAAAGGGAAAGCCGAAGAGCTTAATTTGCTAAAACAGGTCAAAGAAGCCAATGTCATTATTTTTGATGATGAGTTGTCACCCGCCCAGCTGAGAAACCTTGAAGCGGTCACCGGGACCAAAATTATCGACCGTACTGCGCTTATCCTTGATATATTTGCCCAGCGGGCGAGAACCATGGAAGGGAAGCTGCAGGTAGAACTGGCCCAGTTAAATTACCTGCTGCCAAGACTAACCGGGATGGGACAGGTCCTGTCCCGGTTAGGTGGCGGCATCGGCACCAGGGGGCCGGGGGAAACAAAGCTGGAAATGGACCGGCGGCGCATCAGGAAGAGGATTGCGGACCTGGCCCGGAACCTGGCAGAAGTCAGAAAGAACAGGAGCCTGCAAAGAAAAAACAGAAAATCTGTACCGCTGCCCACTGTTGCCCTGGTAGGTTATACCAACGCAGGCAAGAGTTCGCTCCTGAACAGCCTTACAGACGCAGATGTACTGGCAGAGGACAAGCTTTTTGCCACCCTTGACCCAACTACCCGAAGGCTGGAACTGCCTGACAACAATGAAATTTTGCTGACTGATACTGTCGGGTTCATCAACAAACTGCCGCATCACCTGGTGGCTGCTTTCCGGGCCACTTTGGAAGAGGTGGTGGAGGCAGATATACTCGTGCACGTTGTGGATGCCGGCCACCCGGCGATGAAGGAACAGATGGATGCAGTGAACAGCGTGCTGACCGGGCTGGGGGCGGTGGAAAAGCCTACTTTGACTGCATTTAATAAGGTAGATCTGCTGCCGGCGCATGTTGCTGATTCTTTATTAAAAAAATACAGCCCTTCTGTTGCAGTATCGGCAAAAGAGAAAACAGGTTTTGATGGATTAAAGGCCGCTATCCTGCGCCTGCTGCCCGTCAAACGCCGGCAGGCGATATTGGCGGTGCCTTACGGACGCTCTGATATAGTTGCCCTTGTTCATGAAAAAGGCAAAGTCATCACTGAAGAATACAGTGCGGATGCCGTCATCATTTGTGCACTGCTTGACGACGCCCTTTATAGTCGGGTCCGGCAGTATCAGCGCTTAAACGGAGGGGAACAGCAATCTTGAGAGAGATAAACACGGAACTCTGGGAAAAAGCCGAAGAATTGGAAGAACAACTTGGCCCGGTTTACAGGCAAATTGAAAAAACAGCGGCAAAGAACCATGCCCGGGTGTTAAACGCCTTCCGGCAGGCCAGGATCAGCGACCAGCACCTTAAGGGAACATCCGGCTATGGTTATTCGGATATTGGCCGACAGGGTGTGGAGGACGTCTTTGCCGGAGTTTTTAACGCCGAAGCGGCGTTGGTCAGGGGACAAATCGTATCCGGGACCCATGCCATCGCCCTCGGTTTATTCGGGGTTTTAAGACCGGGGGATGAACTGCTTTCCGTTACCGGCGAACCGTATGACACGCTGCAGGAACTGATCGGTATCAGAAGCGGGGTGCCAGGTTCATTAAAGGAGTTCGGCGTCAGTTACCGGCAGGTGGAACTGACAGCCTCCGGGCAGTTAGACTGGCCGGCAATAGAACTGGCCGTAACGGCCAAAACCAGGATGGTGTTGATCCAGCGTTCCCGGGGTTACGCCTGGCGTTCTGCCCTAGCGGTGGAAGACATCGGCCGGGTTTGTGAGGGACTGAAAAAACTTAATCCCGGTATTGTCACTTTTGTTGACAACTGTTACGGAGAACTGGTAGAAACCGTGGAACCAACCGCAGTAGGGGCTGACCTGGCCGCCGGCTCCCTGATCAAAAACCTGGGCGGCGGTTTGGCGCCTACCGGGGGATATGTGGCCGGCAAAAAGGAATTCGTGGAAATGGCCGCTAACCGTCTTACTTCACCTGGGATAGGGGCAGCGGTGGGGGCTACCCTCGATTTGAACCGGTGGCTGCTGCAGGGGATTTATATGGCCCCGGCTGCTGTCCGTGAGGCCTTGAAAGGGGCGGTCTTCACTGCCTCCTTGTTTGAAAACCTGGGGTTTCAAGTTTCGCCCGGCAGCAGGGAGTACAGGGGGGACCTGATTCAGGGTATCCGTCTTGGCAGCCCTGAGTTGATGGTTGCGTTTTGTCGGGGGCTGCAGCATGCTTCACCGGTGGACAGCCACATCATCCCTGAACCCTGGCAGATGCCGGGCTACGATGATGAAGTGGTTATGGCCGGGGGGACTTTTACCCAGGGTTCGACGATTGAACTTAGCGCTGATGGACCAATAAGACCGCCATATGCGATTTATCTGCAGGGGGGACTGTCACTGGACTACACCAGACTAAGCGTGCTTGGAGCCGCTCAGGCTTGCCAGGATATATTAAAAAAATAAAAAATCTGGCAGGATTTAGTTCTTTTAAGGCGAATAAAACTATACCGAAGAATGATTGCCAGAAATTGTCGTTAAAGGGGGGTGGGCAGTGCAGACAGGTGCCGGTAAAGTTTTGATAATTGATGACGATAAATTCATGTACCGTATTGTTGCCGATTGCCTGGAAAAAGACAACTTTCTTGTTTACGGAGCTGAAGACTTCAATTCGGCAATGGAGCAGATATACGTATCCACGCCGGACATTATTTTGCTTGACGTGGTGCTGCCCAAGATGAACGGGTATGAAATCTGCCGGCTACTGCGCAATGATACCCGGACCAGTCACCTGCCCATTATCATGCTGACATCCAAGGGTGGTACTGAAGATAAGGTGGAGGGTTTGGAAGCCGGCGCTGACGACTATGTGACAAAGCCATTTGATCCTCCTGAACTTGTCGCGCGGATCAAAACCCAGCTGCGGCGGGCAAAACAGGAGAAGTCTTTTAATCCGCTGACCGGATTGCCAGGCAATATTTTAATTGAGGAAGAGATAAAACACCGGTTGGAAGGGGAAGCAACCAGGTTCGCAGTACTATACCTGGATTTGGATAATTTTAAGGCATACAATGATGTTTACGGTTTTTTAAAAGGCGACGAAGTCATCAAATTTATAGCCCATATTATTGATAAAACTGTTAGGGAACTGGGAAATCCGGAAGATTTTGTCGGTCATATCGGCGGAGACGATTTTATAACCATCACCACGCCGGACCGGGTTGATGTCATATGCAAAAGTATTATCAACCAGTTTGATACCACGATTGCCCTGTTTTATTCGTCCAATGACCGCCGCCGGGGCTACATCACCACCAAGGACCGTAACAACAGCCAAATGCAGTATCCTTTTATGACCATTTCCATTGCTGTGGTCAGCAATGAAAAACGTAAGATCGAAAATCATTGGCAGGTAGCGGAAATCGCCGCCGAGATGAAAAAGTTCGCCAAGTCTAAAGCGGGCAGTGTTTATGTAAAAGACAGAAGAAGTCATTAAAACCTCCGGCGAAGTCCGTAGGTTTTGTCAGGAGGTATGGATTTGGAGGAATTGGTTTTCTGGCTGGTCATCATCATTATGGCACTGGGGGTATTGGGGACATTTTTGCCTGTTCTGCCGGGTGCGCCGTTAATTTTTCTGGCCGCCCTGGGTTACGGGCTTTATGAGGGGTTCCGGCAGGTTACACCGCTTACGCTGGTAATCCTTTTTGTGCTTATGGGCCTGACATTGCTAATCGATTACCTGGCCGGTGTGGTTGGAGCCAAAAAATACGGCGCCACCAGGTGGGGTACCTGGGGAGCTTTTTTCGGCGGTGTGCTGGGGGTTGTATTTTTTAGCATTGTCGGCCTTATACTGGGGCCGTTAGTTGGCGCTATTGTCGGCGAACTGCTGGCCGGGCGAAAACCGTCCGAAGCGCTACGCGTCGGTCTGGGAACCATTCTGGGTCTTGCCGGCGGGGCGGTCTTAAAGTTTGTTATTGCTTTGTCAATGTTTATTCTTTTTTTAAACAAGGCGCTGTAAAACCATTTTTCCGATTAAGACCCAATAAACTCCGTTTACAGTTAAATTAAGGCTTTTCGCCTTTTGTGGCAGGGAATCCCGATTTTCTATAGAATCATATATTTAAAAGAAACGGTAAGTAACTATTTGAAATCGGGGGTGAACCGGGTGGTCAGCAGTAATATTGCCTTGCTAATGTGCAGTACCTGCCGGGGAATGACCGGCGAATTAATGCACAAAGTCCTGGCAAAATACAAAGATTCATTACAGGTTGTGCCTGTCGACTGTCCTGCGGAAACGGACCCCTTTGTGATTATCAAAATGTTAAAGACCAACTGGGCCGGAATTATTGTGGCCTGTCCCCGCAATGCCTGCTGCTGCCCCAAAAACCGGAAGGTTATCAGGCGGCGGGAAATGATTGGGGATATTCTGCCGGTGTTCGATTTAGAAAAAGAAAGATATAAGGTTGTTAATGTTTCTCCATTCGATTTTTCCTCCCTGGACAGGGTTATCGAAGAAATGGTCGGACAGATCGGATTGTTGGGGCGTGCCCGGGAATATGGTCAGTTAACGTCCGCTATGGACCGGGAGCTTGACATGCCGCAGCAGATAATTAATTAATTAGCTGTTAACAGTAGCGCCAATAAAAATACCGGGACCGTTAACGTACATCGGTACGTCTCCGGCCCCGGTATTTTTTTTAACACCTAAAAAAGTATAATTCGCCTGCCAAGCCTTTTTAATGCAGTCTTCTGAAAACGCCTATTACCTTGCCCAGAATAGATGCATCCTTGGTTATAATGGGTTCGTGGGCAGGGTTTTCCGGCTGCAGCCGGACATGGTCCTGTTCTTTATAGAAAGTTTTAACGGTAGCTTCATCAGTTAAGAGGGCGACCACGATATCACCGTTGCGTGCCGTGCTTTGCTGCCTTACCAGGACATAGTCACCGTCAAGTATACCTGCATTCATCATACTGTCTCCCCGTACTGACAGCATGAATACTTCATCGTTACGGACAAAATCAAGAGGCAGCGGAAAAGTGTCCTCGATGTTCTCCACGGCCAGGATAGGCTGCCCGGCAGTCACCTTGCCGACAATAGGCACATTGACCATTTCCTTTTTAATGGAGAAGTAGTCGTCACCAAGCACCTCGATAGCTCTCGGTTTGGTGGGGTCTCTGCGCAGATAGCCCTTTTCTTCCAGTTGAGCCAGGTGGCCGTGGACCGTTGAACTGGAACTCAGGCCGACTGCTTCGCCAATTTCCCGTACTGAAGGGGGATACCCCTTTTTTCTTATTTCTTTTTTGATAAAGTCCAGAATGGCAATTTGACGGTTGCTTAAATCGTTATACATGCATCAGCACCTCCATCCATATTATAACACAGGAATTACAACTTGCAAACACCAGTTCGATATTTTTAGTAAAAATTTCTTTTTTTATATTGACACGAACTAGTGTTCGTGATACTATTTATTCAAAACGAACGCGTGTTTGGAGGGTGTTTAAATGAAAAAACACATGATAAGAAGAAGATTTAATCCAGTCAAGTTTTTCAGGGGGATAGGATTGGTGATTATCCTGGCCGTTACAATGACATTTTTCATTAAAGGTTCGGCGACAGGTACGTTACAAACCGGTTATAAACAGATTACCGTCAAAAAAGGGGATACTATCTGGGAAATAGCCAGGGACAACAAAAACGGCGGGACGGACATAGAAGAAGTCATCTACGCAATTAAGCAGGCGAATAAAATAAAAAACTCCGGTTTATATCCGGGGCAAGTGATAAAAGTCCCTCTTAATTTTTAGCAAAAAATTCCCTCAGCCAAAAGGAAAAAAGCAAGATTTGTCAAATAATAATTTAAATGAAAATTAAGAAAAATCAAAACAAAGTATCAAGGGGCTGAAGGAATGAATAAAATAGGTATTTTAATTGTTGGTGCTGACCGGGAAGGCCACTCTCTTTACCACTGTTTCAGGTTGAAACCCGGTGTTAAAATTGCCGGCATTGTCGATGTCAGCGGAAAAGGGATGATAGAAGATGAAGCTGTCCAGAACGGAACATTCCTCACCTGCTCAGTCAATGAGGCGCTAATGCTGCCTGATATAGATGTGATAGTTGAAACCACCAAACTGCCTGAAGTCCGGAAAGAAATATACCGATACAAGCGTCCTGAAACACAGGTTATAGAAGCCAGTGGGTTGGATTTGCTTATTACCCTGGGCAGGAAGAAAGAACGGATGGAAGCTGAACTGTTGTCACTGCTCAACTCTGTTAACGATGCTGTTTTAATGGTCAATAATAACGGCAATGTCACATATGTTAATAAAACCTTTACTGATTTGACGGGAGTTGCTGCAGCAGACATAGTTGAGAAGAATATTTTTGAATGGTGCCCGGACAGCCCTGTAGCCAGAGCGCTAAAAAACCATCAACCCTGCAGCGGGCTAAGAAGCCGTATCCCGGGCTCCACTAAAGAACTTCTGGTTAATGCCACTCCAGTCCTGGTCAGGGGGGAACTTCACGGGGCAGTTGGTGTTATCCGGCAGATGCCGGACTTTATCAAACTCATGGAAGAACTGAAGAGGTCAACAACTGTTATAGAAAATATTTATGATAAACTGGGTCAGATTAACGGTCTGTCAGATATTTATATTTCGGATATTGTACCCATAGATAAGATGGAACAGCTGCTTTTGCAGCAGGCCCTGGAGAAATTCGGACTTTCTGTGGAAGGCAAAAAACAGGCTGCCCGGGCATTAAATATTTCACTGGCTACACTATATAATAAACTGAAGAAATACAAAATAAGTTAAAAGGGGAGCAACCCCTTTTTAATTTTTGCGCTGATAAAAAGGATTTTTTACGGCTGTTGAGAAATAATTAGATATGAGACTGGAAAGGGGGCAATTTCCATACGCACTGTGCCTGTCAGCGAAATAATCAACGCAGTTGCCCGTTTATGCCGGGAGGCCAACTGTCTCCTTGGCGAGGATATTAAACAGGCATTAAAAACGGCTTACCAAAATGAAGAGTCACCTGTCGGTAAGGAAATCCTTACTCAATTGGTGGAAAACGCCGGGATATCTTCTGCCGAAGAAGTACCTGTCTGTCAGGATACAGGTTTTGCCGTAGTTTTTTTGGAAATCGGGCAGGAAGTCCATGTTGATGGTGGTTACATATATGATGCTGTAAACGAGGGGGTTCGCATCGGATACCGTGAAGGTTACCTGCGCAAGTCTATTGTGGGAGACCCCCTGGAGCGCGTTAACACAGGGGATAATACCCCGGCAATAATACACACCACAATTATTCCCGGCGATAAGATCAGGATTACTGTTGCCCCCAAAGGTGGGGGCAGTGAGAATATGAGCGCCCTTAAGATGCTAAAACCGGCCGACGGTGTATCCGGTGTGAAAAAATTTGTGCTGGATGCCGTTAAAGCTGCCGGTCCTAATCCGTGCCCGCCCCTGGTGATTGGAGTGGGTATTGGAGGCACTATGGAAAAGGCTGCCTTACTGGCCAAAGAAGCACTGTTAAGACCCGTGGGCCGGCAGCATCCCAAGACTGAGATCGCTGCTCTGGAAGCAGAATTACTTACAGCTGTCAATAACCTGGGGATTGGCCCCCAGGGACTTGGCGGACGTATCACCGCACTGGCGGTGCATATAGAAACTTACGCTACCCATATTGCCAGCCTGCCGGTGGCAGTCAACCTTAACTGCCATGCCGCCAGACACAAGAGTACGGAAATATAACCGGAGGTAAGAATGGCCGAATATAGATTAACCACGCCCCTTGACGATGATGTGACAACCAAACTGAACATCGGCGACCGGGTGCTATTATCAGGTAAGATATACACAGCCCGGGACGCCGCTCATAAAAGGATGCTGGAAACAATAAACGCCGGCGGCGAGTTACCTTTTGACCTGAGGGGGCAGGTCATTTATTATGTCGGTCCGGCGCCTGCCAAACCGGGCCGGGTTATCGGGCCCGCTGGCCCGACCACCAGCGGCCGGATGGACAGTTATACCTTACCGCTGCTTGCCCGGGGGTTAAAGGGGATGGTAGGGAAGGGGTTCCGCTCACCGGAAGTAATAAGCGGCTTAAGACAGTACAAAGCGGTTTATTTTGCGGCTGTTGGCGGGGCAGCCGCACTGATAGCCAGGAAAATCAAGAAATGTGAACTGGTGGCATACCCTGATCTGGGTCCTGAGGCCATTTACGAATTGGAAGTAGAAGAATTTCCCGTCGTAGTGGTCAATGACACCAATGGAAGTGACCTTTACCGGGAAGGAAGAAAAAAATACTCTAAGGAGGAGCTTTGATGTCTTTACAAGATGAGGCCCTGCAGCTGCACCGTGAAAAAGTCGGTAAAATAGAAGTTAAGAATAAAGTCAGGGTGGAAAACACCAAAGACCTTAGCCTTGCATATACACCCGGAGTTGCTGAGCCCTGCCGGAAAATCCACCAGAACAGGGACGATGTTTTTACATATACAGCCAGGGGGAACATGGTTGCTGTGGTGACGGACGGTACAGCGGTGCTTGGCCTGGGTGACATAGGACCGGAGGCTGCCCTGCCGGTTATGGAGGGCAAGGCCGTACTCTTCAAAGCTTTTGCCGGCGTAGATGCATTCCCTGTTTGTCTGGGCACCAAGGACCCGGATGAAATCGTGAAAACCGTTAAGCTTCTTGAACCTACTTTTGGCGGTATCAATTTAGAGGATATAGCGGCTCCCAGGTGTTTTGAAGTAGAAAAACGTCTTAAGGCCGAGCTGGACATCCCGGTTTTTCATGATGACCAGCATGGCACGGCCATCGTGGTGTTAGCCGGTCTGTTAAATGCCCTCAAGTTAGTTGGTAAAACTATCAGTAAAATTAAAGTAGTGGTTAACGGCAGCGGTTCTGCCGGTGTGGCCATTACCAGGCTGCTTTTGGATGCCGGCTTAAAAAATGTAATTATGTGTGACCTACCGGGTATTATTTACCGGGGCGCTGACTGGTTGAATCCGGCCCAGGCCGAGATGGCCGGCATTACCAACCCGGATAATGTTTGCGGCAGCCTGGAACAAGCGATTAAAGGAGCAGATGTTTTTATCGGTGTCTCAGCTGCCAGGGTGCTGAAACAGGAAATGGTTGCTGCTATGGGAGAGAGGCCTATTGTTTTTGCCATGGCCAATCCTGTGCCTGAAATCATGCCTGAGGAAGCCAAAGCTGCCGGAGCATACATAATTGCCACCGGCAGATCGGATTATCCCAACCAGATTAATAATGTGCTGGCCTTCCCCGGTATTTTCCGGGGCGCCCTCGATGTCCGGGCCACCGATATCACAGACAGCATGAAACTGGCCGCCGCCAGATCCATAGCCAACCTGCTGAGTAACGAAGAACTGTCGGTGGATTATATTATTCCCCAGCCTTTTGACAAGCGGGTAGCTCCTGCCGTTGCCGGGGCTGTAGCCGAAGTCGCCGTCAGGGAAGGGCTGGCCAGGGTGAAGATCTCCCCTGCCGAGGTAACGGAAAAAACCCGCCTGCTGGTGGGTGAGTAACCGTTTAACCTATTTATTTCACCATTTGCAGACTAGTTTTATCATTTTAGCAAAAAATAAATGCCTTTACATTAAAATTAATATAAAATATAATCAGGATAGATTGATAAAGCTCAACAGAAAGTGGGTAGAGACCTATGTCATCTGTTGCCAAAACGGAAATGAACAACAATTTAATTGAGGCCGGGTCACATTTTACAGAATTAAAAGCAGTCCAAGTAGCCCGCATGTCAACTTTTGCCATCGCGCTGGTTACCACAGTATTAGTTTTATATGACCAGTTTCATGCATTGTTGTCCAGGGTCGAGGTTAATATTCATGGAATGTTTGCTTTACCATTTTAAATCAAGGGTTAAGAATGTAATAATAAGGCATAAGAAACCTGATGCCCGGCAAATAATAACATTATGTTAACAAGGGTGATCGCATTGGCACATTGTGTTCCCTGACCGATATTTCGGTAAAGGATGTGTTTGAGATGCAAAAAAAATACTGCATGCTGGAAGACGATAAATTATGTGATGACTGCTGCGAGTGCAATATCTGCGACCTTGACAAGAAAAAGCTTTGTGACAATTGTGCTAAATGCATTGATACTGACGCGGATTGCAA
>JBMOPI010000006.1:0-17022 GCA_049324975.1 Bacillota bacterium
ACCGCCGGCGCCGGCGGGGAGGCGGCCGCCCCCATAGCCCGTGAGGTGTTGCGGGGAGCGTTAGACAGTAAGAGGTGAAGCATTAATTATGATTGGCAAGCTGTTGGGTAACCGGTATGAAATTATTTCCCAGCTGGGCGGCGGTGGGATGGCCCTGGTTTACAAGGGCAGGGACACCCTGCTGAACCGCCAGGTGACGGTAAAACTGCTCCGGCCGGAATATACCTGTGACGAGGAATTTGTTGCCAGGTTCCGGCGGGAGGCCCAGGCGGTGGCGAAACTATCCCACCCGAATATAGTCAGTGTATATGACGTCGGCCAGGAAGGCGACACCCATTACATTGTGATGGAATATGTGGAAGGCAAGAATCTGAAGGAACTCATCAGGGAGCAAGGGGTAATGCCTGTTAACCGGGCGGTGGACATTGCCCGCCAGATCTGTGAGGGCCTGGACCATGCCCATGAAAACGGCATTGTGCACAGGGACATCAAGCCCCATAATATTCTTGTCACTGCCGGCGGCAAGGTAAAAGTAACCGACTTCGGGATTGCCCGGGCGGTTACATCGGCAACGGTGACCCAGGCCGGCACAATCGTCGGTTCGGTCCATTATTTCTCACCGGAACAGGCTAAAGGCGAGAACACTGTTGCCAGGTCGGACATCTATTCGGTGGGTGTGGTGCTTTATGAAATGGTTACCGGCCAGGTGCCTTTCCAGGGGGATTCTCCTATCGGTGTGGCGTTAAAACATATCCAGGAACAGCCACCGGTGCCGTCCAGCCTGAACAGGAATATTTCCCCGGAACTGGAAAAGGTGATTCTCCGGGCTATGGAAAAAGATATCACCCTGCGCTACCAGTCCGCCGGGGATATGGCGCGGGACCTCAGGACGGTCCTGTGCGGTGAGATCAGTGACGAAACCCGTTACCTGAATGAGGATGAGTTTGCTACCAGGGTGCTTACGGCGCCCAGGATTATCCGTAAGGAAAAGGCTGAAGAGGATGATGAAGATGAAATGGCCCCCCGCCGCAGGAAGCGGGTCCGTCCTATGGCCAAGGCGATTCTGGCGGTGCTGATTATCGGCCTTTTAGCCGGGGCGGCCACGGGGATTAATTCATTTTTGAATGTACCGGAGGTTACGGTTCCCGACCTGAGAGAAGCAACACTTGATACTGCTATCAGCACACTGACCGGGTTGGGCCTGGAATCTAAAATCGAAAGGCAGTACCACCCGCAGGCTCCGTTGGATACTGTCATTTCCCAGGACCCGGAACCTAACAAAAAGGTGAGAAAGGGTTTTACCGTAACTCTTACAGTCAGCAAAGGACCCAAATATGTAACCGTGCCTGACGTACGGAAGAAGGAACTGTCGATCGCGGAAGTGGAGTTGGGAAATCTGGGCTTTAAAGTGGAAACCACCGACGTCTACAGTGACGAGGTGGCCAAAGGTTCCGTTGTCGAGCAGACCCCCGGCGCAGACAGCCAGGCAGTGGAGGGCAGTACCGTAACCCTGGAAGTAAGCATGGGCCGGGAACCGAAGTATGTCGCGGTGCCTGACCTCAGGGGCAGGACTCTGGAAGACGCGAGGAAGATGCTGACCGACCTTAACCTCAGGTTATCAGAGACAGTAAATGAAGCCCCGAGTAACGACTATATACCGGGGACCATCATGGCCCAGCAGCCTAGCCCCGGGGATAATTTGCAGGAGGGGGAAGCGGTCCAGGTTACTTTGAGCACCGGCCCCGGGCCGGAGGCCAAAACAGCTACGGTAAGTGTGGAATTGCCGGATGATAATATTACTCATCAGGTGCAAATAGTGGTGATAGATGTCACAGGGACCCGGGAGGTTTACGATGAAACCCATGATGCCGGGGAAGTGGTTACCCAGCCTGTAACTTATTATAAAAAGGGCAAGATACAGGTGTTTGTGGACGGTAAAAAGTTAAAAGAGCAGTTGGTCAATTAGGAGGATGTTAATGCTGACAGGGGTGGTAAAGAAATCATACAGTGGTTTTCATTATGTGCGGGTAGGGGACAGGGTCTGGGAATGTTCCCTCAGGGGGCGATTCCGGTTGACAAAACAGAGTATCCTGGTAGGGGACCTGGTGCGGATAAAGGTTTTGGATGAACAGAAGGGTAAGGGCGTGGTGGATGAAATATTACCGCGCAAAACCCAGATGGACAGGCCTCCGGTGGCTAACGTCGACCAGGTAGTTATTGTGGCCGCCATTAAGGACCCGGACCTTAGCAGGGAACTTTTGGACCGTATGCTGGTCATGACCGAAGCCCTGGGACTTGCCCCGCTGATATGCTTTAATAAAGCCGACCTGGCCAATGCCGAAGAAATCAAAAAATTAACAGATATTTACGGCCCCTGCTACCGGACTTTAGTTACCAGTGCGGTAACGGACCAGGGTATTGAACAGCTTAGGGAACTGTTAAAAGACCGGGTATCTGTTTTTGCCGGTCCGTCCGGAGCCGGCAAATCTTCGCTGCTTAATGAGGTTCAACCCGGTCTGAGCCTGAAAACGGGGGAAGTAAGCGCCAAGATAGGGCGCGGCCGGCATACAACCCGCCATGTGGAACTCCTGGACCTGGAATCAGGCGGCATGGTGGCTGACAGTCCTGGTTTTAGCACCCTCTATCTGCCGGAGGTCAAAAAAGAAGACCTGGCCGGCCTGTTCCCGGAATTCAGAAAATATGCCGGAGCCTGCAAATTCAACGGCTGCCTCCATTACGCCGAACCAAACTGTGCCGTAAAACTGGCCGTTACGGCCGGCAATATATTTCCCTGCCGTTATGAGCATTATCTGCATTTCCTGCACGAAGTAGCGGCAATGGAACGCAAGTTTTAAGAGAGGGGAAAAGAGGATGGTTAAATTGGCGCCGTCAATACTTTCGGCTGACTTTAGCCGTTTGGGTGAGCAGGTGGCCCTGGTGGAAAAAGCGGGGGTCGAATACCTCCATATCGATGTAATGGACGGGCATTTTGTACCCAATATTACCATCGGACCGTTGGTGGTGGAGGCTCTCCGGCCTATGAGCAAGCTTGTGTTTGACGTCCACCTGATGATCGAAAACCCGGATAAGTACGTTGAGCAGTTCGTTAAGGCGGGGGCCGACATCGTGGGCATCCATGTGGAAGCCGCCCCTCACCTGCACCGGTCTGTTCAATTGATTAAATCCTTTGGTGTAAAAGCGTCTGTTTCCCTTAACCCGGCCACACCGCTGTCTGCCATTGAATATATCCTGCAGGATGTGGACATGGTGCTGGTAATGTCCGTAAACCCCGGTTTCGGCGGGCAGGAGTTTATTTCCGGGGTGCTGCCGAAAATCTCCGCCCTGCGGAAAATGGTCAAAGAACAGGGGCTGAATGTGGACATCCAGGTCGACGGGGGTATCAACCCGGAGAATGCCGGCAGGGTTGTGGCGGCCGGGGCTAACGTGCTGGTGGCCGGGTCTGCTGTCTTTGGCGCGGCGGACATCCCCGGGGCGGTAGACGCCCTGCGCAACGCCTGCAGAGGTTAAGGTCCCGATACTCCTATGGAGGTTAAAACATGCCCACGGTAGGTTTGATATATGACCCTGTTTACCTGAAGCACGATACCGGCGCCCACCCGGAAAACGCCGGCCGGCTGGAAGCGATCCTGGAGGTGCTGGACGAATACGGCATCAGGGAACGGCTGGTTAAAATCGACCCTGTACCGGCTGCCAAAGAACAGCTTGCCCTGTATCATACCCCTGCCTATATCGACCGCATTGAGGCTTTTGGGGCTAAAGGCGGCCACCTCGACGGTGACACGGTGATGTCCCGGGATTCTTACCGGGCGGCGGTAATGGCTGCCGGCGGTGTTATCACGGCAGTGGATGGGGTGATGCAGGGAAGGGTGGATAATGCCTTCGCCCTGGTACGGCCGCCCGGCCACCATGCCGAAAAGGCCCGGGCCATGGGCTTCTGTCTTTTTAACAACGTGGCGGTGGCCGCCCTTTATGCTAAAAAGCAGTATGGTCTGAAGCGCATCCTGATCCTTGACTGGGATGTGCACCATGGCAACGGCACCCAGGATGCCTTTGCGGAAGACCCGCAGGTGCTGTATTTTTCCACCCACCAACAGGGGAATTTCCCGGGGACCGGCTGGGTTTCCGATACCGGCAGGGGAGCCGGGGAGGGTTACACGGTCAACGTGCCCCTGGCCAGGGGTACCGGGGATGCCGGTTTTTATTATCTTTTCACGCAGCTTTTTGAGCCAGTTGCCCGCCAGTTTAACCCGGAACTGGTGATGATTTCGGCGGGCTTTGACGCCCACCACGCTGATCCGCTGGCCGGGCTGGAGCTGACTGTCAACGGATACAGTCAGATTGCTGAGATTGTCAGGCAGGCAGCGTACGATACTTGTGGTGGCAAAGTTGTCATGGCCCTGGAGGGTGGTTATGCCCTTGGTACGGTAGGCTATGCCGCTGCCGCCGTAATAAACGTGTTTGGTGATTTCGGCTGTAAAATTGACGAGCCGGGGATGACGCCCCGCAATATAATGCTGCCCCAGAGCCGGATTTCCGTAGACGAAGCTATTAAAGTCCAGTCCAGGTACTGGGAACTATAGGCAAAAATAAAACTGACAGGAAGCTGTCAGTTTTTTGGTAATCTTTTATTTTACAATTGTTTTCGTATTAACTTGATTTGTAAGTCATGAACGCCTACCTGCTCACAGATAGCATCAACTTTTTGTTCTATACGGTCAAGCCTGTCTTCGTGCCGGTGGTAACCGTCAAACAGCACCCGGATTTTGTCAATAACTTCGTTTTCCATCCGGGTTTCCAGTCTTCTGACGTCACCTTTTAATGTAGAGACGTCACCTTTTAATGTAGAGACGTCACCTTTTATCGTTGTAACATCTTCGGACAAATTCATCAGGTGTTTTAGCACTAATTCCTGAAACTTATCGTTTTCCATGCCTATTATCTCCTTAATTATCATTTTAAACTTATGTATGAAACGATCAAATGTTGATAATTGTATTGTAACAAAAATAAAGGCAAAAATCAAGAACATACGTTCGGCAAATTCGTTCAAAAAGGCCAACAGGCTTGACACCGCCCAGTAAAAAACGTATAATTTTATACGAACTCAATATTGTTCTTCGGGGACAGGTGTAATTCCTTACCGGCGGTAAGCCTTCTAGGCGAGCCCGCGAGCCTTCGGGTTGATCCGGTGTGATTCCGGAGCCGACAGTTATAGTCTGGATGGGAGAAGAGAAGTGCGCCTTTTAGCGCGCCTGTTGCTTGTCAGCAAACCCCGGGGTAACTCCGGGGTTTAATTATTTTGGCGGTGATTGCATTGGGTAGTGAAAATAATCCTCAACATGAACACTACATGCGGCTGGCCCTGGAACTGGCTGCCCGGGCCAGGGGGCGTACTGCCCCTAACCCCTTAGTCGGTGCGGTGGTAGTCAAAGACGGTAAAATTATCGGGCAGGGATACCATCAAAAGGCAGGCACACCCCATGCCGAGGTCCATGCCTTAAGGGAAGCGGGAACAAAGGCCAGGGGGTCGACCATGTATGTTACCCTGGAACCCTGCTCACACTATGGACGCACGCCGCCCTGCAGTAAAGCGGTAATAGAGGCAGGGCTGGCTGAGGTTTATGTGGCCATGCAGGACCCCAATCCCAAAGTGGCCGGCCGGGGCATCCAACAGCTAAGAGATGCCGGGATTAAGGTGGAAGTGGGATTGCTTTCAGAAGAGGCCCGGCGGCTCAATGAAATTTTTATCAAATACATTACAACTAAAAGGCCTTTTGTACTGTTAAAAACCGCCATGACCTTGGACGGCAAAATCGCTGCCCGCACCGGCCACGCCCGGTGGATAACCGGGCCGGAAGCAAGGAATACAGTGCACCAAATCAGGGATGAATATGACGCCATTCTGGTAGGTGTGAATACCGTTATCGCAGATGACCCGGAGCTTACCTGCCGCCTGCCGGGCGGCGAGGGGCATGACCCGGTCAGGCTGATTCTGGACAGCCGGGCCCGCATGCCGTTGAATGCCCGTGCACTACAGTTTGATTCACCGGCGCCGACGATCATTGTCACTACGGATTTGGCTCCGGAAGAAAACCTAACCGGGCTTAAAGCTGCCGGCGCAGAAGTCATCACCGTCCCCTGCCTAGGCGGGCGGGTGGATTTGCCGGAGTTGCTGGCCGAACTGGGCCGCCGGGAAATCTCTTCCCTCCTGGTGGAAGGCGGCGCCGAAGTGAGTGCGGCATTTCTCAGTGGGGCGCTGGTGGACAAGGTTTTATGGTTTATCGCCCCCAAGATTGTCGGCGGCAGGGACGCACCCGGCCCGGTGGGCGGTATCGGCAGAGAACGGATGGATGAAGCGCTGGTTCTGCGGGACATAACCTGGGGGCAGGCCGGCAGTGATATTTATGTGGAGGGATATCCGGATTATGTTCACAGGAATAGTTGAAGAACTGGGCCGGCTCAAAAAAATGCAAAAAGGGGCCGACTCCGCCCGGCTCACCATTGAAGGCGCCGTGGTGCTGGAGGATGTCAAACTTGGCGACAGCATTGCCGTTAACGGTATTTGCCTTACTGTAACGGAGTTTAACGACCGTTTTTTTTCCGTTGACGTGATGGCCGAAACCCTGCGCAAAACTAACCTGGAAGAACTCCGGCCGGGGGACCCGGTTAACCTGGAACGGGCTCTCCGGGTGGGCGACCGCCTCGGTGGGCATATTGTCAGCGGGCACATCGACGGGGTCGGTCACATCGCCGCACAGCGGCGGGAGGATATCGCTGTTGTGACCGAAATATCGGCCCCGGCGGAAGTAATGCGGTATGTAATCAAAAAAGGTTCGGTGGCTGTGGACGGCATCAGCCTGACCGTGGTAGACCGGACGGAAAATACCTTTTCAGTGTCCCTGATTCCCCATACGGCTAAAATGACCACCCTTGGATATAAAAAGGTGGGGGACCGGGTAAATCTGGAGAGCGACATTATCGGTAAATATGTTGAACAGATGATGGGCCTTGGGCCGGAGAAAAGCGGACCGAAACGGGGACTGACAATGGAATACCTGGCCGACAAAGGCTTTTTATAGAGGTATTAAACATTTTTTTTGGGGAAGGAAGACTGTTTATGAAATTCAATACTATTGAAGAAGCCATCGAAGAAATCCGCCAGGGGCGCATGCTGGTGGTGGTGGACGACGAGGACCGGGAAAATGAAGGCGACCTCCTGATGGCGGCAGAAAAAGCCACTTCAGATGACATTAATTTTATGGCCATGCACGGCCGCGGGCTGATCTGTGTGCCCATGACCGGCGAGCGCCTGGATGAGCTGGAATTGCCGGCCATGGTGGGCACCAACACAGATTCCCACGAAACGGCATTTACCGTTTCGGTGGATGCTAAGCATGGCACCACTACCGGCATTTCTGCTCATGAACGGGCCCTAACTATTCAGGCCCTGCTGGATCCGGCCACAAAGCCGTGGGACCTGGCCAGACCGGGCCATATTTTCCCGCTCCGGGCCAAAGAGGGCGGGGTGCTCAGGCGGGCCGGCCACACCGAGGCCGCCGTCGACCTGGCCAGGATGGCCGGACTTTACCCGGCCGGGGTGATTTGTGAAATCATGAAGGAAGACGGGAATATGGCCAGGGTGCCCGAACTGCTGGAATTTGCCCGAAAACATAGTTTGAAGATTATTACCATTGCGGACCTGATTGAGTACCGCCGGCGGACCGAGAAACTGGTTGTGCGGGTTGATGATGCTAAGCTGCCGACCAGATACGGCGATTTTGTAGCGGTGGCCTACGACAGCCTGCTGGACAAAAAAACCCACCTGGCCCTGGTTAAGGGTGATGTGAATACCAATGAACCGGTGCTGGTCCGGGTCCATTCCGAGTGCCTGACCGGCGATGTCTTCGGTTCTGCCCGTTGTGACTGCGGCGACCAATTGGCCACCGCCATGCGCACGATTGAAAAAGAGGGCCGGGGCGTCCTGCTTTACATGCGCCAGGAAGGCCGCGGTATCGGGCTGGGCAACAAAATCAGGGCATATAAACTGCAGGATGAGGGCAAAGATACCGTAGAAGCCAATGAACTGCTCGGTTTTCCCGCCGATCTCCGGGATTACGGTATCGGCGCCCAGATCCTGGCCGACCTGGGGTTAAAGAACATCCGCCTGATGACTAACAACCCCAGGAAAATTGCCGGCCTGGAGGGGTATGGCCTGGAAGTTGTAGAAAGGGTGCCGGTGGAAATAGAACCTGGTGAATGTAACGAGTTTTACCTCTGCACCAAAAAGGCCAAGCTTGGCCATATGTTAAACATCAAAGAACAGGGAGGCGGTTTATCATGACCAAAGTTTATGAAGGAAAACTGATTGCCCAGGGGATGAAATTTGCCCTGGTGGTAGGAAGGTTCAATGAGTTTATTACCAATAAGCTGCTCGGCGGCGCCATGGATGCTTTAAACCGGCACGGCGCCCTGGAACAGGACATTGAAGTGGCCTGGGTGCCGGGAGCCTTTGAAATTCCATTGGTGGCCCAAAAGCTGGCCCGTTCCGGCAAGTACGATGCTGTTATCTGCCTGGGGGCGGTAATCCGGGGCGGCACCCCGCATTTTGACTATGTATGTGCCGAGGTTTCCAAAGGTGTTGCCAAAGTTAGCCTGGATACCGGTGTGCCGACGATTTTCGGCATTATTACCGCGGACACCATCGAACAGGCCATCGAGCGGGCCGGCACCAAAGCCGGCAACAAGGGCTGGGATGCTGCCGTGACGGGTATTGAGATGGCCGGTTTGTTAAAGGCGATGGATTAGAGGGGGAGAACATGCGTTGAAACTGCTTAGATTTCTGGTTAACGGAGAGGTCCGGCAGGGGGTTCTGGAACCGGATAACCGTATCAGTGAAATTTCCGGGTCCTTTTATGAACATTTCACCTTAAAAAATAATAAATATAACCTTGAAGAAGTAAAATTACTTCCCCCCTGCAAACCGACCAAAATCATCTGTGTCGGCTTAAATTACAGGGACCATGCCGCGGAAATGAATGAACCCCTGCCGGATGAACCGGTGTTGTTTATGAAGCCTTCCACCGCGGTTACCGGCGCCGGGGATGACATTATTTATCCAGTCATGGCCGGCAGGGTTGACTACGAAGCGGAACTGGCCGTGGTTATAGGAAGGCAGGCGAAGGATGTGGCGCCTGAACAGGCCGGTGATTTTATTTTGGGCTATACCTGCGCCAACGATGTTACCGCCAGGGATTTACAGAAAAAAGACGGGCAGTGGTCCCGGGCCAAGAGCTTTGATACATTTTTGCCGCTGGGGCCGTGGATTGAAACCGGACTGGACCCGTCAGACCTGGATGTGCGGGCATACCTTAACGGGGAACTAAAACAGCACTCCAACACCCGGCAGCTGATTTTTCCTGTGCCTGAGCTTGTCAGCTTTGTTTCCCGGGTGATGACCCTGTATCCGGGTGACGTTATTATTACCGGCACCCCCGGCGGTATCGGACCTATGCAGCCGGGAGATACAATAACAATATCTGTTAAGGGGATAGGGGAATTAACTAATCAGGTGGCCGCCGGATAGTTTTAGGAAAATTGGGGAAAATTTTTGTTGACAATCAGTCCAAATGTGCTAAAATTTAATTTGATTGGAATTTAGATGCCACGCAGACCTTCGGTCTGGCGCGGGTTTAGGTTCCAAAATATCTTTCCGAAAGGGGCTGGGATCAAAAATGACATTAGACGCTTTGGGAAGGCATGTTTTGGCTGAAATTCATGGATGCCCGTTCGAAGTACTTAACAACGTGACTAAAGTCGAAGAAATCATGGTTAAGGCTGCGCTGGAAGCAGGCGCGGAAGTACGGGAAGTGGTGTTCCATAAGTTCAGCCCCCAGGGTGTTAGTGGAGTGGTGGTCATTTCCGAATCACACTTGGCAATCCACACATGGCCGGAACTCGGTTACGCCGCTGTGGACGTTTTCACCTGTGGGGACAAGGTTGACCCATGGGACGCATGCAATTATCTGGCTGAAATGTTTGGGGCTACATCGGTTGATGCGAAGGAGACCCAGCGCGGAATCAGGTACAATATTCCCGAGGTAAAGGCCGTAAATCTTTAGGAGGGATATTTATTTGTACTGAGACGTATGTCGAATATGTCAAAGGTTAGCGTGAGTCCTATGCCGAAAGGTAACAGGACTCACGCTTTTCATTTTATAAGGTGGTTTTGGGAGGCGGCGGGCCATAGGCTTCGTATCTCTGCGTCACAACGCCTCCTCCGGTGCTCACGTAGATACCACTACGCTGCGCTCCTCGGAGCCGTTGTTCCTTGACCTACTCGCCTCTGACCCGCCGCCTCCCAAAACTTTCATACTTACAAAAGATGCCAGAACATGACACTTTGTTGGGTTTTTTTTAAGAGGAATTATTCTGACAATGAAGAATAGTTTTAAGTATATTGATACAAGTGAGGGGTTAGGGATGAGTGAGGTTAACCTGACTGAGAACCTGGAGAAAAACAAAGATTTTCTTCAACACCTGGAAGAAGAGAGCGGACAGAAACCGGGCCAGTGTTTTCAGTGCATGAAATGCACCGGCGGCTGTCCCTTCCAGTTCACTATGGACTATCCGCCGAACATGATAATGCGCATGCTGCAGGACGGCATGGTTGACGAAGTGCTGAACAGCTTTACTATCTGGACCTGTGCCACCTGTGCCACCTGTACCACCAGGTGCCCGCGGGATATTGACATTGCCAGGGTGATGGATACTCTCCGGGTGATTGCTTATCATAAGGGGATACATAAAAAGGCTAAGAACATGTACGTTTTCCACAGCACCTTTATGAAATCTGTCGGCGGCCACGGCCGGTTGTACGAAGTAGGTCTGGCTTTGGGGCTGAACCTGGGGACCGGCAACCTTTTAAAAGATGCAGAGTTTGGGCTGCCCCTGTTCCTAAAAGGCAAACTTTCCCCTTTCCCGCATAATATCAAAGGGCTGGACGAAATCAAAAAACTTTATGCCTATGCCAGAAGGATCGGAGAGTGATAGTTGTGAAGGTAGCATATTATCCCGGATGTTCATTAAGCGGTTCATCCAGAGAACTGGATGCATCATGCAAGGCTATCGGCGGCCCCCTTGGCATAGATTGGGTTGAGGTACCGGACTGGAACTGTTGCGGCGCCTCATCCGCCCATAGTACAGGACATTTTCTGTCATTTGCCCTGCCGGCCCGCAACCTGCTTCAGGCGGAAACCACCGGCTGCAATGAGTTTACTGCCCCCTGCCCGGCCTGTTATGTACGTACTTACCTGGCCCAAAAAGACCTCAACGAAAACCCCGAAATGAAACAGCACCTGGAAAATGCCCTGGGCAGGTCCGTTGGAAATAGCAACATCAAGGTAAAAAACCTCATTGAGGTTTTCATGGACAAATTCAGTGAGTCCCATGTTAAAAAGCCGCTTAAAGGGCTTAAAGTTGTGAACTACTACGGGTGTGCGCTGGTTAAACCGCCCAAAACCTTCGGGTTTTTTGACAACCCGGAAAATCCCCGGTCCCTGGACAAAATCGTGACCACCCTGGGCGCCGAACCTGTTCAATGGCCATATAAAACCGAGTGCTGCAGCGCTTCCCTCTGTTTTTCCAACATTGATGCCACCCTTAAGGCCACCAGGGATATCCTGCAGGTGGCCAGGGACTCCGGAGCACAGATGATTGTAGTCGCCTGCACCCTCTGCCAGGTAAACCTGGATATGCGGCAGAGCCAGGTGAACAGGAAATACGGTACTGATTTTAAAATCCCCGTTGTTTATTTCACCCAGATGATGGGTCTTGGAATGGGCATCCCGCCCCAGAACCTCGGCTTTGACAAACTCTTTGTCGACCCGCAGCCTGTGCTGAAATCCCTTAACCTGATGTGAATTACTTAAAGAGGCTTCGCTGGCGCGAAGCGCCAAGTAGCCTTTTTTATGCCGCAGGAGCGCTATACTTTCCTGGGGTAGAACAAAATGGTCAATGGCAAAGCCATTGACCATTTTGTTCCCCTGTACCCCACTACAAAAAAGTTTATCATTTTAGCTAATTCCGCATATTCTATGTTTTTTTGTCAAACTTTATTTCATGGAAGGAATTCTTTTTATGGCAACGAATATATATTGAGTTACACTTTTATAGGAGGTTCATTAATGACAGCCGCTTACTTCGAACTGATCAGTTCGGATTTACAGAAGGTAGATGCAAAAATAAACCAGGCGCTTAGAATCCGGCCGGGTTATATCAGTCAGTTTGCCCATCTGGATCTAAACCCGCTGCAGAAAATTTTTCACCCGGCGCTGGTACTGCTTACCGGCCGGTTGTTTAACCAGGTCGGAGAGAAGATGGTATCGCTGGCAGCAGTTGTTCAGTTCATTTATATGGCGGCTATGGTGCATTTCGGAGTTGACGAAGACAGTGATGAAACTGGCGATATCAGGGACGGCGCCCAGTTTCCCGTGCTGGTCGGCGATTACCTGTACGGCCGGTTCTTTACCACCCTTTGCGCCGGCGGCATTGTAGAGTATTTACAGCCATTGGCGGTAATCATCGGCGAGATGAACCTGGGAGCTGTTTTAAGGGTTAAAGAGAGTTTGCCCCAAAGAGAAAACGACCCGGGGGTTATAGAGAAAGAAACGGCTGCCCTGACCTCAGGTTGCTGCCGGTTGGCTGCCCGGCTTGCCGGAGCCGGGGCAGATGCGGAACGGGAGTTATCTGATTTCGGGTATAACCTCGGCATGGGCTATGGATTATTGGAAAGGAACCTGCCAAGGGATTTGGCAGACGGATATTTTGACCACGCCATGGCCCGGTTGGACAGCATGCCGGCCGGCGATTCACGGCAGTCTCTGGCAACCCTGGTGAAACAACTGAAGGAAGGCGGTATATCCGTGCCTGTACGAAAAGTTGGCGCAGCAGCAAGCAAGAAGGAATATAATAAAGGTCAGGTTGAGATCCCTAAAAACTATCCGGACAAAGAAGAGTATGTAAAAGATATTTTTGATAATATTGCCAAAAAGTATGATGTCCTTAACACTGTGCTGAGCTTTAACAGGGACAAGTACTGGCGGAAGGTTACGGTGGAAAAGACCGGCCTCAAGCCAGGCGGACATGCCCTTGACGTCTGCTGCGGGACCGGCATGATTACAGTTGAGCTGGCCAAAAATGCCGGCCCCGGGGGAAAAGTGACAGGCCTGGATTTTTCCGTGGAAATGCTGGCTATTGCCAGAGAAAATCTCAAGGGTTCACTATATGTGGATAATATCGAATATATTCAGGGAAATGCCATGGATCTGCCCTTTGCCGACGATACCTTTGACTGTGCCACCATCGGTTTTGGTTTACGGAACGTTCCCGACATGAGAAAGACCCTGCAGGAAATGATGCGGGTGCTTAAGCCGGGTGGCAGGTTAGTCTGCCTGGAGTTTGCCAAGCCGACTGTCCCTGGTTTCAAACAGGTATATAATTTTTATTTTGACAAGTGGGTGCCTTTTCTCGGCAAACTCGGCGTAGGGCTGGACGGTCCTTACCGGTATCTGCATGAATCATGGAAAGTGTTTCCCCACCAGAAGGAACTAAAGGAGATTTTTACTGAAGTGGGTTTGGACAACGCCCATTATTTTGAACTAACCGGCGGTGTCGTGGCCATACACATCGGCAGTAAACCTGCCGAAGTCCCCACCCACCGTTCGGTAGCTGCCACCAAAGAACATTAGGCACTGCTGTCTTAAGACCCAAAACAGAAAGTGGGAGAGCATTTTGATTAAGCGGGTTAAGACTTTTTCCGAAATGATAAAGTTTGAGCATACTGTCTTTGCTTTGCCTTTTGCGTACCTGGGCGCTTTTCTGGCCCTTAGAAAGATACCTGCAGCAAGCCAGTTGCTTTGGATTACCCTGGCCATGGTCGGTGCCAGAACGGCTGCCATGGCCTTAAACCGTTTAATTGACCGGCATATTGATGCCAAAAATCCCCGCACGGCGGAACGGGCCATTCCAAAAGGGCTCCTGAACGTCACTGATGTATGGCTGTATGTTATTGCCTCCTTTGGTTTAATGTTGGTAGCGGCATGGCAGTTAAACCCGCTGGGCCTGCGGGTGCCTTTAACGGTCAAACTGATGCCCTTGGCTGTGGTTATTCTAAGTATTTATTCCTATACCAAAAGATTTACCTGGGCTTGTCATCTGGTGCTGGGAGTTGCCATCGGCCTTGCGCCCGTGGGGAGCTGGGTGGCGGTAACCGGCCAGGTGACCTGGGGGGCGGTGGTTATGGGATTGGCGGTAGCCACCTGGGTAGCGGGTTTTGATGTAATTTATGCTTGCCAGGACTACGAATTTGACAAAGCCCACGGGATATATTCGGTTCCGGCCAGGTTCGGCC
The DNA here is from genome assembly GCA_049324975.1 of Bacillota bacterium. Classification (GTDB taxonomy): domain Bacteria; phylum Bacillota; class Thermincolia; order Thermincolales; family CAZWUW01; genus JBMOPI01. Next base: position 14,429 of record JBMOPI010000006.1, read on the forward strand.
TTAGGACAGCCCTGGTTTTTTCAGCCCTTCTACATGTTATAACTGCCCTTACATTAATCGGGCTCGGAATCTTCATGGGCTTAGGGTACTTTTACTGGTTAGGTGTGCTTGTAGCCATCGGGATCCTGGTTTATGAACACTCCCTGGTTACACCTAGCGACCTATCCCGCCTGGATGCCGCTTTTTTCAACATGAACGGCATTCTCAGCGTGCTGCTTTTTATTTTTACTTTTGCCGACATAATTTACCCGACCAAAGTCAATATCGGGCTATAGGAAGTGAATCATGGCTACCTACATAGTAGCAATTACCGGCGCCAGCGGGTCGGTTTACGGGAAACGGCTGCTGGAAGTCCTGTTAGACAAAAAACATCAGGTCAACCTGATTATTACCGAAGCCGGACTGCAGGTGGTACGGCAGGAACTTGGCTGGGAGCTGGCCGGTCTGACGGCTGAAGAAACGGTCCGGCAAATTGGCGTTTACCTGGGCAATACGGAATATGCCCGGCTTCTCAGGTATTATGCCAATCAGGATATCGCGGCCGTCATAGCCAGCGGGTCGGTGCCTTGCAACGGTATGGTGGTGATCCCCTGCACTATGTCCACCCTGTCGGGGATTGCCCACGGTACAGCCGGAAACCTGACGGAGCGGGCCGCTGACATTATGCTAAAAGAACGCCGGCCGCTTTTACTGGTACCGAGGGAGACGCCGCTAAACCAGATCCACCTGGAGAACATGCTGAACCTTGCCCGGATGGGGGTACATATTGTGCCGGCGATGCCGGCCTTTTATCACTGTCCGGAGTCGGTGGCTGAACTGGTGGACTTCATGGTCGGACGGGTTTTGGATTTACTGGGTGTGGAAAACGATCTATTCCGGCGCTGGGAAGGTCTCTGAACCGCTGCCGCTGACTGGAGGATGATTAAATGCATCAATTATTTGCTGACAGTAAACTGCTGGATATCATGGAAAAAGTTGAACAGGGCCGGAGACTGACAAGAGAAGACGGCATGCGTCTTATGAAATCCAATGACCTGCTGGCTGTCGGGTATATGGCAGATCTGGTGCGCCGGAGAAAAAGCGGTGATTACGCTTATTTTATTGTCAACCGGCACATTAACCATACAAACGTTTGTGCCAACCTGTGCAAACTCTGTGCCTTCGGTAAAAAAGCCGAAGACCCGGAATCCTATACCATGAGCCTGGAGGAAGTAGAAACCAAGGCTATTGAATGCAAGGACCAAAAGATTTCCGAACTGCACATTGTCGGCGGGCTGAACCCCGATCTGCCGTTAGCTTATTTTGAAGAGATGCTCCGCCGGGTGCGCCGGGTGTTACCGGGTATAGTAATCAAGGCTTTTACGGCTGTGGAGATTGATTATTTTGCCCGGACGGAAAATTTATCTGTAGAGGAAGTGCTGCGCCGGGTGATGGACGCCGGCTTGGATTCCCTGCCGGGCGGTGGTGCCGAAGTGTTCTCGGCCCGGGTACGGGAAAAAATCTGTGAGAAAAAAGTCAGCGGTGAACGCTGGCTGGAAGTCCACGAAACCGCTCACAAAATGGGCATGCGGACCAATGCCACGATGCTTTACGGGCACGTGGAAACCGTGGAAGAGCGCATCGACCACTTAATCAGACTACGGGAGCTACAGGACCGGACTGATGGCTTCCTGGCTTTTATACCCCTGGCTTTTCACCCGAAAAATACCGCTCTTGAAGCGATGAACCTAAGCCGCACCACAGGATACGAGGACCTGAAGGTGCTGGCAGTGGCCCGGCTGATGCTGGATAACTTTGACCATATCAAGGCTTACTGGATTATGATTGGTCCCAAGCTGGCCCAGGTTTCCCTGGCCTTCGGCGTGGATGACATTGACGGTACGGTGGTGGAAGAACGGATTACCCATGCCGCCGGTGCTGATACCGGCCAATCCCTGACCAAAGCGGCGCTGGTCAAGATGATTAAGGCCGCAGGGCGTAAGCCTGCCGAGCGGGACACTCTGTACAGGATTATCGAGGAGGGCTTTTAATTGGATAAAATTCGGTTGGGCATGGTGGACTACCTTAACTGTGTGCCTGTTTACCAGCCTTTAGAAGAAGGGGTAATACCCTTAGCCGCCCAGATTGTCAAGGGTCCGCCGACCAGGCTAAATGGTATGTTTATAAAGGGTGAGCTGGATATCACGCCCATATCCTCCATCGAATATGCCCGGCATCACCGGGAAGCCCTGATATTGCCTGACCTGGCAATTACCGCTGACGGTGAAGTGATGAGTATTTCGTTGATAGGCAAGGTTCCTCCAACGGAGTTGGACGGCCGCAAGGTGGCGCTGACCAGTTCTTCAGCCACCTCGGTAGTGCTCCTGAAGATTTTGCTGGAGCATTATTACCAGGTGCAGCCGGATTATATGACTATGCCGCCTGACCTGGATACCATGCTGGAAAATGCCGATGCGGCGCTGCTTATCGGGGACGATGCCATCCTGGCCAATTACAGGTGCGCAAGGGAGCACAGCCCGCTCCATGTCACCGATTTGGGTGCGGCCTGGAAGGAATTTACCGGGGAGAAGATGGTCTACGCCCTGTGGGTCATT
>JBMOPI010000007.1:0-16673 GCA_049324975.1 Bacillota bacterium
AAAAGATGCCGCCCACTGCCGGGTTATCCCTCCCGACCTAATGAACAAGGCGGTAGCTCTCAAACTGGAGGCGCCGGACAGGAGTGTGCAGCAAATCATCCGTATCCTGGAACTTACCGGTTCTTGTTCGGAGGGTTTTCTCGGGAACCAACCCCATCGGCCCCTCCTTTTCATAAGCCGCCACATAACGCTCCAGGGTTCGGACACTGAACCTTTTGCATTCCCCCTTGGGGGTAAGGTGGGTTTGACCGGCCAGTTCCGTTAAGATTTGTTGACGTTCCCCCTTGTCTAATGCTTTTGTTACCAGGGGGGCAATCAGGCTAAACCGGAAATTGGCCGACCTGCGCCTGGTGAAAAAGAAGGTGGCTTTACGTTTCGACCCCCAGGACTTAAGCCGGTTGGAGGTATGGTTTGAGGGTCAGCAATACCCTGATGCCCTGCCTCTTAACATGACTCGCCACCGTCACAAGGCCTTGCCTGAGTTGGAACAGCCCAGAGAGTCTACCGGCCTCAACTTCCTGGAGGATACTAAAGCGGCGCTGGCTAAGGAACAGGCTGAAGGCCTGCGTAATTCGTTATCTTTTGCCAAACTAATCAAGGAGGATATTGCCCATGATTAAAGAGTTTTTCGGCTTTACCCACGTCCCTTTTACTAAGGAAATTGCCACCGATTTCATTTTCCCTTCGGAGCAGCATCAGGAGTTAACCGCCCGGCTGCATTACGCTATCGAAAACCGCTATTTTTCCCTGGTCACCGGCGAGATCGGCGCCGGTAAATCTACGGCTATCCGGGCGCTATGTGAAAGCATGGACCCCAGCAAGTACAGGTTTGTATACCTTTCTGAATCCCGCCTAAGCCCCCGCATCTTTTATCAGGAAGTACTCTACCAGTTGGATACTGAGCCCGGGTTCCTCCAGGCCACGGCCAAACGCCGGTTTGTGGAAATAGAACAACGCATCAACGTCCGCTTTCACTTAAACGGCCTATCCGAAGAGGAGACTAAAAAGTATATTTTCCACAGCTTGCAAAAGGCCGGTGGCACCCATATGTTTTTCTCCGATGATGCGGTTAAAGCCATCTATGTCCATTCTAACGGTATCCCGCGCCTGATTAATATATGTAACGATTGCCTGGTGGATGCCGTTACCCGGGAGCAGCATACTATTGATGCCACTACCGTAGCCAGGGTTATTGCCGAACGGCAGTAATATTTCAGCCCTCTGACAAAGAGGGCTGTTTTTCACCCTTTCTACTATCAATGGCAGTTGGAACTAAACATTTCTAAAACGTCATGCAATCCGGGAAATGTTCACTTCTAACCGACATTGAATTCTGGAATTACACTGTCAAATAGCTCTGGAAGCGACACCAATCTTTGTACGTTATAATGCCTGTCATAATCATCTCGCTATATAATTTGCCGATAATAAAGGATTCGTAGAGAAATTCGGGTCTGCACTGATGGAAGGGTACACCTAAGAATTCAAAACCAACTGGTGTAAGATAGTACATGCTTGTTAACTTTGTTTTGATCTTTTTGCCATTTTTTCGGACAGTTATTTTGTTCAAAGGCCGTGTTGCTATTAATCCCAAATCAGCAAGATACCGAAGCCTTGTATAACCGTACCATTTACTTTCGGAAAATATTGTTTCTTTTAGCTGGTTTGCTACCAGTGTTCCAAACCGATTCAGTTCCATCAATACGCTGTAATCCCTTTTCCCTGTTAATACCCTTTTCCCCTCCTGCATTTCATGAAATACTCTATACTTCTCCTCGTCCATGCTCATTATGATCACCTTCCTTAATCATCACTGAGTTTTAAACCACATGAGGACTTACTACCTATTCATAGAAATCTCATCATTCAAGTTTTCAGTTTTTCTATTAATAAGTAAGCGCCATATTGATAAAACCGGGTCAAAACCTATGAGGGGTCAAAACCTATTAACATCATGAAAAACGCTATAGATGCATGCTATTGTAAGTACTATATCGTTTTTATAGGTTTTTATATTAATAGTTCAGTATAGTTTTGACAATATTTAAACTCTAAGGTTTTGACCCCACACCGATAAAAAACTAGATCTTACGATACAACTTATAAACAAATCTTTCGATTTCATCAGTTAAACGGATTATGTTGATTTCAGTTGCAGGTCTCTGTGGACGATATTCACATGTATACAGAATAAATGGAACGTAACTCTTACTATCATCTTTAATAGCCACTTCTTTAACCCCATCTAAAGCGAATTTCATCATGTAGTTATCTATATCAAATTCGTTCCTTCTTGAATAGACTATGTTCACAGCAATCAATGCTCTGTCAAATGGTTCGGTGATACCCAACTCAGATAATTCTTCAAATGCCTTTTTAGCTGCCGCATTAAAAGTGGCCTCCCACACTCTTTTAAGAGTGCTATAAACATTATCTTTTGCATAGGGATTGCTTTTCCACACATGCGGCAGTAGCTGGTCTACTACAATTTTGATGGTCAGGGGATTAAAAAAGATTTCGACACTGAAAGGTAATATGGCATTCGCAACTACATCTGAATCAGTAATTCTGTCACTTGTATTGCATTGATTTAACAGCTCATATGTAGTCGAATAAGATTCACCAAGAGAACTGAGAACCTTTTCCAGACCATACTTAAAAATTTCACTCTGTCTCATCATCTTTATTATCCTCGCACCCAAGGTTCATAAAAAGATCAAATGCTTCAATGAGTCTGGGGTCAATATCGGATTTATAATTAGCTTTCTTTTTACTAGAGGACTCGCTTTCATTCACAACTTCCGGGGTTTGCGATATTAAGTTTTTTACATCCAACTTTCTCATTGCGATCACGCTCCTTCTTGTTATAGATCTGGGGTTTTAATTGGGTAAAATCATAAGCATCAACTCCTTTGAAAATAAAAATCTGCCCAGGGACTCTGAGCAGATAAAAAAAGAGCAAGTACTGTGTTTCTTAAAAAAGACAATACTTGCCCCTTAATAACTTGTTAAAAAACTTTCCTTGCCCCTAAAAGAGGAAAGGCACGAAAAAAACTTAACAGAACGAGATACGTTCGCAGCGAAAAACTTTACATGAATATTTTACCATAATTCTATATGTGTGTAAATATCCTTAAATATACTTTAAACTTTTGTAAATGTTTCCATTATGTATATTGACATCATACGTTTTATGATGTATAGTATAGCCGTAAGTTAAGTTTTGTTTTTCATGTTAAGTTTCGTCTACCCATTCAAGTTTTTTTCAACCGAACAACAAGGGGTATTTATGTTTTCTTTAACGATACATAAATGCCCTTTTTTATTTTCCCCACCCGGGTGTATACCATGGGTGGTTTTGTTTTTGTTCAATACCAATCCCCACAAATTCTGAAAGGAGTGAACAAAGATGCGTAAATGGCATAACAAGTCCAAGCTTATAAAAATATTAAAGGAGCGTGATATTATGTACAGCATGTTTACAACCAAAGCTACAATGACCGTCCCCGAAGCTGCAAAATACCTTGGGATTTCCCGGTCCCTGGCCTACACGTTAATAAAAAGTGGTGAAATCCCCTCTTTAAAACTCGGCGAAAAGCGCATTATTATCCCGCGCACCGCCTTGGAGCGTATGTTGGAAATCCAGGCTCAAAATGTAAACAACGAATACAAATAATGATATAATGTACCCGCGGGCTTTGTTACCGACCAACAATCAAAGGAGGTGGTAATGCACCAAAAATACCTATTAAGAATTATATACAAAAGAAAGGAGGTGCTACGTTGGCAAAGAAAACAAAGCGCGGACACGGCGAAGGCAGTATCTATCAGCGTTCTGATGGTCGCTGGGTGGGTCAGGTTTCCGTTGGGTATGATCCGGCTAACAGCCGCAATCGTCGCTTGACCTTTTACGGAAAAACAAAAAAAGAAGTCCAGGAGAAAATGCGTGAAGCACAGTATCAACATCAAAACGGGACGCTGGTTGAACCCAGTAAGCTGGCCTTGGGACAATGGCTAGATGATTGGCTGAATGTTTATGTTAAGAACAGTGTTAAGCTTTCAACGTGGGAAAATTATAAAATTATGGTTGAAACCCACCTGAAACCTTCACTTGGACATTTCATGTTGAAAGACCTTCGGCCCGAACACGTCCAGGTTATCATCAACCAAAAGCTTGAATCCGGCAGGAAGGACGGCAAAGGTGGTTTATCTTCCAGGCACGTCAACTACATGATCACAATCCTGAATATGGCCCTAAAACAAGCCCTTAAAAGCCAGTTGATTGTGCGCAACGTGTTAGATGCAGTACAGAGACCCAAGCGGGTAAAACACGAATTTAAAACCCTTAACGTTGACGAACTGAATATACTTCTAAAAACAGCGAAAGACCATCGATTCTACCCTTTACTCCTTCTCGAATCCCGGACCGGAATCAGACGCAGCGAGTTGGTTGCATTAATGTGGGATGACCTGGACCTGGAAAAGAGCACCCTCACAATCAGACATGCCGTAGTACGAACTAAGAATGGGTTGGTTATATCCGAACCGAAAACCAGAAAAACAATCCGGACAATAGAGTTGCCCAAGATGGTAATCGCAGGCCTTAAAGCCTGGAGGGTCAAGCAAAATCAGGAGAAACTGCGTCTGGGTCCTGATTATCAGGACAATAACCTGATCTTCTGCTCCGCTCTCGGCACCATAACAGACCCCAGAGATTTAAACCGGCTCCTCGATACGCTGCTTAAAAAGGCGAATTTACCGAAAATCCGGTTCCACGACCTGCGGCACTCTGTAGCCACCATCTTATTAAAAGAAAAAATTCACCCGAAGATAGTGCAGGAACTCCTGGGCCACGACGAAATCTCCACGACACTGGATATTTACAGCCATATCGTCCCCGGCATGATCGAACAGGCAACACAACTGCTTGATAGTGTTTTGGGTGAAGACCAACTCCCCGGTAAAAAAAGAAAACCCTCCGAAAAGGAAGGTTAACAAAAAGAATGTTACTTAACACAATACCACCAGTTAGCGGCTGGTGGTATTATTTTTTTCGTGTTTTGATTATTGCAGTAAGATTGCAGTACTTTCGTCTTTCCTTTAGTACTACCGTATTTGTGAAAACCTCGGGACCGTTGATATTATTGGTGCGGTCGAGAGGACTTGAACCTCCACAGGCCAATGCCCACTAGAACCTGAATCTAGCGCGTCTGCCAATTCCGCCACGACCGCATGTGCAATTGGTACATTAACGATAATAGCATAAATGAGGCGCCGTGTCAATGGTGACATGTCATTTTGCGCAGGGAAAAAAGCGTGTATTTTCTGGCATAGTTGTGTATTATTTCACCCTCCCCAAGGAAAACTAGACGAAGATTCAGTTAACCAAGGAGGTGAGGGTTATGGCAAGAAAAGTGGTAGGCCGTTTTGCCCGGGAAATGAACACAGAAAGTGTCAATTACGACGGTCCCAAAACCCGGACCGGGGCAAGGCTGCGCAGCCGGCGGACCATTGATAAACCCCCGGGGCATGGTGTTGGTGTGCATTATCGCACAGACGAATGAATCTAGCCAAAATAATCAGGCGGCGCCTGACATATTAAAAAATATCAAAAGAAGGCAGCTCCGGCTGCCTTCTTTGTTGTAAGTATGGCTGGGGCGGCTGGACTCGAACCAACGCATGACGGAGTCAAAGTCCGTTGCCTTACCAACTTGGCTACGCCCCAGTATGGTGGAGGGGGCAGGATTCGAACCTGCGAAGGCGGAGCCGGCAGATTTACAGTCTGCTCCCTTTAGCCACTCGGGAACCCCTCCATATGGCGGAGCTGACGGGATTCGAACCCGCGGTCTCCTGCGTGACAGGCAGGCATGTTAGGCCTCTACACCACAGCTCCAGACGACCTTGTCGGACAAAGTCACAGGACATATTATAACCTAATATTCCGCAGGTCGTCAAGAGCCGTTTGACGAAAAAAAGAGTCCAGTTTTGCAACTGGACGGGGAGAGATAGAACTCACCAAAGCGGAGTGTCTATAGTATAGGCGGATATAAAGATAAATATACATCAAACTTGTTAATTTTTTAACAGGCCGGTTTTACGGTGTTATAATGCCATCGCTCCCAGTGCGAGTTCCCGCGGTTTACAGACCCGCTGCACCGGTAATTCCCAGTGAAAATGCCGGTACAAGGTCATGATTTCGGCAAAGCAGTGTCCACATAGTTCCAACTCGTACACATGCCCCTCAATATCAAATTTGTATACAAATAAATCTTCGCTCTGCTCAGAACAGACAGCGCACCGGGGCAAGGCCACAAAACGGTTGACATGCTTTAAATAAAACATGGCCAGCCGGCTGTTGTGCACGTTAAACTTCTTTTTCAGGTCTTCAATACAGTTTTCACACAAATCCATTTCCCTATGTTCCGCTCTCAGCATGAATTCTGTTTTTTTCAATTCGTCAGCTGCCTTCCCGCATCTTTCACATCTTTCCTCAGGCACATATAATTCCATTCTCCCTACCCCCCATGATGAAAATATACACAAAAAACAAAAATCCTGTCCGCACCGCAAACAGGAAGTAATACCTCATCACTCCTTTCGGCGGCCCGGCTGTCCTGGCAGTATCCTGCTTTAGACCCGCAGCTTTGCGTCGCCGCCTTTCGGCGGTTTTGCCATTATCGTGGAAATATTTTTTTCCTCCACTTATACATATCGTCATTATTAAAAGATAACTTTAATATTTGAGGTGATTTTTTTGGATATAAAAATCAAATATCTGATCTACTTTTTGACCCTGGCAACCGGCATCGGCCTGGGAAGATACTACGGTTTAAAATGGCGGCGCCGTACCCGGCAGGATTAAACTATGCTTTTACCCATATCCTGCAGCCGCATGCTCATTTCATTGATAGCGGGAATTAACGGGTCGTCTTCGTTTAACACCCTGGTAATTTCCACTTCGGTATTTTTCAGCAGGTCAACCTCTGCCAGTACGTCAACATTCTGATTCCCGGCGCCTAAAACCAACCTGATTACCGGCCGGGCGGGTTTCTTCCGGTGGTTATCCACCACTACCCCGACTTCGCCCGTATTAAGCGCCACAATTGTGCCAATGGGAAACGGCGCTACTTTTTCCATGAAGGCCCGGACAACTTCGCTGTCAAAATGTGTTCCGCTGCCTTCACTGATTATTTTTAACGCTTCATGGGGCATAAATGCCTTCCGGTACACCCTGTCTGCAGTCAGGGCATCATATACGTCAGCCACCGCCGCCAATCTCGAGAACTCGTGGATTTCGCCGCCTTTTAGCCCTCTCGGATATCCCGTACCATCAACCTTTTCGTGATGCTGAAAGGCAATATGGGCTGCCAGCAGGCTGAGTTCCTGCTGTTCCCTCAATATATCAAAACCGTTCTTGCTGTGTTCCTTTACCTTGTCCATTTCCGCCGGGGCGAGTTTCCCGGGTTTGTTCAGAATATCTTTGCTCACCAGCAGTTTGCCGATGTCATGCAAAATCGCTCCCACACCGAGGTCCCGGAGCTGCAGTTCGTTATATTCAAGCGTAATGGCAGTCATCACCGAAAGGATACAGACGTTTACACAGTGACCGAAAATATAGTCATCGTAACTACGGATATCGGTCAGGTTCAGCACGACCCTACGGTTGCGCAACAGCTCATCCACAATATTATTTACTGCGGCCTTTGCTGCTCCGATGTCTACCCGTTTGTTCCGGTTAATTTCGGTAAAAATCCGGCGTACGGTCTGCTGAGTTTCCACACGGGTTTTTTCACTGACGACATCCTCTACTTCGGTGCGGTCCCCTAAATAGCCCTCCTGAATATAAATAGCAGGAATGCCAAGCTCTTTCAGCCGGCGGATAAACATTGGGTTTAAAGACATTCCTTTGGAAAGCAGGACATGACCGGAAGAAGAATAAACCGTCCTGGCCGTAATCATTCCCGGAAATACTTTGCTGATCGATATCTTCCGCATAATCTCGCCCCCTTAAAACGCAAAAACTGTCCGGACCGCCTGTTAAGGAAATCCGGACAGCATAACAAAACTCTCCTCATCCCGGCAACCTGGCGATCGTGGCTGATTTAGCTTTAGACCCATGGCTTTGCGCAGCCTACCTTTCGGTAGGTTTGCCTTTTTCGGACAATGGTTGTGATATATTTCACTGTTAATATTTAATATACGATGTAAGTCTTCTTTTTTAGGAGGTAATTAATATTTTTTTATTTTTTTTCAACAAAAATTTTTAAATTCCTTCTTTTTCTTTTAAATCATGCCATTTAAATAATGTACCCATATTTACATTGCCATACTTCTTCATATATTCCACAATCAGTTCGTCAAGTTCACAGCTCTTGTTATAAACGTCCAGGTGGGTAACGCCCTTGGATTTGGCCAGGCGGTACATCTCCCGCTGTTTGGCCTTGATCTGTTTCGCCATGGACCGCCGGTTATTCCACATATCAGTCCCCTCCCACTGATATTTATCACAAATCACCTGATTTTTACATTTTCTTCTACGTTCAAACAAAATTCTCCTTCGGAGAAAATGTCGAAAGGGGTCGTATAGAAAATTTTTTAAGACGGCAGGAGGAATTACTGTACCCACTCCAAAACTATCCGGTCGCCGGACTTGAGAGGGGTGGTGAATTCAGCCGGGTAACCGTTGACTTTCATTTCCAGCCTGGCCCCGGGTCCGGGAGGCAGCAGCGAAAAACTTATTTTAGTAAAAACATCTGTAAGTATAAGGTTGTTCCGGGGAAACAGGATTTCCTCATCGTTGACGTAGACCCTGGTCTGCTCTTCTGACGCGGCCGCTGCTTCCCCGCTGTCGCCTGCAAAAGCGGTCTGCTGTTCAACTTCCCCGGCGGGAAATATATGACCGGGGTCGGCTGTTTCCGCCGGTAATTTTTCCTGCAGACTGACGAGCGCCTCTTCGATGCGTATGTCATCTTCAGGCAGCAGTTCTTCCATCAGGTCCAGCCTCGGATTGACCTCCTGGCCGTTGATAAAGACACGGTAATTTTCCGGCGGGCCTGACCAGCCGGTAATCTCCATCACTTCCCCCAGGGTTTTGGGCAAATAATAAGTAATTGCCGCATTGTCTACCAAAGGGGTATTATAGTCGACCAGGGTATCATTCATGATTATCACAGGTTTAACATATGTTTCATGGTCATTAACAAATAACTTCAGGGGTTCAATGACAGGCACGACATCGGCAATAGTCCCCGCTGCATGCCGGCCGTCCGCTGCTTCCCTGACCTCAACCACATCGCCATGCCTGATTTCGGCGTCCAGGGTCGCTTCTTCGCCGTTGAGCCTGATCATCGCAGGGGTGCCGCGCCCTCCCTTGATTATATTCAATTCTCCGTTTACAACTACAGTAAGGGCGAGGCCTAACCGGGGCTGCAGCTTTTTCATGTTAATGCCGGCAGCCAGCAGGGCGTCGGCCACCGTACCCCGGTTGATTTCAAACAGCCGGTAAGGACGGCCGTTCACTGTAACGGTGGCAAAACCCAGGCCCCTCTTTTCATGAGCCGTCACAGCTATGCCGATAGGAGTAACCGCCTCAGGACCTATCATGTCCTGGGCCCCGAAAACATCCGTAATGGCTTCCCGGCCGCGGAGGGCCACGCGCTGCCTGGACAGGCCCAGGTTTTCCGCCAGTTTATCCTGCAGCAGAGGGGTCATGCTGCCGCCGCCGATACAGATAACCGCCTGCGGTGGTTTCTGGTTCAGATTAATAATTTTTTCACCAATCTGCATTGCCAGGCTGGACACCGCTTCTTCCATAGCGGCAATGACCTCTTTGGCCGGCAGCCGGTGACTGATCCCCAGCACATCGGTAAACTCTACCTCTTCCCGTTCACTGGCCGCCCTTTTAAGTTCTTCTGCCCGGTTAAAGTCAAGCAGGTAAAGTTGGGAAATCCGCTCAGTAACTTCATCCCCTGCCGTCGGGACCATGCCGTAGCCCACCACTGCCCCGTCTGATGTCAGGGCAATATCCGAGGTGCCGGCGCCGATATCAACCAGGGCAATGTTCAACTGCCGCATACTGGGCGGTACTACCACCGTACTGGCAGCAATCGGTTCCAGGGTTAGGCTCAGCATCTCCAGGCCGGCCCGCTGCAGTACGGCAAAAAGAGAATCCACCACCACCCGGGGTAAAAAGGTAACAATGATTTCCACCCCGATATTTTTGCCTTTCTGCCCGGACAGGTTCCCGATTCTGTAACCGTCCAGTTCATAATTTACTACACTGTAGCCGACACAATGGTAGTTCAGGTCCTGCCCTTCCTGTTCTTCCAAGGCAAGCTGGTGCTGGGCCTCCTGGACTGCCTGCATCTCGATGCGTAAAATGTCATCAGCCGTTATCTCCCTGTATTCGTCAGCCTGGCTGGCAACTTGGATGCGCACGGTGCGCAAAGCCCTGCCGGCCGCAGCGACAGCTACCTGGCTCTGGGACTGGCCAAGCCGTTCTTCGACAGCTGCTTTGACTTTTTTTACCGCTGCGGCCACCTGTTCCACGTCATGGATCTGGCCGTCAATCATAGCCCGTTCCTGATATTCCAGAGATTCGGCAGCTACTATTTCCAGCCCCCTGGCCGTTTCCTGGATTACCACGCCTACAACCGACCTGGTTCCTATATCAAGGGCAAATATGGTGTCTGCCGGCATTATTATACCCCCCTAAGATTCAAGGATTTTTCCAGTTTTAATTCGACCAGATTTGACAGAAATCCTGCTTTTTCCATAGATATAATAATCATGTTAGCTTTTTTCCAGGCTTTAACCCTTAAGTAAAAAAGGCTGGCGCATCCGCCAACCTTAAATATCCCCTGTTTTTTGATAAAAAAATGATGACAACAGGCTGTACCCGATTTCCCTGGCCTGGAAAATCTGTTCCGTACTGCCGGTAAATAAAACCCCACCGGGTTTTAAAGCAGAGTAAAACTTTTTATATAATTCGTTTTTACTTTCCTCAGTGAAATATATGACTACATTTCGGCATAAAATCAGGTCAATATTCCTGTCGAAAGGGTCCCGCAGGAGGTTATGTTTACCGAATTTAACTTTTCTCTTAATCTCGTCACTGACAATATAGCTGCCGTTTTCCTGTTTAAAAAACCTGGCGTGGTAAGGTTTGGGGAGGTTGGCAACAGCTTTGTCGGTATATACCCCCTGCTTCGCCTTATTCAACACCCCATCGTCAATGTCTGTGGCACTAAGGTTAAAAGAATGCTGGGGGAAGTTCATGGTTAAGACCATGGCCAGGGTATAAGGCTCCTCACCGGTAGAACAACCCGCGCTCCAGATTTTGAGAGAAGGAGACTTGGCAAAAAGCTCCGGTAAAACCTTGCTGATTAAAATTTCCCATTGGGGCGGATTGCGATAAAATTCTGAAACGTTGATGGTCAGGGTGTCAATAAACTTCGTCCAGTGGTTATGTTCCTGTTCCATCAGGTTCAGATAGTCATCATAATTCTCAATTTTTAAACTCCGCATCAGGCTGGTAATCCGCCGTTCCATCTGGGGACGTTTGTACCCGGTAAGGTCCAGGCCCTTCTTTCTCCGCAGTTTTTCCAGAAACATCTCGTAAGCGTCCGCCATGCTGTCCTATCCCTCTTTTATCGCTTATTTAATTATTTCATCAAAGGCACATTGCTCTTCTTATGGCAATCATTACAGAAATTTTCCCTGGTTTGGTTAAACCTTTTTTCATGACAGTCATAACAAAATTTTTCCGGGTTTTGATTTCTTTGTACTGTGATTTTATGCTCTTTGAGCCACTGTTCCCTGGGTGGATGGATCCGTTTTTCCGTTACAGCCAGGTAAACCACTGCCACCAGGGCTAACAAAAGGGCTATCGAAATAATATGTTTGCGGTTCAGAGCTTTCACCCCTTTTACAATTGTAATATTATTCTATATATTGGTCAAGAATCCTGCATATTCGACACAATTTTTATTTTGCCGCCGCAAAGGCTTTACGACCGGCCTGAACTGTCTTTTCGATGTCTTCGTCAGTGTGGGCCAGGGAAACAAACGCCGCTTCAAACTGGGAAGGCGCCAGGTAAACACCCTGTTCCAGCATCTTACGGAAAAAGACGCCAAATTTCTCCGTGTCAGATGTGGCCGCGCTGGCGAAGTCCGTTACCGGCCGGTCGGTAAAGAAGGCACAGAGCATGGATCCAACCCGGTTAAAGGTAACCTGCGCCCCGGTCTCCCGGGCTGCTTTTTCGAGACCGGCGGCCAGTTTGGCCGATTTTTTCTCCAGTTCGTCATATACCCCGGGTTTTTGCAGCAGCTTCAGGGTTGTTATCCCGGCGGTCATGGCCAGCGGGTTGCCGGACAGGGTCCCGGCCTGGTAGATAGGACCGGCAGGCGCTATCATCTCCATGATTTCCCGTTTACCGCCGTAAGCGCCCACAGGAAGTCCGCCGCCGATGATTTTACCGAGGGTAGTCAGGTCCGGCTCAATATTGTAAAGCACCTGCGCGCCGCCGTAAGCCACCCGGAAGCCGGACATGACCTCGTCAAAGATCAACAGTGTACCGTATTCCCTTGTGAGAGCCCGCAGTTCTTCCAGGTAACCGGGTTTTGGCGGCACCACGCCCATGTTGCCCGGCACTCCTTCCACAATTACAGCGGCGATGTCATGTCCCTCTTTGGCAAAGATTTCCCGCAGCATGCCAATGTCATTATAAGCGGCAGTGATGGTCCCGCCGGCAATGGCCTCAGGGACTCCCGGGCTGGTAGGCACACCTAATGTGAGCGCCCCGGAACCGGCCTTAATGAGGAAGGAATCCCCATGGCCATGGTAGTGGCCTTCAAACTTGACGATTTTATTCCTTTTGGTATAGCCCCGGGCCACCCTGATGGCGCTCATGGTAGCTTCAGTGCCGGAGTTCACCATGCGTACCATTTCCATGGCCGGAAATGCACTGATAATGATTTTGGCCAGTTCGGTTTCTAATTCGGTCGGTGCGCCGTAGCTGGTGCCTTTGTCCAGGTAAGCCTTCAGGGCTGCCACCACTTCCGGGTGCTGGTGGCCGAGGATCATGGGTCCCCAGGAACCGACGTAGTCTATGTATCCGTTGCCGTCCACATCGTAAATTTTGGCCCCTTCGGCCCGGTCAATGAATACCGGGTTAGCCCCTACCGATTTAAAGGCCCTTACCGGGCTGTTCACTCCGCCGGGAATATACTGTTTGGCCTCGGCAAATAGTTTTACGGACTTGTCAAATCCTTTGTGAGTCAAAATAAACACCTTTCCTTTCTTTGGGGTTGTTACTAAATTGTCAATCTTTTTCTGCTTTGTAAGGGGATAGTATTAAAATCCTCGTGACTGGTGCTACGCTGCGCAATCCTGCCAACACAATTATTTTACCGTAAATCAATATAACTATCCAATATGTGACATCCTACCTCCATTGAAATTTAGAGCATCCTAATGTGGGAGGCAGTTCCTAACTTCCTCCGATGCTGGTTATTAACCTGCAAGTTGTTCCATTTCTGACCGGAGATCATCGTTGGAACTATAGGTGCTGTCAGACACCCTCCCGCCAGGTTTATACCTGACAGGCAGCCAGGTCTTTCAACCGGGTTTCACGGCTTACGCCGCTACTCCCTTACTCCGCCTGGCTTGTGTTAAAGGTTGGGCCATGGCAATATTCCGGGCCGCATTAAGGTCGGCATGGGCTGTGTACTTACAGCCGCAGCGATAGGTTTGTCCCCTGCGGTTACTTTTCTTTATGGTCCCGCAGTTGAAGCACTGTTGGGAAGTATGTTTGGGGTCTACATCCACCACCGGTATCCCGGCCAACTGCGCCTTGTACCTGATAAACTCTTTTAACTGGTAAAATGCCAACTATGCAGGTTGCGGTCAGTATATTCGACAGACATGCGCGAATCCCGGATGCCGGTGAGGTCTTCCAGCTTTATAACCGGGTTGGGAAATTGCCGCGCAAACTCCACAATGGCTTTGGAAACTTTATGGTTGACATCTTTCATCCAGCGTGCTTCTTTATGGCCAACCGCCTTTACGGCTCGCAGAGCCTTCTTCTTTTGCAGGGAACGGCGGAGGGAACGAAACTTGCGCCGGCCTTCTAAGGATAATTATACCACAAAGGAGGGAACTAGTGTTCTATTTATTTTAAAAAAGCCATTCATCTACCCATTGAAATGGGGATCGTTCTGGCCGGTTCAATGTAAAGCTAACGCCAGCTCCTGGGTGAGGTCTGGCGTTGTTAACGGATCCTGATATTGCTGTATTGAACTTTAGAAGCCTTTCCGGCCGTGGTACAGGCACCAGGGCTCTTCGGCCATATAGTCGCCATCGTTATAAAAAGCAGCCCGAGCCCGGCAGCCGCCACAGATTTTCTTAAACCCGCAGCTCCCGCAGCCGCCCTTATAGTCTAAGGTACGCAGGGTTTTGAATACTTCGCTGTTAGCCCAGATTTCACTGAAAGGGGTTTCCCTGACGTTGCCGACTTCCATGTCCATGTAGGCACACGGCTGGACTTTTCCTTTGGGACCGATAATACAGTAAGAAGTACCGGCCAGGCAGCCCCGGCCAAAGCGCAGGTCCATCCCCATCTGTTTGGCAATCCGCATGAACTGCGGGGCACAGGTGGGTTTAATCTCAATATCCACTTCCTGCTGTTTTTTCATAATCCGGGTGAGGATTTCTTCGTATTGTTCAGCCCGCAGGGACTCCTCCTCGATGTTCCTGGCCCGGCCTGTCGGCACCAGGAAGAAGAAGTGGTGGGCCTTGGCCCCCATCTCCACGGCGAAGTCGGTGATAGCCTCGGCCTCGTTCCAGTTCCAGTCCATCAATGTGGTGTGGATCTGGAAGGGCACTCCGGCTTCCCGCAGGTTTTTCATGCCCTGCACAGCGCCGTCCCAGGCGCCTTCCAGCTTGCGCAAGTTATCGTGTTTTTCCTTGTCCAGGCTGTCAAGACTGATGCCGACACCGTCCACATTGAGCTCTTTAAGCTTTTTGGCTACCTCCGGCGTAATCAGGGTGCCGTTGGTGCCGAAAACGGTGATTAGTCCCAGCTTCTTGGAGTACTCCACAAGTTCAAAGATATCCGGCCGCATAAAGGGCTCGCCGCCGCTGAAGATCATGATCCTGAAACCGGCTTTCTTGATTTCATCCAGCAGGGCTTTCCCCTCTTCGGTATTGAGCTCCTCTTCCGCCCTGGCGCCGGCGTCCCGGTAGCAGTGGTCACAGTACATGTTGCATTGGTTGGTGGTGTTCCATGATACGATCATTGTTATTTCTCCTCCTTTAACCACTTGGCCGCGTCTTTGGCATGATAAGTGATGATGATATCCGCGCCGGCCCGTCTGATGCCCAGCAGGGCTTCCATAACCACGCGCTTTTCATCCAGCCAGCCGTTCTGGGCCGCGGCTTTGAGCATGGAATACTCGCCGCTGACATTATAGGCCGCCACCGGCATCCGGAACTCGTCCTTGATGCGGCGGATAATATCCAGGTATGGCAGCGCCGGTTTAACCATAACAATATCGGCGCCTTCTTCCACATCCAGCCAGACCTCTTTTAACGCCTCGTCACTGTTCGCCGGGTCCATCTGGTAACCACGCCGGTCCCCGAACTGGGGCGCGGATTCGGCCACATCCCGGAAGGGGCCGTAAAAACCCGAGGCGTATTTGGCAGAATAGGCCATAATAGGTATTTCGTTAAACCCATTTTCATCCAGGGCTTTTCTGATAGCCCCTACCCGGCCGTCCATCATGTCTGACGGGGCGACCATGTCAGCACCCGCCCGGGCATAAGTCAGGGCTATTTTAGCCAGGATTTCGACGGTGGGATCATTCAGGACATTGCCCTTTTCGTCAAGTAGGCCGCAGTGCCCGTGACTGGTATATTCACACATACACAGGTCCGGGATCACCAGTAAATCCGGAAATTCTTTTTTAATGGCCGCAATGGCCCTCTGTACCGCTTCGTTTTCGTCATAAGCGGAAGAGCCGGTTTCGTCCTTATATGCCGGGATGCCAAAGAGGAGCACTGCCGGGATACCGAGGTCCATTACCTCCCGGCATTCTTTGATGATATTGTCAACCGACATCTGGTAAACCCCGGGCATGGAGGCCACCGGGTTTTTAACCCCTTCCCCGTTGGTCACAAACAGGGGATATACCAGGTCGTCCACGGACAGCCTGTTTTCCCGCACCAGCCGGCGCATGGTTTCACCTTTGCGCAGCCGGCGGGCCCTCACAACAGGAAATGCCATTTAATTCACCTCCAGGTATGCTAAGATTGCTGCAATCATACCGTCTATGGTATATTCCGTCGCCTCAACATCCACCTTAAGACCCAGCTCCCTTGCCGTGTTAGCCGTAATAGGTCCGATGCAGGCGATAACAGTTCCCTTCAGCAGTTCGGGCAGGTTAGGTTGATCAATCTTTTTGACAAAATTCTTTACCGTAGAGGAACTGGTGAAAGTCAGGATATGGATACGTTTCTCGGCCAGCATTTCTTTGAGTAATTCCGTATTTCCGGTGCCGCTTACGGTCTTATAGGCAGTTGCTTCTGTCACGTCGGCGCCCATGGTCCGCAGGGTATCCGGCAGCACCTTCCGGGCAATGTCGGCCCGGGGCAGCAGCACCTTTTTGCCGGCCATG
>JBMOPI010000008.1:0-16646 GCA_049324975.1 Bacillota bacterium
TTTTATACCGCAGGCGCGTTATACTTTACTATGGTGTTAAAAAGGCTTCGCTGGTGCAAAGCACCGGCGTTATCCTTTTTTATACCGCAGGCGCGTTATACTTGCCTATGGTGTAAATCAAAAAACTCCCGTCCCCGTAAAAGGGACGAGAGGTAATTTCCCGCGGTACCACCCTGTCTTCCGGGCAGCCTGGCCCGGCTCTCAAGTCAAAGCAAATAACGGCTGCCACCGGCCCTGCTTATTTACGCGGCTCTCATACGTTTTCGGCAGGACAACTCCCGGGTGATATTCAATGCCGCATCCAGGGCCTGCTCTCACCGCACCAGGCTCGCTTTCCCGTACATCGGCACTTACTGCCCCGTTCACTGTTTTTCACTCTAGGGTTTTTGTGCTATTTTTAAATTATATCCAATTGCCGGCCGGAAGTCAACTCTGGGCCGTTTTACTGCCGGAGCGTTTTCCGGCCGGAAGCTTTTTGACTGAATCCAGCATCCCCTTGACCAGCCAGAAATTCCGTTTGGCCATATCCCAGTTAAACCTCGTTAAATCACTTGACTCTTCGTCCGAAGGGGTAATAGTCCTTATAAGCACAAAAGGTATTTTTTCCGCCGACCAGTCCCTGGCCTGTGTGTAACCTTCCGGGTCTACACAATGAATTTCCTTGACCTTCCTGCCGGAAGGTTTGACCGCCTGTGCGGCAGGGGCCTCCACCACCCTGCCCACCACAACCTTGCAGGATTTCTCGTCAGGTCCAAACTTCTCAACAGCTCTAAGGGCCAGGTCAACCAGCTTCTGGTCTGCTTCCGCAGAAACGACAATGTCTCCCGGCGCCAGCGAGTTAAGGTGGCACCTGGCCTTCCCAAGGGAAACCACATTCTGGGCAGCAAGGTCGTTAAGCAGTATTTCCGGTGTAATCCTCACCTCTTCCAATCCTTCCCCCGGTTCAATCAATATAATTTTGTGGCCCTGGAGCTTGCCCCTGGTTACCGTTAACCCGGGATATTCCAATACCTCCTGTTTGGCCAGATTTTCCTTGATAAAAACCGAGCCCAGTTGTGTCGAGCTTACCACTACCAGATTCATCTTTTTCGGATCCGTCCCGCCCGGACCCTTCCCTCCTTCACCTTTATAAACATTTAAATTTTCATAATATTCGGGATAAATAAACGGGAATTTTAGGGTCTGTTGTCAACAGCCCCTCATAAATCTTAACAAAATTCCAGTTTGGCCAGAACTTCATCCCGTTTTATCCCGTAGAGCTTTATAATCTTGTTGCGGCCGGTCAGGCCGCTGATTATTTCTATCTGATGCCTGGGTATTTTGAATAAACCTGCCAGAAATTCAACACACGCGGCATTGGCTGCCCCATCCACCGGGGGGGCCGTAAGACGCAGGCGTACGGCTTCACCGTACAGCCCGCCAAGTTCGTTCCTGGATGCCCTGGGTTGAACCCTGACATTTATGATTACTCCATCCGGGTATTCCTGAATATTCAAAGATTATCCCCCGTTATTATTCCGTACTGGTCTCCTCCGCAGCACAAGCTGCTTCATCCATTGCTACCCGGTCCGGCAGGTTTGCTTCATCCCCCGTCAGGCTTTTCTGCTGTTCATCATCTACCGCCAGCAGGCTTTCTTTTTCTTCCACCAGGGCCAACTGGCTTTGCAAAAAAGAGCGCAGCTTAACCCGCAGATGCTGGGCCTGCTTTTGGAGGTTTTCGTAGTTTCGCACGATTTCCTGGCCTTTTTCCTCCGCGGCGGCAATCAACTGCTCCGCCTTTAACCGGGCCTCCTGCAGGATCACTTCCGCTTCCCGGGAAGCGCTGACCTTAATGTCTTCGGCAGTTTGCTGAGCCACTACCAGCGTCTTTTTCAGCGTGTCCTCCAGGTCCTTGTATTGGCCTATGTTAGATTCCCGGGTGGCCAGCATCTCCTTTAAATTAGCGTTCTCCTTGTACAGGGTTTCAAAATCCCTTACCACCTCATCGAGGAATTCGTCTACTTCCTCCTCGTTGTACCCTCTAAAAGACCTGCCAAACTCCTTGTTATGAATATCCAGCGGAGTCAAAGCCAATATCATCCACCTCCTATATCATACCTTTTAATGGAAATAGTTATTCGACAACAAAGGGGCAAAATCCTTCGGAAAGAAAAAAAAATGCTCCATCATCTGTAGCATTTTAGAACCAAAGCAATCCGGCCTTTTTTAGTCGCGCCCCTGACCTCGCTGATTTCCAACCGGCCCCGGCCGCGCACGGAAATCACATCCCCTGCTTCTACAGGAGCGGCTCCGTCCTTGGTTACCAACCAGTTCAGCCGGACGTTTTCCGCCGCTATTTCCCTGGCCATTTTGGTCCGGGAAACGCCAAACCCGGCGCTGGTCACTGCATCCAGCCGCAGCGACGGAACTGTAACCGAAACACTTCCGGCCTCCCGGTCGGGCAGGACCAGAGCATCCCGGGAAATTTCCCGCACCCGCACCGTGACCCGGTGAATTTTTTGCAGGTTCCAGGCTATATAGTCTTTCACCCCGTTATCTGCAAAAACCTGGCAACCGTCAGCGGTTACAA
This sequence comes from Bacillota bacterium, assembly GCA_049324975.1. Lineage (GTDB taxonomy): Bacteria > Bacillota > Thermincolia > Thermincolales > CAZWUW01 > JBMOPI01. The sequence continues at coordinate 2,570 of JBMOPI010000008.1, forward strand.
TGATATCGCCGAGTTTTTCCCGCTTTATGCCGAGACTTAACAACGCGCCGAGAAAATCCCGGTGCGTTACCCGCTGAAACTTGAAGTTGCCCGTCACTTCCAATAGCACAATACCGTCATCCAATACCGCCGGGTCAAGATAAGCCGGATAAATCACCAGGCGCCGGCGTTCCGCGTCACCATAACCGCCGCGCCACTCGCCTGCCGGCTCCCCAAGCCAGCCCAGGGTCTTGTCCACCAGGGCCTGCTGGGACGGATCGCAAAAATCCGTAACCTCGTATCCCTGATGCCGGACAACTGCTTCATATCTGTCCATAATACGGGCCAGAAAGTTTTTGTCCGCCGCCTTTTCCACGGCAGCCATAATTTTTTCCCGGTTGATCATAATATGCCACTCTCGCTGGGATTAGAACCCCCGTAAGATGTCTTTTAAAACCTTTTGCAGTAAATTCAAAACCATGAATAACAGCAGGGGTGAAAAGTCCATCCCGCCCAATGGCGGAACCAACCGGCGAAAAGGGGCCATCAGGGGTTCGGTAATTTCATAAATAAATCTGATAATGGGGTGATACGGATCAATCCGCATCACCATAGGCAAAAAAGATAAAATTATCCGGGCAAAGATCAAGAATTCGATAGACATAAAAACCGCATCTATTATATACCCCAAATCCAAAAACCTAACCTCCCTCAGCTATCATTTGACGGCGCCAAGTTCCCGGGAGCGGCTGGCGGCTGCCATTACCGCATCCATCAAGGTCGCCCTAAGCCTGCCCGTTTCCAGTACATGGAGTCCGGCAATGGTAGTGCCGCCGGGCGTTGTGACCATATCGCGCAGCCGCGCGGGATGCTCCCCGGTCTCCTGTACCATTTTGGCCGCTCCCATCAGGGTCTGGGCTGCCAATTTAACTGCCGTGTCCCGCGTTAGTCCGGCCCGGACACCGGCGTCGGCCAGGGCCTCAATTATCGTAAAAACATATGCCGGCCCGCTGCCTGAGAGGCCCGTAACCGCATCCATCATATGTTCAGGGACCTGAACGGCAATTCCCGCTGCACTCAGAAGGGTTTCCGCAACCCGGGCGTGTTCCTCCCCGGCATTGCTGCCCGGGGTATATGCAGAGGCGCCTGCCCCCACCAGGCACGGTGTGTTGGGCATAACCCGGATCACCGGCACCGGCAGCGGGAAATAACTTTCGATTAAGCCTGTGGAAATACCTGCCGCTACAGAAATAAACAGCTGTCCTGCCCGGGCCAGCGGACCTGTTTCATTAAGCAGTGACGGTATAACCGCCGGTTTCACCGCCAAAACAACTATATCCGAATCCCTGATAACATCTTTATTTTCCGGCACCGTTTTTATACCGTATTTTTCCGTTAAATACTGCAGCCTGGCCGGGTTAACATCAGCAGCTAAAATATCCCCACGCACAAAAAGGCCGCTGGTCAACATGCCCTTTAAAAGAGCTTCCGCCATCGCACCGGCCCCGACGAAACCGATTTTCCTGTTATGAAAAGACATTAAAAGTCCTCCTCAATTAACGAACCCAGGTAAAAATCCCCTTATCCTTGTCTTTCAGCGTATCTTTTGCTTCTCCGGCAATCTCCATATTGTTGGGGACAAAGAGGAAAATACCGTTGCCGACTTTCTGCATGCTCCCGTTAAGGGCGTATGTAGTGCCGCTAATGAAGTCAACCACCCGCTTAGCCAGCTCCATGTCTGAATCTTCCAGATTGATGATTACCGCCCGGTGGCTTTTGAGGTTATCCGCAATAGCCTTGCACTCGTCAAATGATTTGGGTTCACATACGACCACCCGGGTGTTTTTCTGGGAATGCAGGTTGAACAGGGTACCCTTCTTTTTACTTTTTGCCTGCTGCTGGGTATCCTCGGTATCCATGATTTCATCTTCCATGATTTCCACTTCTTCCTCTTCAAAACCCATGAAACCGAGAACTTTGTCCATAATTTTGGCCATTGATTTTCCCCCTTTCAATATCTCTCTCCAAAAATGCGGCTGCCTATACGGAGTAAATTGGCCCCTTCCTCCACCGCTATTTTATAATCATTGGACATTCCCATGGACAGGTAGTCCATTGTCACTCCGGGAATACCCATTGTTTTCAGCCTGTCCCCCAGTTCCCTCAATTCACGGAACACCGGCCGCGCTTCTTCGGGGTCAGCCACATATGGCGCCATAGTCATCAGCCCGCTGACCGCCAAACCCGGGTAACTGCCAACTTCAGCAACAAAATCGGCCACTTCACCGGGCCGGAGCCCAAACTTGGCAGTTTCGCCGGCCACATTAACCTGTACCAGCACCGGTATCCTCCTGCCCAACCTGCTTCCCCGGCGGTCAATTTCTTTTGCCAGGGCAAGTGATTCCATGGAATGGATCATGCTCACCCGGTCGGCAATGTATTTAACCTTGTTGGTCTGCAGATGGCCGATTAAATGCCACTCTATATCTGCCGGTAATTCCGGCATTTTTGCCGTCATTTCCTGCACCCGGTTTTCACCGAGGGCAGTAAGCCCGGCTTCAATGGCAGTTTTTATCTTGTCTACAGCTATAGTTTTCGTTACAGCAATGATTTTTATGGCCGGGACATTCCGCCCTGTCCTGACCGCAGCTTCGGCAATGTCCTGCCGGACCGCGGCAATATTGCCTTTTATATCAACCATGACGGAGATTCCTCCTATCAAGGATGCCTGAACGGCCTTCCTTCCCTGGCATATTGGGGGTTCTGGACGACGCTGACGCCGGGTTCCAGACCCCCTACAGCCACTTTGTCATTAATCTGCCCAATTACCTGGACATTTTTCCATTTTACCGCTTCTTTGTAAATTATATAGACTCCCAGTTTATCTTCTTTTGCGACTAAAGCATCAGCCGGGACAATAAAGCCTTCGAATCTTTTTGTAACAAGTTCAAAAGAAACGGTGCGGGGGTTTATAAAACTGTCCGAGTAATTATTTAACACCAGTCTGTAAAGGTTCTCCTTCCCCTGGAAGGAACTGTCCGCCACACTTAGATAGACAGGCGCAGCCTGGTCTTTCTCAAAACGGACTTTGACCCGCTTACCGGTTTCCAGCATGTCAAAGGGCACCTTTTCTTTGGGGATCACCCCGAGGATATTAACAGGTTCAAGATTGTTGACAATCTTAGCCACCGGCTTGCCTTCTTCTACCTGCATTCCTTCCGTGAGTTTATTTGGTTTGATTTCCGTGCCGCGCAGTCTGGAAACCGGCAGTACCTGAAGGTTAAGGGGAGTATAGACACCTTCCAAACCGTCAGTCTGGTAACTGACGATACCCGTCACCGGGGCGGTAATGTTAAACAGCGTCTCGCCCTTCTGGCTGTCCATGGCCGGTGCCGCCACCTGGGCTACTACAGCACCCACCCTGACCCTCTCCCCCTCGGGAATAAGGATCTTAAGCCGGCCCGTTTTGGGCGCCGGTAATACCTTTTCATTTCTGATCAGGGTGCCTTCTACCGGCAGGACATCTTCAATCACTCCGTACCGGGCTTCCTCCACCCTGAGCAGCCGGGACATTACAATGTCCCGCGTATAATTTATTCCCTGCCACACTACATACAGGGTGATAACTGCCAGCAAAATGTTGCGCCAGGCTCCTGTGCCGCTGAAATGACGCCTCTTCCTGCCGCTTCTGCGGTATCCTGGCCCTTTGCCCATATTTTCCCCTCTCCCCCAAGGCATAACTACCGGTATATTCTACATTTATATCCATTTATCCTGCAAAAAACGAAAATTGCAGTAAAGGTGATGGCATAAAATCTTCATGACGGTGCTACGTTCCGTAGTTATATATTGCCTAAATTACAATATACCACTATAATGTTATAGTACACTTGAGCTATTTATAAATGGGGGAATAGATATGTCACACGGCGGTGAAAAAGCGATTAAAGCGGCGTTATTTGCCAATGCCGCCATTGCGGCGATGAAATTGGGCGGGGCAATTATGAGCGGTTCGGCCTCGATGATGGCCGAATTCAAGCATTCGGTGGCCGACGCCTCAAACGGTCTGTTTTTGCTGGCCGGGGTAAGGCAGTCCCAAAAAGCGCCGGATAACAGGTTTCAGTTCGGCCACGGCAAACGGGCCTTTTTCTGGTCTTTTGTGGCGGCGGTGGCCATGTTGTCTATCGGCGGCGCCTTTTCCATTTATGGCGGCATCAGTAAAATCCTCCATCCCGAACACCTGGAAAATGTGGGACTAAACCTTGGCATCATCGGCGCCAGCATCTTTTTTGAATTGTACAGCCTGTATACAGCTTTGGTAGGTATCTGCCAGGAAGGCGGTCAGCCGGTCAAAGGGTTCGCAGCCCTGCCTACCGCTTTAAAACTGCTCCGTGACGCCAGCCCCACCACCCGCTTCATCTTTTTTGAAGACACCGCAGCACTGTTAGGCCTGATAATTGCCGGAGGCGCCATTGCCCTTTCCGTGGTATTTTCGAGTACTGTATTTGACGGCGCGGCATCCGTAATTATCGGCGTTATGCTGCTGGTTATCGGTTTTTACACCGCCCGGGAAAACATGGACAGCATCACCGGTGAAGCGGCGGACCCCGGACTGGTCAAACAGATCGGCAACTTTGTCAAAACCCTGCCGGAGGTAAAGGACGTATACCGCGTCAAAAGCATGCGGGTGGGCTCTAACGCGTACCTGCTCAACCTGATTGTGGAGGGCGGCAGGCACCTGAACCTGGCAGAGATAGATGACATCAATTTCCATATAAAAAAACAGATTGAAGAAAGGTTCCCTGAAATAAAATACACCCATGTTACAATGATTGAAGACAACCGGCAGGACGATTGGACCCGGTACTGCTCGGCCCTTGATGCAGAAGGAAAATGCCAGTAAAAAATCCTCAGTGATTATTGTCACTGAGGATTTTTATTTAACACCATAGGAAATTATAACACGCCTGCGGTATAAAAAAGGCTAACTCGGCGCTTTGCGCCAGCGAAGCCTTTTTAACACCATAGTAAAGTACAACGCGCCTGCGGTATAAAAAAGGCTAACGCCGGTGCTTTGCACCAGCGAAGCCTTTTTAATAATTCAAGTCCCGGCGTTCGCCGGTCACCAGGTAAATAACCCGCTCGGCGATATTGGTGGCATGGTCGGCAATCCGTTCGATGTACCGGCCCACAAAGAGCAGATAAGTTGCCTGGGTGATAGTCCGGGGGTCTTCCATCATATAAGTAAGCAGTTCCCGGAAAATCTGGGAATATATATGGTCAACTTCATCATCCGCCACACAGAGTGACTTGGCCAGTTCAACATCGGCACGGACATAGGCATCCAACCCGTCCTTTACCATCTGCTGGGTAATTTTAGCCATCCGCGGGATATCCACCAGCGGCTTGATCAGCGGCTGGCCCGCCAGGCGTTTGGTGATTTTGGCAATATCCACGGCATGGTCGGCCATCCGCTCCAGGTCAGTGATAATCTTGTACCCGGTGCTTATGCTGCGCAGGTCCTTGGCAATGGGCTGCTGGGTAGCGATCAGTTTAAGGCATTTATCTTCAATTTCCGTCTCCAGCTGATCAATCACCTGGTCGCCGGAAATAACCTGTTCCGCCAGGTCAACATCCTGGGTAGCCAGTGAATGGACGGAATTGTAAATAGCCTGTTCCACAAGACTGCCCATCCGGAGGATTTCCTGCTGTAATTCGGCCAGGGCCCGGTCAAAAGCATGACGTGTCGAACTCACTTGTTTTTCACTCTCCTTCAATTTTTCTATCCGAACCGGCCGGTGATGTAATCCTCGGTCCGCTGGTCCCTGGGCCGGGTGAAGATGATTTCCGTCTCGTCAAACTCAACCATTTCACCGGTCAGGAAATAAGCGGTATAGTCGGAAACCCGGGCCGCCTGTTGCATGTTATGCGTAACAATGATAATTGTATACTTCTTTTTCAGTTCCCCCATCAATTCTTCAATCTTCAGGGTGGAAATAGGGTCAAGGGCGGATGACGGCTCGTCCATCAGCAGTACTTCCGGCTCTACAGCCAGTAACCGGGCGATACACAGCCGCTGCTGCTGGCCGCCGGACAAGCCCAGCGCCGGTTTCTTTAACCGGTCATGCACCTCGTCCCAGAGCGCGGCAGCTTTTAAGCTTTTTTCCACAATCCCGTCAAGCCGGTGCTTATCCTTAATCCCATGAATCCGGGGTCCGTAAGCAATGTTATCATAGATGCTCATCGGGAACGGGTTCGGCCGCTGGAAAACCATGCCCACCCGTTTTCTCAGATGTACCACATCTACTTCGGGTGCATAAATATTCTGGTTGTCAAGAGTTATATCGCCGGTAATTTTGACATTTTCAATTAAATCATTCATCCGGTTAAGGGTGCGTAAAAACGTCGATTTCCCGCAGCCGGACGGTCCTATCAATGCTGTCACGCAATTTGGCTTGATATAAAGGTTGACATCCTTCAGCGCATGCTGGTCACCGTAGTAAAGGTTCAGATTGTTTACGTTAATTTTCTGCCCTTCCACCGCTTGCCCTCCCTTAAACCACGTCATTGTGGGGGTAACACCTGCACAAACCCATTTTAGTTTATCAGGTAATTGTTATTTGTTCATTACAGCCGTGTTAACTTTATGTTAAAGAAAAAACGCGGATAACATCCACGTTTCTATTCAACATTTATCTACAAATTCCTTTAATTTTTTATTACAAATTCTTATCCCCGACCGGTCCGGATAAGTTCGGCGAACTCATCCGGCAGTTCCGAGTCCTCAATGGCTCTGGCGGTTTTTTTAAAGTCATAGGGCACTTTGTTGATAGTAACTTTAAAGGTTTCACCAAAATCCAAAATCACATATACCGCCGCCGGGTCGCCGTGTTTTGGCTTGCCGACACTGCCGGCATTAATCAGGTGCTTTCCGTTGAGCTCCCGGTGGTAAGGTACATGAGTATGGCCGCATACCAGCACATCGCACCCGGCTTCGGTAAACAATTCAATAACATAATCATCGGCGGCATCTGCGTGCAGATACTCATTAAGCCGCCGCGGACTGCCGTGCACCAGTTTAACCCGGTATTCCCCCGCCGTAAAAGCAATCTCATGGGGCAGGTTCCGAAGAAAATCCTTATTCTCTTCAGACGTATTTTCCTTAGTCCACATTACAGACTTTTCCCCGAGGGCCTGGGCCTTTTCGTCCTTATAATCACAGCCGCAGATTAGGCGCATGTTGCCTACTCCGTCGTCATAATTCCCCATAACGGCGGGAATGTTCCTCGCCCTGATAAGTTCGATGACCTCATTGGGAAACGGCGCGTACCCCACCAGGTCGCCGGCACAGTAGATGTCGTTAATCCGCTGTTTTTCTATGTCTTTTAACACAGCTTCCATGGCGTAAATGTTGGCGTGAATATCTGAAATTACGGCAATTTTCATGAACTGACTTCACCCTCCGTCGTAAAGTATTTCCGGCCCCAGGCCAGGGCCACGTTGACCAGGCCGATCATTACCGGCACTTCGATCAGGGGACCGATTACCGCCGCAAAGGCCTGGCCGGATTCAATCCCGAACACTGCCACGGCTACGGCGATAGCCAGTTCAAAGTTATTACTGGCCGCAGTAAAGGAAAGGCTGGTGGTCTGGGCGTAATTGACGCCGAATTTCCGGCTGAGGAAAAAAGAAACCGTAAACATGACCACAAAATAGATGAGCAGCGGAATGGCTATACGTACTACATCCATCGGCAGCTTGACGATGTAACTGCCCTTGTAGGAGAACATAACCACGATGGTAAACAGCAGCGCCACCAAAGCCAGCGGGCTGATTTTCGGCACAAATTTCTTTTCATACCACTCTTTGCCCTTAGCCGGTTCCAGGAACAGCCTGGTCAGCATCCCGGCAGCGAAGGGGATCCCCAGGTAAATGCCTACGCTTTTGGCAACCTCACCCATGGAAATATCGACTTCCATACCTTTTAATCCAAATACCCCGGGCAGGACGGTAATAAATACGTAAGCATATATTGAGTAGAAAATCACCTGGAAGATGGAGTTGAAGGCCACCAGGGCCGCCGCATACTCGGAATCCCCTTTGGCCAGGCTGTTCCAGACGATGACCATGGCAATGCAGCGGGCCAGGCCGATGAGGATTAAGCCTACCATGTATTCCGGATAGTCATTTAATAATGCGATGGCCAATATAAACATGAGCACCGGGCCGATAACCCAGTTCTGGACCAGGGAAAGTCCCAGCACCCTGGTGTTTTTAAATACCTTGCCCAGTTCCCGGTAGTTTACCTTGGCCAGCGGGGGATACATCATGATAATCAGCCCCGCGGCGATGGGTATCGAAGTTGTGCCGACCGACAACCTGTCAAGCAGGGCAGCTACGCCCGGAAAAAGGTAGCCCACGCCGACACCAAGGGCCATAGCCAGGAAAATCCATAAGGTTAAAAACCTGTCAAGCCAGTGTAATCTCGCTTTTTTCTCTGCCACAACAGCACCTCCAAAAAAGATTGTCTTAAATATCATTATGCTTAACCGTTAGTTTTTCGCATAACGACGGCTCGGTTCTGACCGGGGAAGGCTGCAGATTTTTCAGCTTTTGTCTGATTGGCTCAGCATAACTCTGCAGTAACCTGTTGTCTTCCTCCGGAAAAACATCCTGAAATTATATTTGTAATTTTAATTAATTACAACAGTGGTTTTGTTAAGAAAAGGTTAAATTTATCTGCCTCATTAAAATGCAAAAACCCCCGCTCTTGTTGTGACAAACATCACAGACCGGGTAAGTGATAATATGGGATCGGCGGCGTCTCCAACGGCGGGGTGCCGGAAGACTGGTACTGGGCATTGGATGCCGGCGGGAAACCCAAGTTGAAACGACCGGTCATAACCCGGGCCGGATTTGACCAGGCCCGGGCCGGCAACACGTCTCCTCGGCCCTCGATTACAATATGGCATTAAATAAATATCCTGTACCAATAATCGCCAAACCGACTATGCCGAAAAAGATGGCAATCAGTTTGGGTTTCAGCACCTGTTTGAGGATAATCATTTCCGGTAGAGACAGGGCCGTCACGGACATCATGAACGCAAGGGCCGTGCCCATAGCCATGCCGTTTCCGACCAGTTCCTTGACAATAGGGATGGTGCCGGCGGCATTGGAATATAGAGGTATGCCTATGGCTACCGCCAGGGGCACTGCCAGGGGATTCCCGGGACCGGCATATTTGGCCAGGAAATTTTCCGGCGCATAGCCGTGGATTGCCGCACCGATAGCTATGCCTATGACTACGTAAATCCAAACCTTTTTCAATATCTGCACCACGTATGATTTGGCGTAGTCAACCCGGTCGCGCCAGGTTTGTTCGGCTTCCTCCATGCCGCAGGCACATTGGGGAGTTTTAATGTTGTAAACATAGTCTTCCACCAGGTGTTCCAGCTTTAACCTGCCGATTACAATACCCCCGACGATGGCCACCACGAGCCCGCTGGCGATATAAATCAGAGCAATTTTCCAGCCGAACATCATCCATAACAGGCCCAGGGCAACTTCGTTGACCATCGGTGAAGATATCAGAAAAGAGAAAGTTACTCCAAGCGGGACCCCCGCTTCCACGAAACCGATAAATACCGGTACCGCGGAACAGCTTCAGAAGGGAGTAACGATCCCCAAAAGTGACGCAATGGTATTGCCTACTAATTCCCGTTTATGGCTCAGTATTTTCCTGGTCTTTTCCGGCGGGAAGTAACTTCGGATTATAGCTACAATGAATATAATCAGGGACAGTAAAAACAAGATTTTAACCGTATCGTAAATGAAAAAATTCACCGCCGAACCCAACCGTGTTTGAGGGGACATGCCGATTAAATCATAGATAAGCCAGTTCACAAATTGCTGCCACAACTGAATTACCCCCTTTTAGCGCCGGTAATGACTTCAGTCAGTTTGGCCTTGGACGGGACTACCCCGGAAAACTTGACGTGCCCGTCGATAACCAGGGCCGGAGTAGACATAACTCCCATGGCTGCGATTTCCTTGAAATCCCTGACATGTGTCACACTGGCGTCAATGTCCTGCTCCGCCAGGACGTCGAAAACCATCTGCTCCAGCTTGTTGCAGTTAGCGCACCCGGCGCCAAGCACTTTGATTTCCACTATTGCTCACCCCCTTTTTCTCTGGTTGATTTTTTCAGCATCGCCATGGAGGCATTGACCTGGGAAACCAGGACATCTTTTACCAGGTCCAGGATAGTAAAAACCTCCGGATGGTTCACTTTGTAAATTACCTTTAACCCTTCCTTCCGAAAACTCAGGATGCCCTGTTTGCGCAGCACCGCCAGGTGCTGCGACGTGTTGGACTGCTCCATGTCCAGGTCCTCGGTGAACTCGCAGACACATTTTTCACCGGCCCGCAAATGCTCCAGAATCCGTACCCTGGTCGGGTGGCCCAAAGCCTTCAGGAAATCCGCTTCCATGGAAAAAAGACGTTCATCCATAATTTTTCCCCCCTTCGTTAAGCCGTCCAGGTAAAATAGAGGCCGATAACAATGGCGCCGTAGGCAACTTTACCCTTGCTCATCACCAGAGTCAGGATGGCAAAAAGGACGGGTGTCCCACATTGCGAACCCGCAAGCCCAATCAGCAGCCCCATTAAGAAAGCCCCCGGATTCCCCGGCGCTCGGGCCTGCGCAGAAGGCCTCCCGCCAAGTTAGGCAGGTTAAAGTTGATGATGCCCAACATCTTTAGCCCCACCGCAATGCTCACAGCGGCGGCACTATATACTAAAAACGCCCTTGATGCGCCGAAAATACCGCCGATAATTGAAACAATAACGCCTAACAAGGCAAAGGTAGTTGATGTGCCGAGGGTAAAAAACAACGCCAACCAAAAACCCTGGCCTTGCTGATACCGGAAGGCCCACCCACATAGGCCATCAGCACGGGGATCATGGACATATTACACGGACCTATACTGGTAACTATCCCGCCGGCGAAAACAAGCAGCACGGCCAAAAAATCAAGTCTGTATATTATAATATTATAATATACTTGTCTTTATAATACCCTCTCCCGGTATTTTTGTCAATTAAAAAAATCAGCCCCCTTTTTTAAGGCAGGCTGATTGTTGCGAACACTATTTTTTATAACCGGCGACTATATCCCTGACCTGGTCAACTTCAAACCCGTACTTCTCAGTAACATCTCTCATTACAGTGTCAGGATTTTCAGATGCCGGAATACCAAGCTGCGAAAATATATATCCTACCGGTACACCCGTCACTACGCTGACTTCCTTAAAAGTCATACGCCCGCGGATCTCTTCAGGCGTACCGTCCTGATCGCCGGCGCCGATGCCCGCGCCTGGCCCGGCAGTAGTTTCTGATGTGCTTTTGGGTTCCGGCTCTACATTATTTGTGACACTCCTGGCGGTGTCCGGCTTTACCGGTTCCTGAACTGCAGGCTGTTCCGCCGGGCTTTTGGCAACCGATTCACTTTCTTCCGCCGTTTCAACCGTATATACACTGTCGGGCGTACTCACTGTCTTTGTTTTCAGATAAGCGTCAATCTTTTCCCGGAATTCATCGGTTTCTACGCCTTTGAGTGCCGCCAGTTCCTTGATCTGCGTTTCCGGGCTTACGGAATCAGGGATCTCCAGCAATTTAACCAGTTCCGGGTAGGGTATGGATAACCGGTGGGCTACTTCCTCAAGTTTCATCCAACCTTTGATATCCGCTGCGCTCTCAACTACAATGGCTTCGGCGGGGACTTTACTCTCCCATACCCCGGTAACCATGCTCAACCCAATAATCCCCCAAAACAGGCCAATCACCCATACAGCAAAAGTCCTTTTGCTAATCTGCATTATTTTCCACCACCTATTCCCAAAGTTAAAGCCCCGTTCTTCGGACAGGCATCAATACAGTCCAGGCATTTCACACAATCCGTTTCCGGGACTGTAGCCGCTTTGGCCACATCAATGTTCATCGTGCAGCGCCTGTTACATAACCCGCAATCTATGCACTCCTTGCTGTCCCGCCTGATTTTCACCAGGTTGAATTTGCCCAGGATGCTGATAACAGCTCCCAGCGGGCACAGGTACTTGCACCAGAAACGGTCCACCAGCAGCGAAGCTATAATGATACCGCCAAAAACAACAAAGGCCGTGGTCTCTTCAAATTTGAAATGAAAAAGGATCTTAAAGGGGTCATATGATTCAAAAATCAACTTGAAACTGATTACAGTCAGGTAAATAATAAGGCCCAACACCACGTACCTCAGGTACCTCAAAGGCCGGTGAATCCTGACCGGGATGTTGTACTGCCGGCCAAAGATTTTTTTGGCCAGCCCGGCCAGCCATTCCTGAATCGTCCCCAGGGGACAAATCCAGCTGCAAAAGGCCGCCCCGGCCAATACCGTCACCACCGCCAGGGCGCCGAAAATAATGAAATTCGAATAATTGGTCTTCGCCAGGAACTGTCCGGTCTGGGCAAAATAAACCGCCGTTTCCAGCGCCCCAAAGGCGCAGTAGCTGTCCAGCGGCGCCGCCCCTTCCGGCCCGCCCCCTACTACCTGGTGCCTGATGCCCAGAAAGGCAATCAGCGCCACCAGAAAAAACTGGCTTAGTCTTCTTAAGGTTAAAATGTTTTTCATGCTTTCTGCCTCCTCTCATTGTTTGATTATTTAGTTATGCAAATACCGTGCCAAAAGGATAAGGGGTATATAATCCGAATGACATTCACAGCGCTTGATTGACGTTTAAGCATGCGCTGTATAAGAGAGTCTTAGCGGCGTATTACGCCGCTAAGACTCTCTATAGCGGGACTGCGCGGCGGAGCACCGTCATGAGGAATATATACCCCTTATCCTTGGGAACAAGAAATAATACAACAAGGTGCAAATATTGCACTTTTCATGCAACATCTGCACCTTAGATTTACTCCAAACCATATTCCTTCAGCTTATAATAACGAGTGCGCAGGCTGATGCCAAGCTTTTCCGCTGTCAGTTTACGGTTGCCGCTGCATTCCTCCAAAGCCCGGGCTATAGCCTGCTTCTCCATTTCCCGGAGCATGCCGCCCTCCTGTTCACCATTTCCGGCCCGGTCGATGCCGAGATGAGCCGGCATTATCGTGTCACCCGTACACAGGATGATAGCCCTCTCTATCAGGTTGGACAGTTCCCTGACGTTACCCGGCCATTTGTATTCCAGCAGTATCCCCTCTGCTTCGGGCGATAGATGTTCTACATTTTTCTTCATCCGGAGGGCGTATTTTCTTATGAAATATCCTGCCAGCGGGACAATGTCCCCCGGCCTTTCCCGCAAAGGTGGCAGCTCCAGCGGGAAAACGTTCAGCCGGTAATAAAGGTCTTCCCGGAAGGCATGCTGTTTCACTGCCTCCGGTAAGTCCCTGTTCGTGGCGGCAATAATTCTGACATCCACCGCCACCTGCTTAGTCCCGCCTACCCGCTCAAAATTCCTTTCCTGCAGCACCCGCAGCAGTTTGACCTGCACAGCCGGCGGGATTTCCCCTATTTCATCCAGGAACAGCGTCCCCCCGTGGGCCAGCTCGAAACGCCCGGGTTTCCTGGCGGATGCCCCGGTAAATGCCCCTTTTTCATAACCGAACAGTTCGCTCTCCAGCAGGTTTTCCGGAATTGCCGCACAATTTACAGCCACAAAAGGTTTTTCTTTCCGGGAACTTTTGAGGTGGACCTGACGGGCCGCCAGTTCCTTGCCGGTACCACTCTCACCGGTGATTAAAACCGTGGCGTCGGTGGGCGCCACCAGGTCAATCATTTTTAAAACTGCCTGCATTTTAGGGTCACCGGCAACTAAGGGATCGGCATCAACCCCCTGTACATGGGCCTTCATTAATAAGTTTTCCCTGACCATCTGCTGCCGGTCAACCACTTTTTTCACCAGCAGCCGGAGCTGATCGGGGCTTGCCAGCGGTTTGGTGAGAAAATCCCAGGCTCCCTTTTTCATGGCCTCTACGGCCGTTTCCACTGTACCATGGGCTGTCAGCACCACTACCGTGGTATCCGGGTGTTTTTCCCTGACCCTGCTCACCAGTTCAATCCCAT
>JBMOPI010000009.1:0-16544 GCA_049324975.1 Bacillota bacterium
TCCAACCTTGGCCAGCATTTCCACAGCCCTGTTCCGGGCTTCTTCTTTGGTAACCTCCCGGTGGGCCAGGAAGGTTTCAATAAACTGCCTGCCGATACTGCGCACAGGGTTAAATGAAGTCATCGGGTCCTGAAAAATCATGGATATTTCCTTGCCCCTGTTCCGGCGCATTTCTTCCTTTGACAGTTGAAGCAGGTTTTTGCCGTCCAGCCGGATTTCTCCGCCGGCAATTTTGCCTGGCGGAGGGACAAGCCTCAGGATAGACAAAGATGTAACACTTTTGCCGCACCCGCTTTCCCCGACGAGGCCCAGGACCTGTCCTCTCTTCACCTGAAAACTGATGCCGTTAACAGCCTTCACTATCCCCCGGGGCGTATAAAAATGGGTGGAAAGGTTTTTTAACCGGAGAACTGTTTCCTCCATGTTTTCACCTTCTTTCCGGTTTCCCGGCCATAATTTAAATGTTCTTTTCCATATGCACAGTTTGACTCGGGCCACCTTCATCCAGTCTTACCTTAAATCCCCGGGACCGCCAAAATTCCAAAGCGCCTGGCAGGTACATATGGGTGTGAAGGTAAATCGACTTATATCCAGACCTTTTACAGAATTGTTCAGCCTCTTTCAACAGCAAAGAACCAATGCCGGTTCTCCGGTATCTCTTATCAACAAAACATTTGGCCAACTCTGCCGTCGCTTTTAAATCAAATCCTTCCAGCGCCTGAATTCGTCCGTCATACCGGCGCACAGCCAGGGTTCCTACAATTTTATCATTTTTATCAAAAGCGACCAAAAACGTATTGCCCTGGGTTTTGATGTATGCCTCTTCAAAATTAAGCAGGTCGCAGTCCCAAACAGGGTTAATTCCCCTGTCATAAACCTCTTTAATCATTCGAAAGGCAAATTCCGCAGCAGGCTTGATATCCCTGTCTCCCGCGCTCCTTATAAAAATCCCTGTACATGTTGACACGCAATCCCTCCTTTGTCCTCCATAAACTGCCAGATTAATTTCAGCCCGCTCAGGAAATCTTTTATGCTTTAATTAAGGTATGACAGTCACATCTGAGTTCAACATATAAAACTCTGATGGTGATAACACAATACCTTTGACCTTATTGCTAATGGCCATATTGGTCTTGGGATAAACCAGGAAAGCAAAAGCGGCATCATTCAGGACCACTTGTTGAGCCTCTTTGGCAATAGAGTTTCGTTCCCCGGTATCAAAAGCAGTTTTAAGTTTATCAGCCAGGGTATCAAGCCCGGAACTGGTGTATTTTCCGAAGTTAGAACTCGCCCCTGTCCTGAACATGGTCTCCAGAAGGTACTGCGGGTCGCCGGTGGGAGCAGTGTTCAAGCTGTAAATACTGGCGTCAAAGTCTCCTTTCAGGGCCTCGCTGATATTTTCCATGTTAGCAATATTAATCTTGATGCCAATCTCCTTCAGTTCTGCCTGGATAGTTTCCAGTAAAACCGGCAATTCCGGCCGCTTTTTATAGCAAAGAACGGTAAACTCCAACTTTTTCCCGTTTTTCCGGCGGACGTTGTCAGGTCCGGGTTTCCACCCGGCATCATCAAGAAGCTTCCTGGCCTCCTCAGGCTGATAGGTATATCCCTTCAGTTCATTACCCCCAAAAGGCAGTACCAACGGAAAAGGACCAACTGCGGGAATGCCGCTCCCTTTCATCACTTTAACGCCCAGGTCCTCCCTGTTAATGGCCATATTAATAGCTTTTCTTACGTTAATATCATCAAGACCCGGTTTCTTTACATTAAAAATGAGCATATGTGTACGAACAGAGGATTCACTCACGACTTGGAAAACCCCGGTTTTGGTAATGGCTTCCATGCTTTCTGCAGGAATGTTGTCGGCAACCCGGATTTCTCCTGCCTGTAATGCCATCATCCGGGTATTGCTGTCAGTAATGAATTTGAAGGCAACCTCATCCAATTTTGCTTTGTCTCCCCAGTAACTGTCATTTCTTTCGACCACTACCTGAACATCTTTAACATATTCCTTTAGTTTGAAAGGTCCGGTCAACACGGGTTTCCGGGCAAACTCTTCACCCATTGTATTTGCTGCGGCTGCATCCACTATTACCGCGAAAGGATCAGCTAAAGCAGATATAAATGACGGGTTCGGACGTTTGTTCTTTATCGTTATTTCATTGCCATTTGCCTCTATTGATGCAATGTCAAGCAACTGAGGCGCTCTTTCATTCATTTTAAGAGTACGTTCCAGTGAAGCCCTGACCGCTTTGCCGGTAACCTTTGTACCGTTATGAAACATGACATTATCCCTGATTTTTATTTTCCACGTTACATCGTCCACTTTTGTCCAAGATTCAGCAAGCCATGGTTCAAACTTCATATCCTTCCCCAGTTTTACCAAAGTTTCGCCCATACCGAATTTTACAGCATGCCAGCCATTCCATCCCTCTGCAGGATCCAGGTTATCGGGCGCGAATGCCATACCGACAGTTAATGTTTTGTGTTCATTCTGTCCGCTGTTCCCGGCTTTTTCGGAACTCTTCCCACCACAGCCGCTTACTATTAATAATAACAGTGTCGCAATTGTAACAATTGTGATTAGCCCTTTTCTCAAATTCATGTGTGTTCCTCTCCTTTTCTATTTTTGAGCACAAATCATAAACATCGGGGTG
Organism: Bacillota bacterium; assembly: GCA_049324975.1. GTDB lineage: Bacteria > Bacillota > Thermincolia > Thermincolales > CAZWUW01 > JBMOPI01. The sequence continues at coordinate 2,658 of JBMOPI010000009.1, forward strand.
GAACTATACAGTACCTTTTTTACTTCGTCGTAAATTCTGTCTGATATATCAACATCTACAAATACTTTCTGAAAGCCACATTCTAAGAGCGCCTTTTTATCCCACTCAGGTCTTAACTCATAGCTTAATGGAAGATTTCTTGCTATATCCTCGCACTCTATTTCCTGTTCCCTGGTTACAGCATCTTTATATCCCATCTCTTCTGCCATTTTCAGCGCTTTTTCATATTTTTCTTGCAATGAAGCATCATTAAGTCTCAGATACCAGTTCGCATCAAAGACCAGTACTTTTCCACTCTTTTTTAAAACCCGGTACCATTCTTGATATACAGCCTGAGGATTTGCAAGTGTCCAAACAAGGTTCCTGCAAACTATCAAATCAAAGGCATTATCCAAAAAAGGCAGTTTATGAGCATCGGCTTTGACAAAGTGGACGTAAAATCCGGCGTTTTCCGTATTCTTTCCGGCTTCCTGCAACATATACTCGGTACAGTCAACTGCTGTAACCTTATAGCCCAAATCTGACATCAAGATGGCAAAGAAACCGGGTCCGGTACCGATATCCAATGCTTCAATATTATCACCTTGTCCGGCATGTTCACTAATCAGTTTCTGCCAGGCCTCTCTTTTAAAAGAATTCAGTTCTTCCCGTATTGATTGACTATAACCATCCGCTCTTGTTGTCCAGTAATTTTCTATTCTTTGTTGAATGACCACAAAAATACCTCCAATAGCTCTATCAATGGTAAAATGTTCAAGCGGCAGGACTAATACAGCAGAACCACCAACCCCAGGGCCAGGCATGTCGCACATTCCCGCACCAACAACGCTGCCAGGCTCACCTTCCCCCCCAATTGAGGCCCGAAAATGGAAATGTTGGTAGGCAGCCCGCCGCTCCAGAATTCATACAGGTAATGCAGCACCGAAGTAACCAGCAACGCGGTAACTGCCTCTGCCGGAGTGACCAAACCGGCCTGTAGGATAGGTCCGAGGATACCTATGGCGGCAATCATGCTCATCACACCGGTAGTAATAACAAAGAGTACAGGGCCCGGCAGGCCCAGGTAACTCAAGACAGGGCCAACCTGCCGCAGTATTTGGTTGACAACCTCCGTATGCAGCAGGATTGATACCAGATAGGTGACGGGCATGAAAACCATGGCCAGGCGGCAAAAAGCGGGAATGGTCCGCTGCGCGGCAGCAATCAGCTTATCCCGCCAGGATATATGAACTGCTTTCCGGCTTTGATCATGCCCTTCCTGACCCCAACCCGGCCACGGCAGAAGTAACCTGCCCAGTAACAGTCCTATAGCGCTGATTATTAGACTTATACCAAGATAAATAGCCAGGTACATGGCGCCGGTGCGGTACCCCAGGGATGCAATAACCGCCGGGCTGAAGAAAAAAATCGTGAAATACAGACCGGTAGGAAGGGCGGAAACCAGATAAGAAATCACCACTTCACGGGCCCCGACTACCCCGTTGTTTTTTAGCCCGGCCAGCATGGTATAGGCGGCAATCCGGTCGACCAAACATAAGGTGAGGGAGGTGGCACAGCCTGCAGGCAAATGGCCCAGCCGGGCCAGGGGGCGCATTCCCCGGCCCAGGCGCTGCAGAAGAACAGTATTATGAAATAAATTGCCGAGAAAACAGCCCACAAACATGGAAGGCAATACATTCTTCCACAACTTCAGGACATCGGGCAGGACATCAAAAACGATCTGCACCGTTTATCCCCACCTTTCCACACTACTGGCAGAAATTTCAACACTACTCCAGCTTCCGACCGGCCACCAGGTACCGCCGGTGGGCGTAAACCAGGCGATGTCGCAGGGAAGGGTCCAGAGCAGGTGGCGGTTGATCACCACATCGAAACTACCCTCTTTAAACGGCAGGTTTTCCGCATCTCCGCTGCGAGGATTTACTTCTGCTTAGTTACCAACAGTGTTACCGTCCCGGTAACCGAGCGCTTATCATGGCTGTCAGCCACTTTTTCCGGGAAAGATGTCCGGGCCAGAAACATATATTGTCCCGGTTCCTGTAAATTGACCGTGGCCACCCCCTTCTCATCAGTCATAGCGACCGAAGACCGGTATCCATCCGGTCCGTTCCAGGCCACTGTCACTTCCTGCCCCACCATGGCCAGTTCATTCAGAAACACCCCTATTTCCAGGTTACTTCCGGCCTGCCAACCCAGCCATTTCCTTGGACCAATCTCCATAATGGTTCCCACCGGATTAATAACTCCTGTCAAGTCATGCCCTACCGGAATAATGGTGCGGTAGACCTGGGTATAAAATACCGACTCGACTGCTCCAGGCCACTCACGCCGGGAACCGTGCCGGAACTTACCTTCAAAGTCAATGGAATAATAGGCGTCAAGCTGGGTGACCACCTGGTAGAGTCCTTCCATTTTAGGAACAAAAGAAAGCACATAATAATCGGGGGAACCGACTTCAATATTCAATACCTGCCTTTCACCAACGGGATTAATAACCCACGTCTTTAAACCCTCTTGCCGGCATAGGCCATCGGTTTGCATATTATGTCCCCACTTAAGAAATACTTCCGCCTTTTTCCCTGCATGGCCGTGGGTATGTGAAAACTCCAGCCAACCCTCATGGCCGTATACAAGTAAATTTGTGGTATCGCGAAAAGATTTGCTGGATAAATAATTTTTCACCTTAATCACTCTTTCTTAAAATAATCATTAAATTTAATTTTCAAGCTCTTCTTGTCCCCCTTGGGTCAAAAACTTCCCGCAAGCCGTCTCCCAAAAGGTTAAAGGCTAAGACAACCAGAAGGATGGCTATCCCCGGATAAAGCATCAACTGCGGCGCTACCTGCATATAGGGACGGCCGTCATTAAGCATGGCCCCCCACTCGGGGACAGGGGGCTGGGCTCCCAATCCCAGAAATGAAAGACCGGAAATGCTGAGAATAAGATGTCCCATGTCCAAAGTAGAAAGTACTATCACCGGTGAAATGATATTCGGCAGGATGTGGCGGAAGATTATTTTGCCGTCCGTTGTCCCGCAGGCCCTGGCCGCCAGGACATACTCCTTTTCCTTGATGGAAAGCACCATCCCCCGGATGATCCGGGCATATCCCACCCAGTGGACTGCAGCTAAGGCAATCATGACATTCATGATGCTCGGCCCCAGCATTCCCGTAATGGCCAGAGCCAGGATCAGGCCGGGAAAAGCCAGCAGGATGTCAATCACCCGCATGATAAGGTTATCAACCCTGCCCCCGACATACCCGGAAACAGTACCCACAAAGATACTGATGGTCATAATGATAAACAGTACAATGAAGGAGGTGGTGAGTGAAACGCGTATCCCGTAAATTAAACGGGAAAGCACACACCTGCCCAGGTGGTCGGTACCCAAAGGAAACAGTTTGCCGGGTGCGAGCAGCCTCTGGTTCAAATCTATTTTCAACGGGTCATTTGGCGCCAGGTAAGGGGCAAATATGCCCGCAGCCACTACACCAAGAATAATCACCAGACCCAGTAAGGCCAGCTTATCCTTTGCCAGCCGGTAAAGAGCGGGTCTGAAAAATCCCTCCGCAGCCTCTTCTTCCCAGCCATCGCAATACAGAATTTGCTCGCTGAGTTCTATCCTGATCTCCCCCTTTCCAGGCGAATTCGCGGGTCAAGAAAATGATAAGATATATCTACCGCCAGGTTGGCGAAAACGAAAATAAAAGCCATAAACAGCACATACCCCTGCACCACCGGGTAATCACGGTTAAAAATAGCATCCACCATAAACTTCCCCATGCCGGGCCAGGCAAAAATGGTCTCCACGATGACAGTACCGCCGAGAAGATGCCCAAAACTCATGCCAAAGGCGGTAACTACCGGGAGAAGGGCGTTTTTTAAGGCGTTTTGCAGAATTACCACCCGTTCTTTTAAACCCCTGGCCCGGGCAGCCTGGATAAAATCCTGTCCCAACACCTCCAGCATACTGGCCCTGAGCAGGCGGGCATAGGTAGCCGCCATGCCGAATCCCAGGGTAAGAGCAGGCAGCGCCCGGTGGTCCCAGCCGCCCCGGCCCATAACCGGAAAAAGCGCCAGCTTCACGGACAAGTAGTAGATTAACAGGAGTCCCAGCCAGAAAGAAGGAAGGGATGCTCCCAACAGGGCCACAACCCTGCTCAGGTGGTCCATTACGGTATTTTTATATAAAGCGGCCAGGATACCCACGGGAAATGACACCGAAAGCATCACCAGCATCCCGGCCAGGGTTAATTCCAAAGTAGCGGGACAGCGGTCCAGAATCTCCCGGGACACCGGCTGCCCCGTCCGGAATGACCGGCCGAAATCCAAATGGAGGATGTTCCACAACCACTTGCCGTACCGGACATACACCGGGTCATTAAGCTCCAGTTCTTCCCGCAGGGCCTCCATCGCCTCCCATGTCGGCTCCACGCCGCCGGCCCGCAGGATGATTTCGGCCGGGTCACCCGGGACGAGGTTAATCAGCATAAAGGTAATTATGGATACCCCCAGCATGACGGGAATTAAGCACATAACCCGTTTTATAAGATAGCCTTTCAAGTTGCCGCCCACCACCTTATCAGTTTTGTAGAGGAATCGTTTATCAGGCTAACAAAAAGACCATGCAGGCTAATCCCACTTCTGTGGAATTTCTTTAAAACCTTCATGGTCCTAATCGTCCTAAATTTATATGTATAGACTCATTATCAAACAGAAAAACTAATAACAAGTCTTATTGAAGGAGGAGTTTACTATGAGTTGTTCAAGCGTTAAACACCGTTTTGACCAGCTAAAAAACCAGGGTGGTGTCAATTTTAATGAAGCCGTAAATCTTTACAATGACCTCCAGGGTTCTATTGATGCCCATAAGCTGGAGCTGCAAGAATTACAAAAAGCCGGTGACCAAAACCGAATTAATCACTTGCAGCAACATATTAACGATGGCGAGCAAATGCTGTCGGAATTAAAAAGCATGACCATGGTGTAAAAAAAGACCCCGGCAGGGAAAACTGTCAGATATTCTCCCTGCCAATTCGAAAGGAGTAAAAAATAATACATTTAAGGAGGTTAATTCCGGTCCTGCCAAGGAAACCGGAAAATTGTAAGCAAAACAAAACGAACCAAAAAGTCGCTTTTGTAGCGAACCTTCTTGGTCCGTTCGTTGTAATATCCGTTTATTTTTTCAGCACGTTTTATCGTTAATAACCGGTTACTTTAAATATTGCATGGTATCTTCTTGATATCAAATTCCTGTTTTATTTCTATTCTATATAATTCTACAAATTCCTTTTTTATTTAAAAAATTTTTTGGAATTTTCTAAAATATATGTACAATAATTTTTCATTTTGCCAAACATTTTTGGGCCCACGTTGCCGGAATACATGCGAACAACTCTTCCTTCGTTCTCGGGACCGGTGTCCCATAGGCCAGCCACCCCTTATTCTGCAGTTCCGCGTAAACCTCAACCAGCCAGGGTCTGGACAGGTCCGCCTGCTGTAAAAGACCGTCGTTTTGGAAGACCTCCTCCGGCGGTCCGGCCCCGATAACCCTGCCTGCATCCATGATAAATATATAATCCGCCCAGGAATAAGCTGCGTCCACATCGTGAGTGGACATGACCACCGTTGTCCCGCCTTGGCTGATCCGGTCAAACAACTCCAGCAGCCGGAAGGTATGCTGCGGGTCAAGCCAGGCGGTGGGCTCGTCACATATCAGCACAGAGGGTTCCATGGCCAGAATATCGGCAATGGAAACCCGTTTTTTCTGCCCGTAGCTGAGAAAATGGGTGGGCTTATCCCGGAGTTCCGTAATCTCCGTGGCCGCCATAGCCGCGTGCACCCGCTGTAATACATACTCTTTTGATAAGCCCAGGTTCATGGGTCCAAAAGAAATTTCCTGCAGGACGCTGGCGGAAAACAGCTGTGTGTCAGGATCCTGAAAGACAATGCCCACATGCTTCCGCAGCTCCGTCAAAGAAGAACGGTCATAGCTGACATCCTTGCCGGCAAAAAGAATTTTCCCCCGTTTGGCCCGCAAGATGCCGTTAAAGTGGAGGAACAGGGTGGATTTTCCCGAGCCGTTGGATCCTAAAAATGCCACCTTTTGTCCTTTTTCGATAGCAACAGAAACCCCGCGCAGGGCTTCTGTCCCATCGGGATATGTAAATTCCACATCCCGGGCTTCAAGGATGTATTCAACCAAAGAAACCACCTCCTCCGGTATATAAAGCCAATGCGACCAGTGCCAGGTCAATCAGGACGATAATCATAATATTTGCCGGTGAAACGGTATACGGCAGTTCAATAACGTCGAGTTCCCCCGTGTAGCACCTGGACTCCAGAGCTACGAAAAGCAACCGGGACCGGTGGTAAGATTTGACGAAGAGGTTTGAGACCAGCTGCCCCAGTGAAGCATAGGAATTCTTTAGTGACGCATACCCGCAGCGGGATGACTGGGTGGTATGGATTTTATCTGCCGTTTCCATTAAAACAAAAATAAAGCGGTAAATAAGACCCATTAACTCGATAAAAAGGGACGGCACCCGGAGCTTCTTTAACACGGCGATAATTTCTGTCATTGGCGTGGTCAGAGACAAGAAATAGAGACAGGAAACCGCCCCCAGGGACTTAAAAAACAGTTGGGCGGCCATACCCAGCTCCCGGGCCGTTACACCGACGGTTACTCCCCAAATCTTAAAGCCGTGGAGAGCAGGAAGAGGATTCCAGGATACTGAAACAGCAACGGTAACCACACCGATTACCAAAAATGAAGCCGGTAAAGACATCAGCTTGAGATAAAACCGCCCCGGTATCCCCGCCCGGAGGACCACGGCCCCGGCCATGAGCAGGACAATAACCAGAGAGGTGGTTACAGAGGAGGCAGCCAGGCAGATAATAATTGTGCAAAGGGCAAAGGCAAATTTCTCAGCCGGGTGGGCGGACCGCAGCCTGTTTGAATATGCGTACCGGTCGATATTGAACATGCCTTAATCCTGCTCCCGCCGTTTTCCTTTGCCCCGTACATAGCCTAGATAATAGCCGATAAATCCACTGCCCAGAGCTGCCTGTAAAGCAAAAAGCAGGCTTTCAATCTCCCCGCTGGGCGGCTCCCAAAAGGACTGGAACCAGGGCTCGTAACCGGGATTTGTTTCCGTAATTACCTGTTCCGCCTGTCCGTCGGCCCCGCCAAACTCCGCGCCGCGCTGCATGACCAAAGGTATGACGGTCAGGGCGGCAACCAGGAAAATAAGCATAACGTTTTTTAAAACAAGGTTTTTAGCCTCACCTTTCATGACTGCACCTCCCTGGACAAAACCGACAGTTCCTGTAATTCCTGTTTGTTATATACAGTAAGCAGGTTGAATACCAGAACCGTCAAGAGCCCTTCACTGACAGCCAGGGGAAGCTGGGTCACGGCAAAAACGCTCATGAACTTGGCCAGGGAAGCCGCAAAACCTCCGGTCTGGGCCGGAAAGGCAAGGGCCAGCTGAACGGACGTGGTCACATAAGTCAACAGGTCCCCCAGCGCGGCGGCCAGAAACACGCTTAACCAGGACGGCGCGCCAAGCTTTTGTAAACCCTTATAAATTCCATACGATACAAAGGGACCGACAACGGCCATGGAAAAAGTATTGGCGCCAAGGGTTGTCAAACCCCCATGAGCCAACAGGACAGCCTGAAAAATAAGCACGATGCTGCCCAAAACAGCCATTGGCGTGGGACCGAACAAAATGGCGCCCAGCCCCACTCCCGTCGGATGGGAACAGCTGCCTGTCACAGACGGGATTTTCAGCGCCGACAATACAAAGGCAAAAGCCCCCACCAGACCCAACAACATTTTCAGGCCCGGGTTATTTTGTACCGCCCGCTGTATGGACTTAATTCCCAGAAGTACAAACGGCAGCGTCACCGCCAGCCAAAATCCGGCCCAGTTCATAGGCAAAAAACCTTCCATGATATGCATAGCCCGGGCCTCACCGGGAAGCGCCATAAAAATCAAAAACAAATATGTAGTAACTAAAATGGGATATAACTTCTTAGACACGAAAATCCTCCTCTCAACAACTAATTCCGTTTTCTCTGAGCAATGCCAGAACTTCTTCATAGGAATAAACCTGATGCGGGTATTTGTCGGCTTGCCGCTTAATCACCACTACCGGTATTTTCAAAGATAAGGCCGCCGAAATCTTGGTATCCGTACCACCCGCTTTGCCGCTGTCCTTCATTACCACGACATTGGCTTTATAGGCTTTAAAAAGGGCTTTGTTTAATTCCCGGGAAAAAGGACCCTGCATTGCCACGATATCCCGGGGAGATATCCCCAGCTGCCGGCACCTGGCAATCACCCGGTGTTCCGGCAGCACCCTTACCACCAACCGTTTATTCTGGTTTTTCCGGCAGGCTAAAAATGCTTCCAGGTTGTAACTCCCCGTCGTCAAAAAAATCGTCTGGCCCAACTCAGCGGCTTTTTCAGCCGCCTCTTCGTAAGAATAGACAGGATAGATCAGCGGGTGCTCAGCTAAATTAACCTCTTCCCGCACAAAACGGATATAGCATATCCCCCTGTCACCGCACACTTTGGCCGCGTTTTGCCCAAAATTGCCCGGAACGGCGTGGGTTGCGTCCACTACAGCCGTTATGTACTGACTTTCCAACAATGCACTAAACTGTTCTTCCGTCACCACCCCGGTGGCAACTTCTGCGGCTCCGTCCTGTAAAGCGAGTTCCTGCCCATACTCGCTCGTGGCAAAGGCCATAACTTTATACCCGGCGTTACTCAACAAAGCAATCAAATTGCGCCCGTCCCGCGTCCCCGATAAAATCAAAATCATTACTCTTGCCTCCTTTCGCCCATAAGAAAATCCCCGGGCTTTTTAACCGGGGAGAAGTTCGAAAAAACATAAAAAAGGAAGAAACCAAACCTTTCTAAACCACCTCCCCCAAAAATAAAGTCGACGCGGTGGGATAGAACAGGCCGGTTTTCCGGTTTTGGTTCATCATGATCCTTAAGTTAATGGCAAGAAAGTTAAGGCCATTCTCCGTTACAGCGCTTCAGCGCAGGATTTACACCGAGTTCCGTTTAAACCTGTCTCCTCAAGACAGGTCGCCTATTCCAATATTCTTTTTCTGTATAAATTAAACCCTCTGCTGAATGATAGCAGAGGGTTTAAACCGAATTAGGTAGGCTAGTAGCCTTATTCCACCCTCCTATCGCTCGTAGGCATGCACGGTGAATCCGGAACAAGCAGGTTTCCTGGCTTAAGGTCATCGCTTCCTCACGCCTTCCCAGGCATAAGCCCGGTGGCCTGTTGTGAGTTCGCTCCCTATCACAGTGGCGGGACCGCGTCAGATTTAGACTGACTTCCCTTTTCAGTTCTGTCTTGATAGAACAGAACCACTTGTTCTGATTTTTTGTTTGATTTATTCAACAATAGTTTAGCATAAACTTCCTGCACTGTCCAGTTTTTCTTTAATATAGTATCCGGCCTGATTATACAATTAAGTATACGGCAGTCAAACTGTTCGTAGAAAGACAAAGCGCGTGACAGGTTAAGTCACGCTTTTTTCCTACTGTAATAAAATTTTAACCTCACAGGGCTTTTTACCATATGCGAGATCCCTGGTCACCTTACAGGTGAAATTCGGATAAATTAAGCTTAGCATGCCCTCTATAATTCCGTCAACCAGGTTGCATACCAGTTTCGGCTGGTATCTGGCAACCTCTTTAAAGATGCAGTTTTTAAGTTTCAGTTCTATTTTTGAATGTGAGAAATCAATTAGTTCCGGTTCAAAGCCCCAATTGGCAAGTTCGCTTACCATTTCTTTAGCCCCAAAACTGATTCGCTTACTTTTTATAAAACCATGCCCCCATTTTTTGCCGAAACTTCTTAATTCACCGGGGGACATTTTTTTGTCAGCTAAAAATTCAAAAAGAAGAAGTGAAAGCAGTTTATAATCCCGGTGGATAAGGGGAATGACAGTTAAATCAGGGTTTCTTCTGTATAAATACTGTGGACGGCCGGTTAAACCCCTTCTAAGCTCAGAAAGTACCAGCCCGGCTTCAAGTAACTTTGATAAATGCTGGCGGATAGCATTGGGATGCAGCTTAAATTCATCAGCCAACATCCTTACTGAAACCGGTTCTTCCTGTCGGGCAAGATAATTGTATATATTAAAACGGGTCTCGTCGCCCAGGGCTTTACTCATTTCTAAAATATTTTCCATATAATCACTCGTTCGACATTTTTTCTTGATTTTATCATAAACAGTATGTTAATGTAAACTTAATACAGTAAATACTATAAAAATTATTTTAAAAATTATTTTTGTAATTTGAATTAAACTTTTAAACGGGTGGACAACATGATTTTTCGTATATTTAAGGGTTCGCTCCGTAACCGCTACCGGTCGCTGGTTCTAATCCTCCTTTCGGTTGTGATGGGGGCTTCAATAGCGTCCTCTTTTTTGGTTGTTTCCCAGGAAATTTCGGACAAAGTGGCACGCGAACTGCGCAGCTATGGGGCAAATATCGTGGTCGAACCAAAGGATGGTATTAGATACCTGAATGAACAGGATGTCCCCCGGATCAAGACCATTTTCTGGCGCTATAATATTGTTGATTTTGCCCCATACCTTTACGGGGTTACTAATGTCATGGCAATGGGAAAAGAAGAGAGAGCGGTGCTGGTTGGCACCTGGTTTGCCAAGTCTTTGAGCATCCCGGGTCAGGACAAGCCATTTAAAACAGGGGTAAAATCCCTTGCTCCCTGGTGGCAGGTAAAGGGAAATTGGGTTAAAGACAGCGAGGAAAGTACTGTACTGGTCGGTGTGGCGCTGGCCGGAAGGCTTGGCCTGAAAGTCAACGATACAGTCCGGCTGAATTACCGTGATAAGATATTGGATGTCAGGGTTTCCGGACTGGTGACTACCGGGGGCCCGGAAGAAGAACAGGTTTTTGGCAGCCTGCCGGCAGTTCAGGAACTGCTGGGCTTGCCAGGAAAGGTTTCCCGGGTACAGGTAAGCGCCATTACAGTACCATTGGACGATTTTGCGCGCCGTGACCCCAAAACAATGAGCAAAAGAGAATTTGAAAAATGGTACTGCACTCCTTATGTCACTTCAATCGCGCAGCAACTGGAAGAGGTTTTTAACGGGGGCCGGGCTAAGCCGGTATGGCATATTGCCGAGGCTGAAGGGAATATACTTTCAAAATTAAAAATGGTGATGCTGTTACTTACAGTTGTTACTTTGGCAGCAGCTGCCTTCGGGGTGGCCACCACGATGACCACCGCTGTGCTGGAGCGCAAGAATGAGATTGGACTGATGAAGGCAATGGGTGCGGACAGTCTGCAAATCAGCGGGCTCTTTCTGGGTGAGGCCCTACTGATTGGGCTTCTCGGCGGAGTAATAGGTTATATTGCCGGCACGCAACTGGTCCGGCTGATTGGCACAGTGGTATTTAACACCCCCCTGCAGGCTAAACTCATCCTTCTCCCGGTAGCCGTAGGCAGCTCTCTTTTGGTTGCCCTCGCCGGCAGTTTTTTTCCCGTGCGGCGGGCGGTTGCCATAGAGGCTACAGTCGTGTTAGGGGGGGGAGGGGCATGAAAAAACTGATGTGGTTTATCTATCTCGTCAAAAGGTCGCTGGGCGAAAGGAAATCCCGTCTTGCCATTGCTGTCTCAACGTTATTAATGGGTACGGCTTTAACCACCGCGCTGGTGGGTGTTTCATCAGGCATTGGCGAAAAGCTTGGAGATGAATTACGTTCTTACGGGGCCAACATCCTGGTTTTGCCGTCTGGCGCGCGGATACAGGGCGGAGCTACCGGTATTTTGGGGCAGTCGGAACAGGAATACCTGTCACAACAGGCAGTTACCCTGCTTACCAGTGAGTTTAAAGAAATCATTACGGCATATGCCGAGTACCTTAATGGGCGGGGAAGTATCAGGGGACGGGAAATTCCCGTCACCGGCACTTACTTTGCCCAGGTTAAAAAGATCAACCAATGGTGGAAAGTTCACGGTGCCTGGCCGGTGAAAGAATCAGAAGCTCTGGTTGGGATTAATCTGGCCGAAAAACTTAAATTACGGCCGGGTACTGAAACAGAAGTATCCGGATCGGGGATGACAATGCGATTTAAGGTAGCCGGTATTCTGGAGACGGGCGGTCCCGAGGAAGATGTGTTCTATCTGGAGATGAAGACGGCACAGCGGTTGCTCGGCCTGCCGGGCAAGATCAGCCTGGTGACTGTCAGCGTGCGCACTCACAAAGTTCCCTTACAGGATACCTTACGTAAACTGCAGACAGCCATTCCCGGCGCCGAAGTGAAAGCGGTGCGCCAGATAGCCGGGGCGGAAGATTCCATGCTGCATAAGGTGCAGTGGCTGATGGCACTGGTTACTTTGGCCGTGCTTATCGCAGCCGGTATCAGCGTGATGAGCACGATGAGCGCAATTGTGCTTGAACGCCGGAAAGAGATTGGCCTTCTAAAAGCCTTGGGCGGGACCGGGCGGACAATTGGCGGGCTGTTTTATGCCGATGCGCTGGTAATGGGGGGAGCCGGAGGTATTTCCGGCTTTATCGTCGGGTTGCTGGTGGCCCAACTGATTTCACACACGGTATTTGGTTCGCTGATTACGGTTCACCCCGTTTTATTTTTACTGGCGCTTTTAACGGGATTCGGTATTTCCCTGCTGGCCAGTTTTATTCCTGTCAGACATGCCCTGCGGGTAGACCCGATTGTCAGCCTGAACGGAGAATAGATATACAAAAAAATAAAAATTATTTGAAAGGTTGGATGGTAAATGCCAAGAGAAAAAATAAGTAAAATTATTGCCCTGGCAAGCGCTTTGACCGGAATTTTGGTAATGTTAGTACCCCGCTATATCTTTCCTGTCTGCCAGTTTTACGGCCGTTTTATAGAGACCAAAGCCGGAAAACTGATTCCCATGCGCTGCTTTTATACCGCTCAGGCGGAACTGGCAGTCGGCGCGGTTATTTTTTTCTCAGCCCTGGCATTAATTTTTGCCCGGCAGGCGGAGACAAGGAAGACAGTCAGCATGATCCTCGTTCTTCTGGGCCTGGTGGTTATCTTTTTGCCGGCCCTGTTAATCGGCGTGTGTAAAGACCCTTCAATGCCGTGCCATGCCGGCACTCTTCCGGCCCTTACGATTTTGGGCGGTGCTCTGGTAATACTTTCCTTGCTGGGAGCATATCTGGCGAGAGAAAGAAGGTAAACTTTTTGTGGTAAGCCTTTTTCATCTTGCACGACAAAACCTCATTTGCCGTATCTACCGGTCCCTGATCATTATCCTCGGTATCGCCGGTGGCGCCGGGCTCCTTTTATTCGGGGCATTGCTCCTGAAAGGCGTTGAAAACGGCCTGCAATCCGGCCTGAGCCGGCTGGGAGCCGAACTGATTGTGGTCCCTGCCGGATATGAGCACCCGGCCCGGACAGCTCTGTTAGTCGGTGAACCATCTATGTTTTATATGCACCGTGATGTGGAACAGCAGGTAGCCAAAGTGGCGGGAGTGGAAAAGGTATCATCCCAGGTCTTTGTTCAATCGGCCCAGGCCTCCTGTTGTTCCGCGGGTAATGTCCTGTTAATCGGATTTGATCCGGCCAGTGATTTTACCGTCCTTCCCTGGGCCAGGCAGAGGAAAAGCAAACTACCCGGAGAAAATGAGCTTATTGCCGGCGCCGGTCTGCAAACCCTGCCCGGTCAGCCATTAAAATTTTTTAATTATGAATTTAAAGTGGCGGCCAACCTGGAGGCGACCGGTTTCGGTTTTTTTGATAACGCTGTTTTTATGCCGGTGGAAACGGCTTACCGCATGGCGCTTCTAAGCAGGACTAGAAAAAATACCGTACCGGTCAAGCTTACG
>JBMOPI010000010.1:0-16383 GCA_049324975.1 Bacillota bacterium
AATCTGCATTATTAAAATTTATTAAAGACCTTCAAAAATAGAACTATTGAAGGTCTTTAATATCGCCGGGAATTAAAAAAGAGAAGCATCGACATGCTTCTCTTTTTTAATCGTGTTTTTCCTGCGAAGCCTTTTTAACACCATAGGCAAGTATATAAAGCGCCTGCGGTATAAAAAAGGCTAACTCGGCGCTTCGCGCCTGCGAAGCCTTTTTAATATTCCGGCGGCAGCTGATTAATCTCCGACAGCTTAAATACGGGTCCGTCAACACAGATATACTTTTCACCAATGTTGCAGCGGCCGCATTTACCTACTCCGCAGCGCATGTTCATCTCCAGGGTGGTGACAATTTCCTCAGGCTTGAAGCCCATAGCCTGGAAGTGTTTAAGCATAAGGTTGATCATAACCGGCGGCCCACAGGTTACCGGTACGGTGTTTTCGATGGAAGGACAGATTCCCTGAAGCCAGTCAAGGGTAATAAAGCCAACGCGACCGTCCCATTTAGGATCTTCCCTGTCTAAGGTTACATGGATATGGGTGTCTTTGATCTTGGTCCACCTGTCAAAAATGTCATACTTAAAGCACAACATGTCATAACACCTGGCGCCGTAAACGATATCTACCCGGCCATAATCATCACGGTTATCCAGAACATAGTCGATGAGGGAACGGAGCGGGGCCAGACCAACGCCCCCGGCAACGAACAGGCAGTTCTTGCCTTTCATCTCGTCGAAGGGAAAATGTCTGCCGTAAGGGCCACGGATGGCCATCTTATCACCCACATCCAATTCGTGAATAACGGTGGTCAAACGACCAACTTTCGCGATAGTGAATTCCAGCATGCCTTTCCTGGTCGGCGAAGAAGTAATGGAAATCATGCCTTCTCCCACACCCAGGATGGAGAGCATACCACACTGTCCCGGCTTGTTACCGAAGTTCTCCAATACCGCCGGGTCATCAAAGACAACCTGAAAGGTTTTTATGGTTTCAGTTTCATCAATAATCTTGGTGACGGTGGCGCTATGGGGCAAAAGCGGGCTGGCAACTTCTGCAGTGCTCATCCTAGCCCACCTCCTTTACTTTCTCGATGATCTGAGCGATATCGATATTTACCGGGCACTTCTCCAGGCACCGGCCGCAGCCTACACAGCCCCATTCATTATACCGGTCGGGGATGTAGCGGAGCTTATGCAGGAACCGCTGGCGGGTCCTTTCCAGTTTGCTCGGTCTGGGCTGGTGGCCGCCGGCAGCCTTGGTGAAGGCCGAGAACTGGCAGGAATCCCAGCACCGGTAGCGGTAGCCTTCCGGACTCTGGTTGTTGAAATCGACGATGTCAAAGCAGTGGCAGGTGGGACAAACATAAGTGCAGGTACCGCAGCTGATGCACCGTTTGGACTCTTCTCCCCAGATGGCATGGTCAAACATGTTGTCCAGTTTTTCCTTGACCCCGTCGAGGGTAATCTGCATCTGCTTGGCGGAAACGTTGGCGGTTGCCTTGGCTTTGGCCTCTGCGCCATTGTCGTCTGCAGTAAAGAGGTCATCAACTGCGCCGACCATAGCAGCACCCTTGTCGGTGATTACTTCTACAAGGTAGCGGTCACCCAGGTCAGTGAAAAGGATGTCCGCCCCTTCGCCGCTGTCCGGCTTAATGCCGAAGGCACCGCAGAAGCAGGTGTGTTTGCAGTCATTGCAGCTCATGGCCACAATGGTGGTTTTATTGCGCTTATCCAGGTAATAATTGTCCCGGAATTCAGCATCAAAAACTTTATCCAGGAACAGGATACTCTTCACGTCACAGGGTCTGGCCCCAAAGAGCACCCGGTTGGGCACTCCCTCTTCCTCCCTGATGGCCATCTGCGGGTCAGCGGTATTATAGCTGAACATCTTTTCGCTCTGGGGGAAGAAGAAATCCTTGGGCGGAACCACCGCGTTATCGTAATCCAGCACAACCCCTTCACCTGAGGAAACCGGCTTAAACAAGGTGATACCGTCACTTTGGATGGGGGCGATAAGCTGGTTGGACTGCGCGAGCTTGTTTAACAGGTTCTTTACCTGGTCTTTCTTAATTGATTTGTTCGCCATTCCTTATATCACCTCTCCATCCTACATGAATTCTTCCGGATCTTCGAGGCGGTACTGGCCTAAGGTTGAACCGCCTTCTTCGACAGATCCGGGAGTTTGCATTTCAAATAATTCCTTACAGTCTTTCAGAAGCTTTTTGTTCAGGAGCCTCAATGGGATATCCATCGGGCAGACCCGGTCACATTCGCCGCAGTCAACACAGCGTCCGGCCAGGTGGAAGGCCCTGGTGAGGTGGAACAGCTCGTTTTCCGCCACATTGGTTTCTTTGCCGCACCAGTCGGGTTTGATGTTATCGAAAACGCACTCCCGGCAACTGCAGCCAGGGCAGACGTTCTTGCAGGCATAGCAGCGGATGCAGCGGTCAAACTGCTTTAACCAGTATTTGGCCTTCTCTTCCGGGGTCATGGCTTCAAACTTCTTGATCTCTTCATAATTGTCCGGAGTACCGCACATGTTGAGGGGTTCCCCCACCATGTGGTCGGCCACGACAGGAGTATGATGCTCACATAAGGAACACTTGTCGAGGGCTGTTTCACTCTTTTTTACTGTAAACTCACCCTTCGCGGTCTTGATGACCACGTCTTCCCCTTTGTCTTCAAAGTCTACCAGCTTGCCGGCTACCTTTTCACCAGCCATGGCGTTGATTTTCACGTGGGACAGCTGGCCCGGGCAGGGGATGCCGAGGATGACGATCTTATCCCGGGGGATGATGTTATCCTGGGTCAGCCGGTAAATCCCGCGGGAGTCACAGCCTTTGACCACCACCGCGACTTTTCCGGGATGGTTTTTATAATCAATCAGGTATTTGGTTAAACCGTTAGCGCAGAAGGGGTTCCAAACCAGTTTATCCACTTCTTCGGGAGAAGTGATAAACACCGGCTGGGTCCGGGCCGCCTCAGATCCGAGACCATAACCGATAACAACCTCCACCTCTTTGTCCTGTAAAAGCTTGGCCGCTGTTTTCCTTAGATTCTCTGTAGTCTTCTTCATCTATTGATCCCTCTTTTCAAACCGCTTATTTGGACCGAGGGCTTTGATTTTTTCCGTCATTTCTTTGGTAGTGTCAGCCCATTTCTGTCCTTCGGAACCGGAAATCCAACGGGCATTAAACCGGCCAGGCTCATATCCGACATATTCGAGGAGGCGCTTCATTACCAGGAACCTTCTGCGGGTGTAGTAATTGCCACTAACATAGTGGCAGTCACCGGGGTGTCAGCCACCCACCAGGACGCCGTCAATACCCTTCTGGAATGCGCGCAGCACAAACTGGGGATTAACCCGTCCGGAACAGGGTACCCGGAGTACCCGCATGGTGGAAGGATGCTGAAACCGGCTTACACCGCAGACATCAGCGCCGGCATAACTACACCAGTTACAGGCAAAACCGAGTATTTTAGGCTGCCAGTTTTCGTTTACAGACATGCAGCATCCACCTCCGCCAACAGTTGTAGATTGGTGAAGCCTTTAAGGTTAATGGAACCGGAACGGCACTCAGCTGTACAGGCGCCGCAACCCTGACAGAGACCGGTGTTGACACTGGCCACCGTACGGGTTTCCTCTTTGCCATGAGACCATTCCTTGATTTCTTTTGCCTCAATTGCTTTGTAAGGACAAATCGGTTTACACAGCAGGCAGCCGACGCAGGTTCCCTCGTTAACAGAGGCAATCTGCGGGTTGGTAGCCATCTGGTCTTTGGAAAGCAGGCCGATAACCTTAGCAGCGGCACCGCTGGCCTGGGAAACAGTATCCGGAACGTCCTTGGGACCCTGGCAGCAGCCGGCCAGGAAAACACCCCCGGTATTGGTTTCCACCGGGCGGAGTTTCGGGTGGGCCTCGGTGAACCAGCCGTCTTTGTCGTAAGAGAAGCCGACAGTCTGAGCCAGTTGGGTGGCATTAGCCTGAGGCACCATGGCGGTTTCTAAGACAACCATATCAGCTTCGATTTCCACGGCCTGACCTACCAGGGTATCTTCACCGCGGACAATAAGCTTTTTGCCGTCCTGCCAGATCTTGGCTACCTGGCCACGGATATACTTAGCCCCGTCTTCCTCCCTGATGCGCATGTAGAACTCGTCATACAGCTTGCCGGGAGTACGTACATCCATATAGAAGATATATACATCTGAACCGGGCACCTTTTCCAGTACCTGATGGGCATGCTTGGCTGTGTACATGCAGCAGGCCCTGGAGCAGTATGATTTGCCTTTATTGACATCACGGGATCCTACGCATTTTACAAAAACGACGGTTTTGGGAATTTCGTGGTCAGAAGGCCGTTTGATTTTGCCGCCGGTTGGACCGGAGGCGTTAACCAGTCGTTCAAAATGCAAGCCGCTAATCACATCGGGCAGGCTGCCGCCGCCAAATTCACCGTAATATTTACCCCAGTCAATGAGGTCAAAACCCGTAGCCATTACAATGGCGCCGAACTTTTCAGTTACCAGTTCGTCCTGGTCTTCATAATTTATAGCCCCGGTCGGACAGACCTTCTGGCAAACACCGCATTTGCCTTCAAGCAGCTTACGGCATGACTTGTTGTCAATAACCGGTTTGTTAGGCACTGCCTGAGCAAAGGGCTTGTAAATAGCCGTCCTTTTACCGAGATTAAGGTCAAATTCACTGTCAACCTTTTTGGGGCACTTGGATTCACAGATACCGCAGCCGGTACATTTGCTGTAATCAACGTATTTGGCCTTCTTGCGGATGGTGATATCGAAGTTGCCGATGTAACCGCCAACGGAATCAACTTCGGAATAAGTGTATAAAGTAATGTTGGGGTGCTGCGCCGCAGCAACCATTTTGGGCGTGAGTATTCAGGCGCCGCAGTCGAGGGTCGGGAATGTCTTATCGAGTTGGGCCATTTTGCCCCCGATAGTAGAATCCCGCTCGACTATAACCACTTCGTGACCGGCATCGGCAATATCAAGGGCAGCCTGGATACCGGCAATACCGCCGCCGATGACCAGAGCCCGTTTGGTGATGGGAATATAGCTTTCAAACAGCGGTTCGAGTTTGGCTACCTTGGCTACCGCTTTGCGAACCAGGTCAATGGCTTTTTCAGTGGCCCGATCCGGTTCGGAGGCATGCACCCAGGAGCAGTGCTCCCGCAGGTTGGCCATTTCAACTACATAAGGGTTCAGGCCCGCGTTTTCAGCGGCCTTCTGGAAGGTGGGCAGGTGCATCCGGGGTGAACAGGATGCCACTACCACCCGGTCGATTTTGTGTTCTTTGATGGCATTGATCATAGCAACCTGTCCGGGTTCGGAACAAGTATACTTGTTCTCACCAACAAAAGCTACGCCCGGGAAATCCTTGACCGCTTCCGCGACCTTGGGAATGTCCACGACGCCGCCGATGTTGGAGCCACACCAGCAGAGAAACACGCCAATTCTTTTCATCTGCATCGCTCCCTATTTGGTATAATTTGTATAGCTGTTAGCCAATCTTGGCTAATAATGACTGAGTACTGCTGCAGTGCCCCTTGTCAATGCCGACTTCCTGCGGCGATGATCCTAAGGCTACCGCCATCAACTCGGTGAAGTAAACCACCGGGATATGGTAATTGGTTTTAAACCTTTTATTAATCGATTCCATCCTCATATCGAGGTTCATCTCACATACCGGGCATGCTGTGACAATCACCTCAGCCCCGGCCTTGGTGGCAACATCAATAACTTTCCGGCTCATGTCCAGGGTGGTATTGACGTCCTGGAATATCAGGGATGTACCGCAGCATTCGGTTTTAAAAGGCCAGTCAACCGCTTCGGCGCCGATGGCTTTCATCAGGTTATCGATTAATTGCGGGTTTTCCGGGTCATCAACATGGGTTAATTTGGGGGGTTTTACATAATAACAACCATAGTATGACGCCACTTTCAACCCGGTTAACGGCTTTTTAACAGCCTGGGCAATCTTGTCCGTACCTACAGAGGCGATAGCCTCCATAATTGTCAGTACTTTACTGGTGCCTTTGATCTCTTCCCCGATAGCTTTGCTGATTTTTTCTTTCATTTTGGTATTGGTGTTTACTTCGTGATTGACCCAAACCAACCGCTGCCAGCAGGCAGCACAGGGCGCCATAACATCCAACCCTTCTTTTTCTGCTTTGACCAGTGTTTTGGCCGGTATAGCAAGGCCAATCAAATGGTCGATACTATGGGCCGAACTGGCGCCACAGCAAACCCAGTCGGGGATTTCCCATAAGTCTATCCCCAGGTGTTTACATACTGCCTTTACAGAATGATCATAAGCAGTTTCCATTGAATGGAGAGAACAACCGGGATAATAAGCTAACCGCACTACTTCTCACCCTCCATTCTTTTGCAATTTTCAACAATTTTACGGATTTCATCCGGATTATTGACCTTGGGCGGCAACTTGGGTATTCTCAGGCCGGCACTAAGCATTGCAGGTAAGCCGATGTCCAATTCTTCAAACAAAGTACCGGACTGTTTTAGTTTTAAGCCGATTAACAGACCCAGTTCATAGACGCGGCCATGCTTGATAATAGAATTCATGAACACATCATGGAATACATTTGCATTCTTAAACTTGTTAGTAATTCCACGCTTCTTGGCCATGATGCGCAGGGCATCCATGACCCGTGGCACGTCGATGTCCCTGGGGCAGCGGGCGGTGCAGGTAGAGCAGAGTACGCAAGCCCAGATGGTCCTGGTGTTAAGCACCTCTTCCTCCATGCCGAGCTGAATCATCCGCAAGATCCGGTTGGGTGAATAGTCCATGCCTTTACTGTTATGGACAGGACAGCTGCCGGAACACTTGCCGCACTGGTAGCACCTGCGGACATCGATGCCGCTCTCTTCATAAATCTTTTCGATAAAGTCACTGTGCTCTCTCTGTTTTTGTGATAAATTCACAGTAGCGCTCATTCCCAAACCCCTCTTCGACAAAATTTACTACAGTGGTTACCTTTTTTATAAGGTCAGCCACCTCCTTCTGTAAATTGATATATTTAATGCTTATTATTCTTGTGAAATCCTGCGCATGCAATAAAAACGGACAGTATGTCCTGTATAATTCTATTCGATACCTTATGGATAATTCCTTTTTCCTATTTAAAAATTTTGCGAAAATTTAATAAAATTGTAGACTCGGTTGTAAAGTGAACCAAGTTTGTTCCAAAATGGGACAAACATCCAAATAAAAAAGGAGCTTTGCGCTCCGATAAAAAATGTAATTTACTTAATCACTTTCATCAAAAATTTTCTCAGGAACTGAGGCAGTTTGATAAAATACACCCGCATCATTCTCACCTCTTTTTTTTAAATAACTCTGTATTTATTTTATTAAGACAGAGTTGATTTGGTGACACTTGCGGGGGTTTTTTTAACACCATTGAAAATATAACACGCCAGCGAAGCCTTTTTAATATTTGGGGACTTTGATGTTGCTGACCATAAGATAAGACAGCAATACAATGATTATTGGGAACGCCATCTTCGGCAGCTCATTATGCAGTAGGGACAATAATGCCACCAGGCTGCCGGCGGCAGTTATCGGCACCCCGACAAAATAATTGGAGATGTTCAATGTATTAAACCGAGCCAGCCTGATGGCGCCGCAAAGGGCGAAAGCAACAGACAGGGCGAGACCGGCAAGGCCCAGGTCCTTTATTCCCATTGCATACACCAGAATAGCCGGTGCCACCCCAAATGAAACGAGGTCCGCCAGGGAATCAAGTTCTTTGCCAAAGTTAGAAGTGGCATCAAGCCTTCTGGCCAGGCGGCCGTCCATGCCGTCCAGGACCATGGCCAGCAAAATCATCACCGCAGCCCTCTTAAACTGGCCATCCATAGTGAAGATCAGGGAAAGGACACCCATCAGCAGGTTGGCGAGAGTGAATAAGCTTGGGATATATTTTGTGTTCATGAAATAATCCTCCCTATTATGGTTTCCCCTCCGACCACTTTATCACCTTTTTTGACCAGAATTTCAACATTTACAGGCATAATAATTTCCGTACAGGAACCAAACTTTATCAGGCCGAATAAATCTCCCCGCTCAACCCGGTCGCCGGGTTTCACCCAACAGACTATCCGCCGGGCAATAAAGCCGGTGATCTGGGTAACCAAAATCTTAAGGGCACCGTTTTCAATCCCGACATAGTTTTTTTCGTTAATTTCCGAAGCATGACCCTTATATGCCGGCAGGAATTTGCCGGGCCGGTAACTACGGTATTTAATTTCCCCGCTCATCGGGCACCTGTTGACATGAACATTGAAAACAGATAAGAAAATGCTTACTTTAACCGCTTTGTCTTTAATGAACCTTTCTTCCATAATTTCCGACACATTTAGAATCACGCCGTCCGCCGGGGATACCAGAATACCTTCGTCAGCAGGGATAGTACGCGGCGGGTTGCGGAAGAAAAAGGCCGTAAAAACCGTCAGGATGGCGGCGAGTACGGCCAGAGGCGGCCAGACAAAATATAGTCCCACCGTTAACAGACCTAGTACTGCCAGATAGGGTACTGCATCTTTTACAATTAAAGGTTGGTTTTTCATTTTTGTCAGGGGTACCTCCTGTTAGTATATAGTTATTTCATTTTACCACTAAATGGCTGACTTTTAAAGTGGTCTGCACCGGTAATCATTTTAAACTGAAGTGGGACAGCTCTCTTGCCATCAATCCAGTCCGCCAGTTTTTGCAGGATCATGTGCCTGTCTCCTTTCAAATGGCTGCGCAGCGGCAGGGAGTTAAAAAATTTACGGCCGTACCTTTTTTCTGTAATGCGCCGGTCGAGCAGCACCACTACGCCTTCGTCCCGTTCTGACCTGATCAGGCGGCCAAAACCCTGTTTCATCCTGATGATAGCCTGAGGCAATAATAAATTTGTAAAACCGTCTTTCTTCATGGCGGCAAGCTTCTCCATCCTTGCCTCGGTCAGGGGGAGGTTTGGCGGTGCAAAAGGCAGTTTAACGATTACAACACATTTAAGGATGTCACCGGACAGGTCCACGCCCTCCCAAAAACTGTTGGCGCCTAATAAGACAGCCCGGGGGTTGGTGCGGAACTCTTCAATAATCCTGGTGCGGCTTCCGTCTATATTATGCCCTAATACTGCTATATCTTCTTTTGCCAGTTCGGCGGACAGCAGGGTGTATGCCTGTCTGAGCATCCGGTGAGACGTGAACAGGACCATGGTCCGGCCCTGAAATATTTTGGCGATTTCTCCAAGCACCGGTGCAATCTCTCCGGCAAAAATTTCGTCGGGTACCGTTCCCGGGTCAGGCAGATCGCGTATTACCCCCAGGAATGACTGCTCTTCGTAATTGAATGGTGATGACACCTGGATTTCCAGGACTGACTCTTCCGGAACAAGGGTCAAACCGATGCGTTCTTTAAAATGGGTAAAATTACCGTCCACACTCAGCGTGGCAGACGAAAGAATAACTCCTTTTTTAACCCCGAACAGCCTGTCTGCCAGAATCTCACCGACGGAAACCGGAACAGCTTTTAAGCTATACTGCTCTCCTTTCTTGTCGAATTCCACCCAGGATACTGTATCAGGTTCGGCGGCCAAAAGTATATTATTCAGGTCGGCAGCGATTTGCATGACAATTTTAACCTGGTACTCCATTTCTCTAAGGAATCCGCCAGCCCTGGCATCTTCCCCGTCGTTCACCCCGGCGTACTCCCGGTACAGCTGTTCCATGGCGGCGGCAACTGTTCTGAGCCGACCGGTGAAATTCTCCAGGGCGGTATGCAAAGCTTCCCATAACCGGCCGGACTGCTGCCCGCTACGGATCCTGACCGTATGCCAGGTATAGTCGTCCCCGGCTTCTGCAATAGCCTGGCAGTATGTTAACAGACAATCGGTAAACTCCCGGAAACCGGCCCGGGCATCTTTTATCGCAGATAAGGCTTTATCTCCGGACTCTTTACTGCCTGTTTCCCCGGCGAAAACCCGGTTGTCCACAAACTGCCTTAAGTTTACCAAAGTTTTGTACACAGCGCCTGACGAGACCAATGCGCCAAGCTGTTCCCCGGCCTGTTCCTCAAGATTGTGGGCTTCGTCAACAATGAGATATTCGTGCGCCGGCAGTATTCTGTTTTCTGTCTTTAAATCGGACAACAATACACTGTGGTTGGTAATCAGGATATGGGCCGCTTCCGCCTGTCTTCTGGTATTCATAAAAAAACAGTGATTGTTGAACCAGGAACATTTGGGACCCATGCAGGTATCCGGATCAGCGCAGACATCAGGCCATAAAGCGGATTCCCGGGCATTTAGATTTATTTCGCTGCGGTCCCCTTCCAGGGTTTCAGTCAACCATATCTGCAACCGGGCCAGGAATAGTTTTTCCGCTGTAGTCAAAGCCTCCGGCTGCCTCTTTTTCTGTTCCCACTTCCTTAAGCAAATATAATTGTTTCGGCCCTTTACCAGAGCTTCCTGAAATTCTAACCCGGTAATCTCTTTGATCACCGGCAGGTCTTTCTGCCATAACTGTTCCTGCAGGTTGATGGTATGGGTGGCTACAACCACCCGGGAATTGTTTTCCACCGCCCAGTAAATCGCCGGCAGCAGATAAGCGAGAGACTTTCCAGTGCCCGTGCCGGCCTCGATGAGCAGGTGTTTTTGTTCATTAAAAGCCCTGGCCGCCAGGGCAACGATGTCGGCCTGCTGCGGCCGGTATATGTAATCCGGGTACATCCGGGCAAAAGGCCCGTCGTCACCGAGTGAGCCCTGCAGTGCAGCCGGGTCAATCAGGACCCTGCTTTTATCTGGCCTGTTGTTTTTATCCGGGACCTGAAAAAACTTCTCTTTAAGCTCCGGGTCCCTGCTCATAAAATTGTAAGAAGTGGCTATTTTGCCGTCAGGAAAAGAGGCGGTTTTGCGTTCTTCCAACCTCCGGAGGATATCTTTGCCGGACCAGTCTGACCCTGCCAGCAGTCTGTTGATATCCCTCAAAACCGTTATATCCAGTTTTTCAAGGATATCCAACAGCTTAAAAAAGATGTCTGCGGCGGCCCTGGCATCTTCGAGGGCCCGGTGCTGAATTTCCCTGGCCCCGGACAGCTTTTCAGCCAGGCTGCCCAGCCGGTATCTGGTGGCAGCAGGCAAAACCACCCGCGCTAATTCCATTGTGTCGACAATTTCATTAGTCAGTGCATAACCCGGATGAATGTTGATAAAACCCAGGTCAAAGCAGATGTTATGGCCAATAACGGGTAAATCCCCTATAAAGTCAAGCAACCGTGGTAAAACCGTTTCCGCGGCCGGTGCATCCTGAAGCATTTCATCAGTAATTCCGGTAAGTTTTTTTATTTTATATGAAATTTCCCGCCGGGGTTTAACCAGGACCTGAAAAGAATCGATGACCTCACCCCGCATTGCTTTAACGGCGCCGATTTCAATGATTTCATCCCGTTCCGGGTCCAGTCCTGTTGTCTCAAGGTCCAAAAATATGTATTTTCTGTCAGGCATTTTATCACACCTTAATTTTGCTAAACCTATTTTAAACCTTGAACCTGTAAAAGACAAGAAAAAACCTCCCCGCTGCGTGGGAGGCAAAATTACTTATGTCCTGACCCGTCCCGGCGAATAACCAGCACAGGGTAAGGCGACAGGCGGATAACAGATTCCGCGACGCTGCCCAGGGTGATGCGCGACAACCCTGACCGGCCTGACTCGCCCATAACAATAATATCCACACTTTCGGCCTGGGCGGCTTTCAGGATATTACGGGGCACGCTGCCTCTAAGAATGGTGGTATTAACTACCACACCGTTTTTTTGTCCGAAGGCTTTGGCTACCGCCAGGCCAGCTTCACAGGGATGTACCCCGCCAAAAAACTGCTGTTTTTTTAATTCTATGGGCAAATTAAAATCATCTTCGTTACCGGTAACATAAACGGCGAGGATTTCAGCCCCGAATTTCTTGGCCAGTCCTACGGCAAATTTGGTGGCTTCAATTGCGGCTACGGAACCGTCGGTAGCCAGGAGGATTTTTTTAATGGGCAGGGTCAGTGATGTGATTTCTTCAGATGTCATCCACTCGGCAGTCTTTTCTGTTGGCTGTGACATACTTTTCCCTCCTGCCATGTTTTTTTTATTTTATTGTAATTGACAGGTAAAGGAAAAGTTTTTTCCGGTTAAAGGGCAAAATTAACTGTTGAACTGTTAATAACCAGCCTTTCCGGACCCCGAAATCCCCTTGGACAGCAAAACAAACCGTTAACCCTGATGTTTTGGCATCTAACAGCATTATTGTGGAAAATTATTTATATCCAGGTTAAACTAAAAATAACAAAACCTGAAACTCATGCCAATCTCCTCTCCCTATTCCGGACTGTATCGGCTGATGCAGTTCATTTTTTTGCCCTTCAACCGGCAATTATCTTGACGAATGCCTTCCGGTGGCGGGGCCCGTCAAACTCACAGAAATAAATGCCCTGCCAGGTGCCCAGCAGCAGACTGCCTTTCCTGATGATCACCGCCTGGGAAAAACCCATCATGCCTGCCTTGATATGAGCGGCTGAATTTCCTTCCAGGTGCTTGTATCCGTCATTCCAGGGCACAATCTTTTCCAACTCGGACAAGATGTCTGATGTGACACTGGGGTCGGCATTTTCATTAATTGTAACACCGGCGGTGGTATGCGGCACATAGATGTAACAGACTCCCTCTGTAACCCCTGTTTCCTTTACAAATTTATGGACCTCCCTGGTGATGTCCACCATTTGTGAACGGGCTTCAGTCCTGACATGCAGTTCCTGCAGCATGATTCCCCCTCCTCTATTAAAATTATACATTAAATCTCCATAATTTCTCCACATTTCCGCCATAGTTTTCCAACATTCACTTAGTATTATAATAACAGGAATAAAGAATGCCTGAAAGGAGGTGCATCGATAATGAAAAGGAAAATTATTATTGCTGTAGCTGCCGTTCTGGTGCTGGCGGTAATGGCGCCGGCTGCTTTTGCAGCGCTTACCGACAAACAACAGGATGAAGTCAACAAAATTTACCAGCAGATGAACGAACTTCGTAAACAGCTGATCCAGGTTTATGTCGACGCCGGCCAGCTCACCCCTGAACAGGGCAAACAACTGCAGGAACAGCAAGTTGGTCCCGGTAACGGGCCTGGCTTTGGCCGTGGCGCAGGCCGCGGGTTCGGTGGTTTTGGCCCCGGATTTGGCGGTGGGGGCTGTGGCAACTGTCCCCTTAATCAGGGCACCACTGCACCTAACGCAGCAACCCAAAGCGCACTATAAACACCAGTGCAGAAAAAAGAACCGGCTGCTTCAAGCGCCGGTTCTTTTAATACCATTTTTATCATTACGCTCATTAGGTCAACAACCCGGTTGACCTGGTTTAGCCTCAACCGAAAGACCCGCCGTCACAACCTCCGCAGCCGCCGGTATCCTGTCCCTTTACCTGAACGGCAAAGTTTTGAAAAATTTGCTGCAGGTTTTTACTGCTGCACTCCGGACAACGCACTTTGTCCCTTTCGCTGATGCTGACCCGGGACGTAAAAGTATGTCCGCAGGATTTACACTTAAAATCGTAAGCCGGCATATAAAACACCTCACGACAGATTTTTATAACTTAAATTGTACCATAAAACCGGCGCAATTTAAAACAGTTTTATGCCGGGGGCTTTACCCCCCGCTGCTGCAGTTCCTGTACAATGTGCGGAAATGATACGGCGCCGGCCCAGGCCGGTTCTCCGTCAAAAGCCACTATCGGCAGCCTGATACCGCCTTTGTTGGATAATTCCTTCAGTTTGGGATAAGCGGCCAGCTTCTCCGGCTCACCGGCATCGATGTACTCAATGGTAACGGTGTCCTTATATCTTTCCCTGAGCATCCGGGCAACCAGTCTTGTAATCTCCTCCTGAGATTGGGAGGGACCTCAGCCGCCGCTGAAGCACTGGTCCATCACTCTTGACCCTAATACCTGGATATTTATCGCACTCATAAATTATCATCCTCCATTCGATTCGTTTTTTAATTTAGCCAGTTCTTCTTCCAGCCTTTCCATTTCATTTATTAATTCCGGCTTTACGGAATGGGCCGGCCAGCGCTTCCTGATATCCGCCAGCGCGGCTTCCAGCTCCGCTATCTTAACCTCTTTTTCCATTGCCGGCCTCCCTTCTCTTAAGCCTTATACCCCTATGGGGTATCTTTAAAAAAATTATAGCAGTTATTTGGTTTATTTGTCAATAGAAATCTGTTAGAATAATGATTAAATTCAAGGGGGTATGGCTGTGTCCGACAAAAAAATCCTGATCATCGAAGATGAAGACAAAATCATTGAAATGACCGCTAATTACCTGAAAAACGAAGGGTTTGAGGTTGTCCATGCAAAAGATGGGCCAGCCGGTCTGGAAGCCTTTAATAATACAAAACCGGACCTGATTTTGCTCGACGTCATGATGCCGGGAATGAACGGACTTGATGTCTGCCGGGAACTGCGCAAGGTCTCCAAAGTGCCGATTATTATGCTGACCGCCAGGGCAGATGAGGTCGATAAATTGCTGGGCCTGGAATTTGGCGCCGATGATTATATAACCAAACCCTTTAGTCTGCGGGAACTGACCGCACGGATAAAAGCCGTGCTCAGACGGGCTACCCCCGGGGGCAATGAGGAAACAGCGGAGGTCATTAATGCCGGTAGTTTGCAGATAAACCTCAATACAAGGGAAGTAACGGTAGCCGGCAAGCCCGTTGCTCTCACACCTACTGAATTTAACATTTTGTCGCTGTTAGTTAAAAACCAGGGCCGTGTATACAGCCGCCTGCAAATCCTTGAATCATCCCTGGGAGAAGCCTATGAGGGCTATGAGCGCTCTATTGATTCCCATATCAGCAACCTGCGGCATAAGATTGAAACCGACCCGGCAAACCGCTTTATACAAACTGTGTACGGTGTGGGCTATAAGTTTTTAAAAGACTGACAACCAGAACGGGGTTGAATAAAATGAATCTCAGAACCAGGCTTACCGCAGCTTTTATTGTGGTTGTGCTGCTGGCTACTTCCCTCGTAGCCATTGTTTCTACAGTGGCCACCAAAAGACTGTTTCATGACTATGTAGAAAGTAACCGGCTGGCCCGGGAAGAGCAATGGGTTGAGCTGTTAGCGGCTTTTTTTAGCCAGACCGGCAGTTGGGACGGGGTCCAGGAATTGTTAGTGCTTCCCGGCCGTTATGGCATGATGGGCAGGCATGCGATGGGTCCCAGAATGGCTATGGTATCGGGTGACCGGCTACTGATTTTGGATGCGGGCAATTTAGTTGTCGGTGATTCGGAAGGCAAGTCGTTAGGCGCCCGGGTACCGGACAAAGAGGCGAGAAAAGGGACCGCCATCAAGCTTAACGGGGTTAATGTGGGAACAGTGCTGGTACAAACCAATCTGCCTGAGGGCCTGGTTAAGCTGGAACAGATTTTTTCCCGTTCAGTTTCCACGGCTATTATTGGCGGCGGCGTAGTCGCCAGTATTTTGGCCGTGGGTCTGGGTATCTGGTACTCCCGTCGGATTACCTCCCCAATCATTGATTTAACCAAAACCACAAAAAAAATATCCCGGCGGGAGCTGTTTCACCGGGTGGACGTGCAGGGCGATGATGAGATCGCCGAGTTAGCCAAATCCTTTAACGATATGATTGAAGACCTCGAATACAGTGAAATTCTTAGAAAAAACTTGGTCGCCGATGTGGCCCATGAACTACGCACACCGCTGACCATCCTGAGGGGAAACCTGGAGTCCATTTTGGACGGGGCCCTCACCCCTGTCCCTGAAGTCATTGTTTCCCTACATGATGAAGTGGTGCGACTGACCAGGCTGGTCGGTGATTTGCAGGAACTGAGCCTGGCCGAAGCAGGTAAATTGCAGTTGCATCCCCAGCCGGTGGCTATACCCGGTTTGGTTGAAAAAGTGGTGGAACCCGTTAGAAATGTGGCCGCAATGAAAAATATTGCGCTTAATATTTTAGTAAGTGACGACCTGCCTGCCACCATGCTCGACAAGGACAGGATCTCCCAGGTCCTGCTCAACCTTTTGAACAACGCCCTGCAGCATACCCCTGAAAGCGGTAGCATTGATATATCTGTGATAAAGGAAAACAATGACCTTTTGTTTTCAGTTAAAGATACCGGGCCAGGGATATCCGGGGATGACCTGCCATATATATTTGAAAGGTTTTACCGGGCCGATAAATCCCGCACCCGATCGGGCGGCGGCACCGGACTCGGTTTGGCCATTGCCAAAGGTTTTGTGGAAGCCCACGGCGGCCGGATCTGGGCCGGGAACCTGCCGGCCGGCGGCAGTGTCTTTAGT
>JBMOPI010000011.1:0-4567 GCA_049324975.1 Bacillota bacterium
TAGCGTCCCAAGAGATCGCGCAGGGGCAGGTTGACCTGCACCTTGGGCAGCCAGGCCAGACCCAGGCCATCGCGGGCCGCCGCGCAGACGGCCGCCGCGGCGGCCTCGGCCCCGGCGGGCCGGCTGCCCGCCGGCCCCGCGCCGCCCCCCCCCCGACCTGCAAGAGATAGAGATTGATCCAGCCGGTCCATTTTTGTTCACCTCCGTCAGAGGGTCAGGCTGCGGTCAGGTTTGATAAGATTATCTATACCAATATCGGTAATTTTTTTTAAAAAGGATGGGCTTTTTCCTTCATTTCCGCCGGCTGCCGCATTGCTGCCGGCATCCAGATTGTTGATGATTTTGGTCAGGGTGTCAACGTCAACCCTGTGTTTTAAGGCCATCGGCAGCACCTGAAGGATATCGCTTATAAGCACCTGTTCCCGTTTCCGTAAAGCACAGTTTAATATTGCCGTATGCTGGATGGCTTCGATGGCCCGGAAACTCTCCAGGTCATGTTTTACGTAGAGGCGGGCAATAAAATTGCGCAGGAAATCAGGCATATCGAGGTTAATGTACTTGTTGGCGATTTCGGTAATTTCTTTTTTCATCCTGTCGTGCCTGGCCGTGTCATTTTTGGCAGCCTGAACCATGCCGCGCCTGGCCAGGCTGCTCTGCCTGAGAATTTCGGCGATAGCGTCGGCATCATGGGCCCGGCCCATTTCGATTACCAGGTCAAAACGGTCAGCCAGCTGGCGCCTGATTTCCTCGAGGGGTCCCGGTTCCTCGTCAGGATTGGAAGCTGCCCAAACTGATACCTGGACAGGTATTTCCACCACCGGCAGGCCGGTTTCCTCAATCTGTACCCGCCCCGGCTTGGTGCCCATGACGTCGAGCAGGACGTCGGTAAGTTCCGGAGATGTGTCAGCCAGCCGGTTGATTTCATCAATGAAAATAATTCCCCGGTGGGCCTGCGGGATAACCCCCGGCAAAATAGCGGCGGTGGGGTTGGCGGCATCAGTGATGCGGGCCAGGTCAATACTGCCCACGACAGTGCCGATTTTGGCCGAGTGGGAAATCTCCAGGAAGGGCATGGGGATGACTTCTGTTTCCAACTGAGCCGCATCTTCGGGGGAGAGGTGCCGGTGGTTAGGGCAGTGGGGCGCAGCCGGATCGCAGTTGTACAGGCAGCCTTTGATGCGCCTGATGGAGGGGCAGATGTCCCTGGCCGCCCGCATGACAGTGGTTTTGCCGGTGCCGCGCAAACCTTCGGCATGCAGGTGCAGGGGCACTCCCCAAAGCCCCGAAAGAACGGCCATTTCCACGGCTCCGAAAAGGCTGCCGTTGCCTTCATGCCTGGCCAGATGCAGGTAACTTTTCATGTTCAGGACCTCCTTAAGTTTTTTTGTACCCCAGGAAAGTAAAGCGCTCCTGCGGCATAAAAAAGGCTAACTTGGCGCTTCGCGCCAGCGAAGCCTTTTTAATGTAAAAAAGTGAAGAGGCCAGCAAATAAATGCTGGCCTCTGGACTCTCAACGTCTCCGGACTTTAAAGCAACTCTGGACGTAAGTTATTAATTTTTAATATATTTATTCTCTGCAGGGTATATAATTCCTGCAAATCTTTAGTAAAAATTTTAAAAAGAGGAGGCTGTATTTTTTCTTTTGTTGTCAATTAATACTTTCAGTGATAAATTAATATTATGCAAAAAATGTACCGGGTGAAAGGAGTCGACATGAAAAAAGGTGCGCAGCTGCTGGAGGGTTTTGTTATCCTCCTTTTTATGCAAAGCCTGGGGGAGGTCTTGACCAGGAGTTTTAACCTGATCCTGCCGGCCAGTCTGACAGGGTTGATTTTGCTCTTTTTATCACTGGTAACCGGCCTGGTGAAACTGGAGCAGGTGGAAGAAGCGGTAAACCTGCTGCTGGACAACATGATGGCCTTGTTTATTCCTTTAAATGTCGGTTTGATCACCATCTGGCCGCTGCTTAAGAAAGAAGGGCTGGCCATAGTTGTGAGCCTGCTGGCCAGTACTATTATTGTTATGGCGGTTACCGGCAGGATAATTGAGTTTACCGCCGGAAGGGGAGAAAACAGTGCTGACAGAGCTTCTTAAACAGCCGGCGCTGCAGGTGACGGTAACCCTCCTGATATATGTCCTGGTTAACAGGCTTTACCGGAGGATACATTTTTTTATGTTCAACCCGCTGATCCTGGCAACTGTACTGGTAGCCATTGTTTTTTGGCTGGCCGGCGTAGATTATGAAACATACAATAACGGCGGACGGATCATCACTTTTTTCCTGGGTCCGGCCACAGTAGCCCTGGGGGTACCCCTTTACAGGCAGCTGCCGGTTATTAAAGCAAATATAAAACCGATTTTACTGGGTGTTTTAACCGGTTCCGTAACGGCGGTGGTGACCACACTGTTGATTGCCAAAGCCCTGGGCGCCGGGAAATACACTTTATATTCGATAGCGGCAAAATCAGCGACCATGCCCATTGCCCTGGGTATAACGGAAAAGCTGGGCGGGAACGATAAACTGATTGTCTTTGCCGTGGCTGTCACCGGTATTTTTGGCGGCATGGTGGGGCCGGAGGTGTTAAAACTGTTCCGGGTAAAAAATCGTATTGCCGTGGGTATCGGCATAGGCACTGCTTCCCATGCCGGGGGCACTTCCCGGGCTATTCAGGTCGGGGAAGTGGAAGGCTCCATGAGCGGCGCGGCCATTGTGCTGACCGGGCTGGTGACGGCTTTGATTGCGCCGGTGCTGGTCAGGTGGCTGATCTGAGAGGTGGTTATTTGAACGTTATAGTAATCGGGGCCGGCGCTGCCGGACTGATGGCGGCGGGGCAGGCTGCCGCCGGCGGCGCGGCGGTTACCCTTCTGGAGAAAAACAACCGGCCGGGGCGGAAGCTCCTTATAACCGGCAAGGGCCGGTGTAACCTGACCAATGCCACCGATACCCAGGGGTTGATTAAAAACATCCCCGGCAACGGCAGGTTTCTGTACAGCGCTTTTGATATGTTCGACAACCACGATCTGGTCCGGTTTTTCTACGGTCTCGGGGTGGAAACAAAGGTGGAGCGGGGAGAAAGGGTCTTTCCGGTTTCGGATAAAGCTGCGGATATAGTTGAGGCGCTGGTGCGCTTCTGCCGGGAGCAGGGGGTCAGAATGATTTGCGGTCAGCCTGTGGCGGAAATTACCCACCGGGATGGGACGGTTACAGGTGTGGTTACAGGCACCGGTGATACATATCGGGCTGACAGGGTAATCCTGGCTGCCGGCGGCGCATCTTATCCGGGTACGGGTTCTACCGGTGACGGTTACGCCATGGCCCGGAAACTGGGTCATACCGTTGTGCCGGTCAAACCTGCCCTGGTGCCGCTGGTGGCTGCGGAAGCATGGGTCAAAGAACTGCAGGGGCTGACCCTTAAAAATGTATTAATCACCGCCCGCTCCGGCGGTAAAACACTGGCCGATGAATTCGGTGAGATGATATTCACCCACTTCGGACTTTCCGGCCCCATAATCCTGACATTAAGCCGGAAGATTGCGCAGCTGCTGGAAAAGGGCCAAAAAATAATACTGGGCATTAACCTGAAGCCGGCTATCGGCCCGGAACAGCTTGACAGGCGTATCCAGCGGGATTTTACGTCTTTTCAGAAAAAGCAGTTTAAGAACTCCCTCGGCGAGCTGCTGCCCAAATCATTAATTCCCGTGGTTATTCAGCTGTCCGGTATTTCCGGGGATAAGCCGGTACACCAGGTAACCAAGGAAGAACGGCTGCGGCTGGTAAGCCTGCTGCAAAACCTGGAAGTTACCGTGACCGGGACCAGATCGATTAAAGAGGCTATAGTTACGGCGGGAGGGGTTTCCGTCAAAGAAATTGACCCCCGCACCATGGAGTCCAAACTGATCCGGGGACTGTTTTTTGCCGGGGAGGTTATTGATGTGGACGGTTATACCGGCGGTTTCAACCTGCAGATAGCCTTTTCCACCGGCTATATGGCGGGCCGGTCGGCGGCAATAGTATGCGAATGAGAGGATGCAAATCTGGGCATCCTCTCATTTTTGTTTATATACATACCCGTAACGGGTATTTATGTGAAAACAATCTTTTAGTCCCGGGCCTATTGACAGGACAACGCGGGGTGCTTTATAATCAGAACATAAATACCCCGAGGGGGTATAAGTAAAGGGGGATTAAAAATGAGTGGCATATCGCGACGGGATTTTTTTAAACGTTCCATGGCCTCCGTTGCGGCGAGCAGTCTGGTCATGGCGGGGGGGACGGCAGCTATTGCCGGAGACGGGAAGAAACCGATGGGTACCCTGATTGACCTGACCAAGTGTGATGGTTGCATGGGAGAGGCAGTACCTAAATGTGTATCCGCCTGCAAATTAAAAAATGAAGTGAACTACCCTAAACCGGTGAAAGATATTCCGCTTAACTGGCCGCAGAATAAAAAAGAAGACTGGAGCAAGAAAAAGCACCTTACCGACAAGCTCACCCCATATAACTGGACCTTTGTTCAGGAAGTACAGGTAAGCCATAACGGCCGGGAACATAGTTTATATATCCAGC
>JBMOPI010000011.1:4577-16277 GCA_049324975.1 Bacillota bacterium
CTGCATGCATTGTGATAACCCGCCCTGTGAAAAACTCTGTCCCTTCGGTGTGCAGCATAAAACTGAGGAAGGGGCGGTTGTAATCGACCGCAATTACTGTATGGGCGGGGCCAAGTGCCGTGACGTTTGCCCATGGAACATCCCCCAGCGCCAGGCCGGGGTGGGCAAGTATATGGTCATGCTGCCCGGTTACGTAGGGGGCGGTGTCATGTACAAATGCGATCTTTGTATAGACCTGGTCAAAGAAGGTAAAAATCCGGCCTGTGTCGACGCCTGTCCGAAGCAAGCCCTGCAATTCGGACCCAAAGAGGAGATGAAAGAGCTTGCTTATAAAAGGGCCCGGGATGTAAAGGGTTTTGTGTATGGGGACAAAGAAAATGGAGGAACCTCCACCTTCTATGTGTCGCCGGTGCCTTATACTAAGATTAACCAGGCAATTATGAAGCAAAAAGAGCAGGTCCCCAAACCGGAAAAAATCGGTGTCCCCGGGATGAAGCCGGAGGTCGAAAACTACCTGGAGACGGCCAACGGTACAGCCTTAAGTTTCCTGTTAGCCCCTGTTGCCGGAGCTTTTGCCGCCGGCTGGGCAGCCGTCAAAACTATGAAGGGGGAGAAATAAGATGAAAGTAAAGCGGCATTGCATTTATGTCAGGATGGTTCACTGGCTGGTGGCCATTTCCACCTTTATCCTTTTCTTCTCAGGGTTCGGCCAGATGCCTGTATACGAACGGTATTTTGTTACCAGTATTCCGGGCCTGGGCTGGACCGGTGACTATTCGATTACCCTGCTCCTTCACTATATCTTTGCTATTGTACTGATATTTGCCGCGGTTTTCCATCTGGTTTACCACGGGATAAGAAAAGATTTTGCCATCCTGCCCCGCCGGGGGGATGTGGGCGAATCGGTAAAGATTATTAAAGCCATGCTGGGTTTTGGTAAGGAGCCGCCGTCAGACAAATACTTGGCTGAACAGCGGCTGGCATACGTCTTTGTTGGCGGGAGTTTCCTGCTGGTCATTGTCACCGGGGTAATCAAGATTTTGAAGAACTTTCCGTCCTTCCATTTTGGCAAAGATTTCCTGCTTTGGAACACCAACCTGCATAACCTGGCGGCGTTTCTCCTCTTGTTCGGGATTGTTGCTCATTTGGGCGCATTTGTTTTCAAAGAGAACAGGAAACTACTGCCCGGCATCTTTACCGGACTGATTTGCGCCGATTATACAAAACACAGGCACAAATTATGGTACGACAAGCTTAAAGACTGTGATTTTGTAGAAAAGACAACTTCTAAGGACAAGGAAAAGAAACCGGAAGTATGCCTGGATTGCTGAACTTAAAATTTTCCCGTTGGTAACGGGGTAAAAACTTATTTAACCACAGAGAGCACAGAACTCTGTGGTTATTTGTTTTTTATTTGATTAAAAGGATAACCTTGCCGCCTTCCGCATAATTATTTTAACGGGGGGATATTTATGCGGCGGGATGACAGGGCAATCCATTGGTTTTGCAGGTTTGAAAAAGTATTGGTGCGGCTGGTAATAGCCGGAGCGGTAATGCTGGTGCTGGCCCAGGCGGTGGTTGTAAAAAGCCCCACTGCCGGACTGCTTGATATGAACGGTCATAAAGAGTATGTGCCGGTAACAGCAAATGTTAAAGACCCTGAAAATACCATTGTGATGACCTTTGAACTACTTGATGCAAGTTCATTAAGCAAAGCAAAAATTTTAGTCGACGGGACCCCGGCGGGTGATTTCAGCGAAAGATACGCCACGGTAAGGGTAGCGCCGGGTGATTTGGTGGAGATTGACGGGACTTTTTATGAGCGGCCGTTCCGGGTTAAACTGCTTGATATTTACCCTGGTGTGGCGAAACCCGTAAAAGGGGCAATTTATAAAATTAAACAGGATAAGCGCCGGGTGGGCAGGGTAGTGACAAAATAGAGTGGGTTATCAGCCACTATTTTTTATTTATAAATGTCGATAAATGACGAAAGAGGAAGAAGATTAGCAGGATATTGTTATTTAATGCAGAAAACTGAAAATGGCGTTATATTTACCTTCCGAAATCTTTGCACGGTTTAATGAATATTTTACCGGAGAATATCAAACGGTAGTTTTCGGGGCATTGTCCTCCTGTTGTACTTACAGCTATTGGTGATGTCCGGGAATTAAAAAGATGGGAACCAGCTGTCGGCCTTTCTAAAAACGCTACCTACCAGGATTATGTTATAAATTTTGAGCCGGGGGACAGGATTTTTCTATACACGGACGGGATAATTGAAGCACGGAATATTGAAAAAAATCCATTTACTAAAAACGTTTTATTGATTCTCTCAGCCGTAACAGTCATATGTCTATATCTGAAATTACCGGTTCGGTAGTTGATGAGGTTATAAAACATGTGGGAAATAATGAGACAGGGGATGATTTAACCCTTCTGGGGATTGAAATTTCTAAAACGATTTCTCAATCAATATAAAAAAACAATTTCATTATTGGAATATCCAGAATCTTGGCTAGTAGAAATGCTTGATCGAGTTTTGGATATTCCTTGCCGTTTTCCCATTTCCTTAGAGTTCTGCTTGTTATGCCTAATATATCGGCCAGTTTTTCCTGGCTGATATTTTTTTGTTTTCTGATTGACGCAATACAGTTAACAATTTTAGGCATGAAAATGCTCCTTAATAGTTTACTTTTATTATATAATGAAAAAATTTCCTAGATACGGAAGGATTATTCCGGTTTCTGTCAAAGTATTTCCGGTAAATAGTTTTTGATAATTAATTAAGAGAATTTTATCTATTAAAAGGCAAACTTAACGAAAGTTAGGGACGCAAAGCCATTGGGTCTAAAGTAAATTTTTACTATGATTGCCAGGCTGCCAAGCAAAACCCTTTGCCATGGCAAAGGGTTTTTTTAAAAGGCTGGTTAGAAATTTGCGCAGTTAATTTAGTAAGTCCAAAAAAAGGTTTATGGAGTGAAATTATAATGAGGAACAATATAAATATAACCTTATATGATTATGGGAGAGCTTTATTATCTGTAATTGTACCCCTATTACTTAATTTGCAAAACAGATTGGACAGGCTGTACCTGTTTATCGGCGCTCTATTCTTTATATACAGTATCGGAATATTGATATTTCGAAAGTATATTCCTACTGTAAAATATCATATTAAATTTTTAATTATTATTGATACTGTTTTAATTTCTTTAATGCTCTTTTTAACGCCAAATAACAGCGCCTTAAATTTTTTATATCTTATTCAGTTATTTGGTTTATCGGTCAGTTATGGGCTGCCTGAGATATTAACGGCCTTTTATTTTCAGTCAGGGACTTACATTGTATTGGAATTCAGAACAATGGCTGGATTAAACACAAAATATCAGTTTAATGAATTTATTACGGTTTTTTACTTTTTAATCGTTGTAATATTGCTCTCCAAAGCCTGGGGGAATGAGCGGCGGGCCAACCGGGAAATGCTCAGTAAGTTAACAAGAAAAATCCAAAATATCAGGGATACTTATGAAATCAGCAAAATTCTAAGTTTTTCCGAGGCCGGTACGGACCTAAAACAAGTGATATGCCGGGTGACTTTGGAAGACCTGGAAGTGGATGCCGGAGCGGTTTTTATTGGCTATGGGGAAGATTTTAAACTGCTTGCCGCTTTGAAAATCCCAGAGGATATCCAACAGAAATGTACGGATTATGAATTCATAAAGTTTTTACGGGAACTGTCCCACCGCATGGAACCGTTAATAATTAACGATATCTCAAATGTGGAAAAAGCTATGGATTATCCGTTGTTTTCCGAAACCCTTAACCATTATAGTTCTGTACTGGTTTATCCCTCCGAAAGAAATTTTGTTTCCCAGGTTGTGATTGCTTTTTCCAGGCAACCGGGATACTTTACCGGCGAAAAGATTGATGCTTGCAAAAAAATTCTTGATAAATCGATGTTTACTTTTGCCATATTGCAGGATAACGATGATTTACAGGGCGATAAGCAGGAGGATGAACAGGAAGTATTGCTTAGTAATGTAAGCGCCTTGTTAGCCCGCCTGTTTCGGGCCGAAAAGTGTATAATTGCATTATTTGACGGTGAGGAAAAAATTACAGTAAAGGGTTATTTTGGCGATAGCAAATTTAAGGTGGGAATGGCCCTTGATTACCGTGATCAAATAATTTATCTGACAAAAATTAAAAATCAAGCAGTTTTAGTGGAAGAGCATATGCCTCAGGGTTTAAAGAAATTTAACGGTGTTAAATTCTCGAATTTGATCAGTGTGCCTGTTAGCTGCGGGATTAGTGTGACGGGCATGATAACTGTAATAAACAAACAAGATGAAAATTTTTTGACATATAAAAATTTTGACAAAGAAGATCAACTGCTTCTAACGTTAATTGCCAACCAGTTAGGTTTAGCCATTGAAAATAAACAGCTGTTCACAGTGCAAAAAGATACTTTTATAACTACCATCCGTTCCCTGGTGCAGGCTCTTGATGCCAGGGACCCATATACAAAAGGACACTCTGAACAGGTATCCAAATATGCAGAGATGATTGCCCTGGAGATGGGATTGTCCGATCCTGAGATCGAAAACATCCGCTTTGCCGGTTTGCTGCATGACATTGGCAAAATTGGCATTCCGGAAAAAGTATTGAATAAGGCAGGCCAGCTTTCGTCGGAAGAATTCAACCAAATTAAAATGCATCCGTATATCAGCGCTCAGATATTAAAACCTGTTCCGTTATTTAAGAATATTGTCCCATCAGTCTATCATCATCATGAACGATGGGACGGTAGAGGTTATCCGGACGGATTAAAAGGCGAAGGGATCCCTTTGGGCGCCAGGATCCTTGCTGTGGCCGACTCCTTTGATGCCATGATTGCAGACCGGGTATACCGCCGGGGTAAAGGTAAGGATGCAGCTGCAAACGAATTGGTAAAGTGTGCCGCCGGCCAATTTGACCCCAGGGTAGTGGATGCGTTATTAACGGCTCTTGAAAAACAGATATTTGAAGAAAAATCAAATAGCGGTTGGAAATTTGACAATTTGAGCAACGTTTTCAGAGATGTGCTGGATGCGGTTTCGAGCGGTCAGTTAGTGATATCTGACAACCCCGAAATCGGCAGATTAAAACAGCAAGGGGAAAAACTGGGTGAGGCCAGCGTACAAATTCCTGAAGATATCGGCCGGACCCGCCAGAGTGTAAAGGATTGCCTGCAGAAATATAAGGTTCCGGAACAGGAGATAAACAAAATTTTACTGTGTATCTCCGAGGTTACAACTAATATATTAAAACATGCTTCAGGCGGGAGATTGCTATGGTATTTCTGTAATGACGGTAAAATCCGGTTCATAGCTGAGGATTCCGGACCAGGCATTAAACTAAGCGATTTACCCAAAGCTACCCTGGTAAAGGGGACAAAAAAGGAAAAATCGCTGGGCTTGGGATTTACTGTTTTACTTGAATTAATGAACAAAGTTTATTTAAAAACAGACGAGCAGGGAACAACTTTAGTACTGGAACAGGAAATGGATTGCGGCGTTAAAACGGAAAACAAAATTTCTAAAAAGATAAGTTGAGGTGGACGGAATGCGAGTGATTCCGGTAGATAAAGTAAAACCGGGGATGGTGATAGCGCGGGCGGTAATCGGCTCAAACGGAGAAATCTTGTTAAGCAGGGATGTCAGGATTGATGGGAATTACATAAAAAGACTTAAGGAAATTGGCATTCCCGCATTATATATCAAGGATGAAAACATCGGCAAGGTGGAATACGACGAGGTAATATCGGAGCGGACCCATCAGGAGGCTTTAAAAGTCACTAAAGATGTAATGAGTAGTATCCGGTTAAGTTCGGATTTCGATTTAAAGAAGGTCAATAAAGTGGTTGATGATC
The DNA here is from genome assembly GCA_049324975.1 of Bacillota bacterium. GTDB lineage: Bacteria > Bacillota > Thermincolia > Thermincolales > CAZWUW01 > JBMOPI01. The sequence continues at coordinate 10,486 of JBMOPI010000011.1, forward strand.
TGATTTCTGAACTGTTGACCTCCAAGGAACTTTTGGTAGCTCTTGTTGACATGCGGGCTGCAAACGATTTGAGTTTTAGTCACAGCGTAAATACTGCTGTTTTATCAATAATTACCGGAATAGCTTTGGGGTATGATCCTAAAAAGCTATCCCAACTGGCATGCGGCGCGTTGTTTCATGACATAGGCATAATTATGCTGCCGCCGGAGTTGCTGCATAAAAAATCTGCCCTGTCGGCAGAAGAAAATGAACATATAATGAAACACCCCGTACTGGGTTTTGAGATTTTACGGAAAAAAGAAGGAGTAAGCCTGCTGTCAGCCCACGTGGCTTTGCAGCATCACGAAAAATATGATGGGACCGGCTATCCGTGGGGTTTAGCCGGGGATGAAATCAATGAGTTTGCCAGGATAGTGTCGATAACTGCAATTTATGACAATATTATTGGCTTAGGGTCTGACGTAAACAAGGTTTTACCCCACCAGGCTATTGAGCGTCTTACCATGAAAAGCGGTAAATGGTTTGACCCGGAAATTTTACAGGTGTTTATCAGGACCATTGCAGTGTTTCCGGTAGGGGTAGCAGTGCTTTTAAATACCGGCGAAACGGCATTGGTAACAAAGGCTAACAAGAAATTTCCCACCCGCCCGGTGGTAAGGGTTTTTAAAACCCGGGACGGAGCAACAGTACATCCCCCCTTTGAGATTGATTTGGCCAAAAATCAGTCGTATTTTATCCAGAACGTAATAACAGACGATGTATCTTAAGCAATCAAGTTTGTAGCCAAAGGAGGGGTTGTTTATGGAAAAAGCATATGATGAGATAAAACATTTAAAAATATTATATCTGGTTTCCTCATTGTTATTACGTGAGAACACCGAAGATAATTATGCCACTGTTTGCCGGGAAATATGCGGGGAATTAAATATACATGGCTGCAGCATCTGGATTAAAGGAGATAACGGTCAGCAGAGGCTGGGTTATTATGAGAAAGATGTAAGTCTGGATGACCTGACCCTTTCCAATCTTGACTTTGAAATAAGTAAATATATCTTAGAACAAAATGCACCGTTAATTATTGAAAATTTAAAAAATGACAGGAGATTTTCGGGAGTCATGATCATTCCCCTGAGCGTGACAGGGATCCCGATAATTTATAATAATTCGGTTACAGGCAGTATTACTTTATACCATCATAACCGGATTAATGATATTATTGAAATTTTGGAGGGCATAGCCGGGGAATTGGCTTATGGGGTTGAACAATTTAAATACAATTTTTCGGCTAAAAGACAGAAAAAGCTGCGTAAGGAACTGGATCTTGCCCGCGGTATTCAACAGAGCCTGCTGCCAAAGCGAGTACCCAAGGTGCAGGGCATCACGCTGGGGGCGCGAAACGTGCCGACCTATGAAATCGGCGGTGATTACTACGATTTTATTATTACTGATCAGAAAAATCTGGGTATAGCTATTGGCGATGTAATGGGGAAAGGGGTGCCGGCCGCCCTGTTTATGGCAATTGCCAGGACCGTTACCAGGTCGCTGGCCAAGCATGACCTGGCGCCTAACGTGGTCTTGTCGGAAATCAACTGCAGTTTGTTTCCGGACCTGTCAACACAGGGTATGTTTTTAACCATGTGTTATATTTTGTATAACCCGTTACAGAAAGCGCTGCTTTATGCCAGCGCCGGCCATAACCCACCGCTGATATTGGAAGGGAATTCCGGGAAAATGGGTTTATTAAAAAGTAAGGGGATTTTTATCGGCGGACGGCCCAAATTATCGTATGCACTGCAGACAAAGAAACTTGGAACCGGTGATATCGTGCTCTTTTATACGGATGGCCTGGTAGAAGCTAAAAATTCCAGTGGAGAACAATTTGGAATTGAGCGGGCCGCTGAGGTCTTAAAAGAATATAGATACTGCGAGGTGCCGGCTTTGCTCGATTGTATAAGTATGCGGGTGATGCAGTTTATAGGTGGCCGGGAACAAAGTGATGACATAACATTTGTGGTTCTGAAGGCTGAATAGAGAGGTGTTGAAACTCATGGGTAAAGAGGATTTTATCACAATTAAAGCGGATTCAATGGAGGAAGCGCTGGAAAAAGCAAGGCTGGAACTGGACACCTCCCAGGAAAACATCGAGTTAAAGGTGATGGCAAAGGAGAAGCACGGTTTTCTTTTTCAGAAAGAAACCGTGATTATTCAGGCCAGGAAAAAAGAACCGGATTGGGACCGATTGGTGGAAAAGATGTTGAGCGAAAAAGCGGAATCTTTGGAGTCGGTTGACATATCCGAAGACGGGTCGGTTGCTATCAGGGACGGAAAAGTAATAGTAAAAAACCCCCTTAGGGGTGGGAAATATCCTACCATTGAGCCGAGTCGCCATACCAGAGTGAGTATAAACGGAGAAACAGTCTGTGAACCAACTATTATTACTGCAGAGGATGATATTAAAATAGAGATATGTAATCAGGAGCCATTAATTGATTTGGATGTTGAAATTACCGAGGATAAACTGAATGCTTTCTTGGTAATTAACCGGCGCTTTGGCAAGGAGTACCGGTTCAAAGACACCTCACCGTGTTTACATGTCCGGGTAATAACGGAGACCGCAAAAGCGGTTCCGCCGCCCAAAATATCCCCGCGGGAAGTTGTCCAGTTGTTGAAGGACAAGGGCATTGTTTATGGTATAAATGAGGCGGCTATTTCCCGGGTTGTGGAAAGCGGGCAGGAAGGGGGACAGAAGGTCCTGGTTGCTGTAGGACGGCCTCCGGAGCGCAGCAAAAGCGCGACCGTCGAATATGTTTTTCAGAAAAAAATGGTTTCTTCAGGCTCACCGCTAAATCCTTATAAGGATGCTGTTGACCAGTCCGTTGAAATCGGTGAGGTGCTGGCGATAAAAAAAGAACCTCAGGAAGGAAAAGCAGGCACCAATCTGTTCGGTGAATCCATTATCCCCAATCCGCCCGAGGATACCCAAATATTAATCGGTGACGGGGTCAAACTGATTAAGAATGAAACGGTTGCGGTTGCCACAATCGCCGGAAGGCCTGTATTGGAAGGAAGGCAAAATAAAATATTGAAGGTCCTGCCTGTTTATACGGTGCCCGGAGATGTAGATGTTAACGTCGGTAATATTTCATTTAAGGGAGATATAATCATTTACGGCAGTGTGTTGGAAGGATTTCAGGTTGTGGCCGGAGGGAATATTGAAGTACACGGTAATGTAATCCAGGCTGACCTGAATGCAGCGGGTAATATCACGGTTCATAAAAATGTCATCAGCAGTGAACTTAATGCCGGTGGTATGACTCTCATCTATAAGAGGTTATTACCCGAATTGCAGCGGATCTTTTCTTTGCTCCAAAATCTGTTACAGGCTATGCAGATATTGAAAGCCAAAAGTTCCTTTAAAGTAAACGACCTGCAGCAGGGCGAAGGACGCCTGGTGCAGCTGCTGATTGATACTAAATTTAAAGCGCTGCCCAAAACTATAGAAGGGTTATTTGAGTTTATTAAGACCAGTAAGACGACCCAGCCGCCGGAAATAAAAGAAGTTGTAGATCAACTGCAAAAGCTGACCGGTTTAAATCCGCTAAGAATCCAAAAAGGGCAGGAATTATTTGATATTTTAAGGATTTTAAAGGCAGCCGGCAAACAAATGCAGGAAACCTGTGAATTTATGCAGCCTTCCAACATGTCTGCAGGCTATATTCAAAATTCTGTTGTTAAATCCAGTGGTGATATAGTAATTGCCGGTCGTGGCTCGATAACGTCCGAAATGATAGCCGGGGGCGATATCTTAGTCAAAGGTCAAAACGCCGTAGTGAGAGGGGGAAAACTTCATGCCGGTGGTGCAACCAGGGTAAATGAACTGGGGTCTAACGCCAACGTAACCTGTACCGTCAGAATTAATGAAGGTGCCGTACTTGAAGCGCAGTTGGTGCACCCGGCGGTTACCATTGAATCAATTTACGGTAATCATAAATTTAAAGAATTATCAAGAAATGTTAAGGCATACATCTCTTCGGAGGGATTTCTGAAAGTTGAAAAATTAAAAGCCAAGTAAATGGGGGATGAATGATGTTGGAAGTTGCAATCAGTCATAACGACACAGTAAGTTGTTTAACCTTGTCAGGTGAACTGGATATTTCAACCGTGGAAAAATTCCGCTTAAGTGTGGAAAATATCCCCGAAACAGTTAACGAAGTACATTTGGATTTTTATGGCGTTGAATTTGTTGATTCCACCGGTATAGGCAGTCTTGTACAGGTAATGAACCAACTGCGGGGACAAGACATTAAGGTACTGATAAAAAGGATTCCCAAGGAAATATTTGAGGTATTTGACCTGTTAGGGATACCTGAGTTAATGGGGGAAGCATACTTTAAGCGCCTAAACTGATTTGTTAGGATGATGCTCTATGAGTAAAGCAGTTTATAAAGAAAAAATAAACAAGTATTTCAAAACATATGTTAATATTTTGGTCATTTTGGTTTTGAGTATTATTCTAATAATCCAGTTTGTTTTATACCTTGAAATATTATTTTCAGATTTGATTTATGATACCCAACTAAAAGCCAGAAACCTGGCAAACTTCATTTCCGGTTATAACAGGCTTGATGAGGAAAAATTAAAATATGAGATGCAATTTCTTGGTAAAGACAGTTATAAAATTGTCAAAATACAATTATTAAGTTTGGATAAAAAAACAAACAGATGGAAAGAAGAGTATGTTAAAGAAGAAAAGTTTAATATTGAATTATCAAATGCGGAAAAAAGAATAGCAGCTATCGGTTCCAGTTTGTTTCAGAAAAAGCAACAGGTTTGGTATAACGGGGAAGGATTCATAGCCGAGGGTACAGCTCTAGTTGACGCCGGGACCAGGGTGGCTGTTGAAGTTGATGCTAACGGCTTCATCCGGCAGCAAATACTGGCTGCGGTGATTTTGGCGTTATTAATGACTGGTATAGTAATTACCATGATACTTGAATACAGGTTGGTTATAATCAGGCTGTATAAACCTTTGGATAATTTAATCAGTGGGATGAAGATAATCTCCCGGGGAAACATGAATTACAGGATTCCGGTTGTGAAACTGGATGAACTGGGCAGGTTCATCGAATCATTCAATGACATGGTGGCGGAACTGAAAAAATCCCGGGAAGACCTGGAACACGAGATATCTGTTACCAAGGAACAAAGAGAAAAAGTCTTTAAAATTTACAAGGACGTCATCTTTGCCGTTACCCAAGGGAAGCTTATACTGGTCAGAAAAGATGAATTGTCTTTTTGTGTTGATGAAGGCGAGAAAATGGCTGAAGTAAAAATAGCAAAGAACGAAGATGTGGGACAGGCAAGGCTGGTTACCAAGCAGTTAATTAACGGATTCTTTCCGCAATATAATAAAACCCAGAAGCTGCTGATATGTATTTCGGAAGCGGCAACAAACATTGTGCGGCATGCCGGTTCCGGGACAATGACCATCAGAAGGATAGCTGAAAATACCATCAGGTATGTTTTTGAAGATCAGGGCCCCGGCATGGACTTCAATGATCTTCCTTCAATGGTGTTTTACAAGGGTTTTTCCTCCAAAGTTTCTTTGGGTTGCGGGTTTAGTATCATTTATAATTTCGTTGACAAATTGATTTTGTCAACGTCAAAATATGGCACTACGGTTGCATTCGATGTTAAGTTTTCCAATGAACAGTATGAAAGTGAATGTGCAGCAGCCGCCTTGTTGCAGGACTAATTTCAGCCTGCCTTGCTTTTTAACTGCCGATGTACTA
>JBMOPI010000012.1:0-16255 GCA_049324975.1 Bacillota bacterium
CCTGATTTTGACCCCGATGCCCTGGAGGTTTTTAAGGCCAAGGATAATTTCCGGGTGCTCAAGACCGGCGGGATGCCGGCAGGGGCGCCGCAGGGCTGGGATATGAAGGCGGTCAGCGGCGGCCTCTTGGTCCAGGAAGTTGACAAAGGCCAGCTTAAGGTTGAGGACCTGAAGGTAGTCTCCAAAAAACAGCCGACCAAAGAGGAGCTGGAGGAACTGCTTTTCGCCTGGAAGGTGGTCAAGCATGTCAAGTCCAACGCCATCGTGGTTACGAAGGACAAGTGTACCCTTGGCGTTGGCGCCGGCCAGATGAACCGGGTCAATTCCGCCCGCATCGCCATTAACCAGGCCGGGGACAAGGTAAAAGGAGCTGTACTGGCGTCTGATGCCTTCTTCCCCTTCCGGGATACCGTGGACGAAGCGGCCAAAGCCGGCATCACCGCCATCATTCAGACCGGCGGGTCGTTAAGGGACGAGGAATCCATTAAAGCTGCCGACGAACACGGCATCGTGATGATCCTTACAGGATTGAGACACTTCAAGCACTAACACCTGTCACCTAACACCTAAGCAAACGGAGGTATACTTATGAAGGTATTAGTCGTCGGCGGCGGCGGTCGCGAACATGCCATGGTCTGGAAGCTTAAGCAGAGCCCGCGGGTGAGCCGCATCTACTGTGCTCCCGGCAACGCCGGCATTGCGCAGGATGCGGAGTGTGTCAGTATCAGCGCCGAAGATGTGCAAGGTTTACTGGCCTTTGCCCAAAAAGAAGGTATCGATCTAACCGTTGTGGGACCGGAAGCCCCGCTGACCCTGGGCATTGTTGACGCCTTCCGGGCCGCCGGACTGCGGATTTTCGGCGCCAGTAAAGCTGCTGCGGCCATTGAGGGAAGCAAGGCCCTGGCCAAGGAAATTATGTTCAAATATAACATCCCTACGGCCAAGTACGCCGAATTTACCTCAGCCGGCCCAGCCATTAACTACATCAAGGAAAACGGCGCGCCCATTGTGGTCAAGGCTGACGGCCTGGCCGCGGGTAAAGGTGTTATTGTGGCCATGGATGAAGAGACTGCCATAGACGCCGTCAATACGATTATGGAAGACCGGGTCTTCGGGGCGTCCGGAGACAAGGTCATTATTGAAGAATACCTGGAAGGTGAAGAGGTCAGCATCCTGGCCTTTACCGATGGCGATGCCGTTATCCCCATGGTTTCTTCCCAAGACCACAAACGGGTATTTGACAATGACGGGGGGCTTAATACCGGCGGGATGGGGGCTTACTCCCCGGCGCCGGTTTATACAGACGCCCTGCACGAAGAAGTTGTGCGGACTATCCTGATCCCCTCCGTGAAAGGGATGGCTGCCGAGGGGCGCATATACGAGGGTGTTCTTTATGCCGGACTGATGCTCACCAAAGACGGGCCAAAGGTGCTGGAATACAACGCCCGCTTTGGCGACCCGGAAACCCAGGCTGTGCTGACCAGGCTGGAAACCGACCTGGTAGACATTATTGAAGCGATTATTGATAAACGCCTGGCCGGGATGGATATCAGGTGGCAGCCCGAAGCCGCCGTATGCGTGGTCATGGCCTCGGACGGCTATCCGGGCGACTATCAAAAGGGCAAAGTCATCACCGGTCTTGCTGAAGCCGCAAAAGACGCCGTAGTATTTCACGCCGGTACAGCAGCGAAAGACGGGCAGATTGTTACCGCCGGCGGCCGGGTGCTGGGTGTCACCGCTCTGGGTAAGACCATTCCGGACGCTATCGCTAATGTATACAAAGCTGTGGAGAAAATCCATTTTGATGGCGTTCATTACCGGAAGGATATTGGGAGAAAGGCCTTGAAACATTTATAATAATTCAGGGGGGCTGTCTCTTTGAGGCAGCCCCCCTGTTTAAGGTTGTCTTAGGGTAACTTGTGGGTAATAATATCTGTAGGGTCAATTTTTTCTTCAAGAATCATTTTTAATAGCGGTTCGGTATAAGCCTGGGCCGGGCACTGGCCCATTTTCAATGTAATGTTCCTGGCGAAGAAGTCGCCCAGCGGGAACTGGTTGTACCTGGCCCCATAAACACCGGCCAGGGCTACCGTACCGCCTTTGCGCACGGCCTGGGCGGCCATGACAATGGCCGACATGGAACCGCCCTGCAGCTTGGCGGCCGTTTCAACCATCTCCAACACGCTCATTTTGCCGTCCATACCGACACAATCCAGGACCACGTCGGCGCCGCCATGGACATCGGTAAAATTAACCGTCTCTACGTTGTTGAACCTTCGGGCGTGTTCGAGCCTGTAGTCAATATAGTCAACGGCAATAACCCTTTTCGCGCCCTTTAACCAGGCACACTTTTGAGCCAACAGGCCTACCGGCCCGCAGCCCAGAACAATTACCGTATCTCCCGGCCTGATGCCGGCAATATCTGTACCCCAGTAAGCGGTAGGCAGGATATCGGTCAAGAAAAGCACCCTTTCATCCGGAATGTCCCTTTCAGCCTTCCCGGGCTGTAGACAGGGTATAACTTGCCAATAAACGGCAATAATGGAACCGGAGGTGTCAAATTACCGAGTCATCGTCTTCTACTTCCTGTATATATCGGGGGTTATCATTACGCAGGTCGACATAGAGGCTGCCGTTCGTTGATAGGGTGGCCAGGAAGACATCACGGATGTCCGGGATATTCGTCGAATAAAGTTCGTTATAGAGCCATTCATGAGTTAGGTTATTTGGGAGTGACCGGCAGGTGTTGGCTTTTTTTCAGTACGCTGAGTTTACCGTGGGGTTCAATAATAGCAAACTCAACTTCACTTAAATCAAATACATCTTTTTCCCTCAGCTGCATCAGCAAGTCATCTATGTTATAGCGGATTTTCCGCATGTTTTTTTCGAATATTTTGCCGTTCTGCACTATAATCAGGGGTTCCCCTTCAAGGAGTTTTCTTAGTAAAAACACAATCAGTGAATAAATGATGGCCTGATAGAAATCGTGCAGCACATAACCCCCTGGGTCTTAACCAATTCATGAGTATTATTCTTACAACCCGGTTTAAATATTCACATAATATTAACCGGGAGGCGGTACATTTTACCTTCAGACGGCAGGAAATTGACGACCTGTACCGAAATATACACTAATCAAAACTGTGTGATTGTGGGTGATTAACCTTGGCATATGATAACCGGCTTAAGGACCCGGGACTAGATAAACTGTTTGAGGCCGTTTTAAGTCTTAAGAACCCGGATGAGTGCTATAGGTTTTTTGAAGATATCTGCACGGTAGCGGAATTGAAGGCCATGGCCCAGCGGCTGGAAGTGGCCAAAATGCTGGAGGCCGACCTGACCTATGGTGAAATTGCTGAAAAGACAGGCGCCAGTACGGCTACCATCAGCCGGGTGAAACGATGCCTGAATTTTGGGGCGGACGGTTATAAGCTTGTGCTGGAAAGGCTGAAAAAGAAATAGATATCCTATCTCTGCCATACAGCGGCAGAGATTTTTTTGCACCCGGCAATTGACAGGCCCGGTTGCCTATGGTAACATAATTCTGACGCTTTAATACGTTAAATAACTAACGAGGTGAAAAATATGGCGAAAAGTCATTTGAAACAGCAAATTCCGGCGGGTGTGAAGGACCTGCTGCCGGAAGAGGCCTGGCGCAAGCGGGAGGCGGAAAACCTGCTGGCGGCGTTGTTTCACCGCTGGGGTTACCGGGAAGTGGTTACCCCTACTTTTGAATATTATGAAGCCCTGGTCACAGGCCGGGGCGCGGAACAGGAAGAACAGATTTACAAATTCCTGGACCGGCAGGGGCATATCCTGACCCTGCGGCCGGACATGACCACGCCGATTGCCAGGCTGGTGGCCACCCGGATGAAAGAGGAGCCGCTGCCCCTGCGGCTGTTTTATATCGCCAATGTGTTCAGTTACGAAGACCCGCAGGCAGGCCGGCAGCGGGAGTTCTACCAGGCCGGTGTGGAATTTATCGGTTCGGCGGAAGATGCCGCTGATGCCGAGGTGATTGCCCTGGCGGTGGAGGCCATGCAGAAATCCGGACTCAGGAATTTCAAAGTAACTGTCGGCCAGGTGGATGTATTTAACGGCCTGGTGGAAGAACTGAAACTGAAGGAAGCTGAAATCAAGCGGATCAAGAGTACGGTGGCCAACAAAAACTTTGTCGGGCTTGAAGAACTGCTCGATGAGTTCAGGGTTGCACCAGCGGACCGGGAACGGTTCCTGCGGGTGATGACCCTGCACGGCGGAGCGGAGGTGCTGGCCACCGCGGCCGGACTGATGAATAACCGGAAGTCCCGTGATGCTTTACAAAACCTTGGCCGGGTAAAGGAACTGCTGGACCAATACAATGTAGCTGACCATGTAAGTTATGACCTGGGTCTGCTGCGGGGACTGGATTACTATACCGGCATCGTCTTCGAGGGCTATACCACGGCCCTGGGTTTCCCTGTCTGCGGCGGCGGCCGGTATGACCGGCTGCTGGGGCAGTTCGCCTGTCCGGCGCCGGCCACCGGTTTTGCCCTGGGGCTGGAACGGCTGCTCATGGCGCTGGAGCGTAACGGAGAGGAGTCCCTCCCGGTCTACGATTACCTGATTGGGTATGCTCCCGGACGGAGCGCCGAAGCGCTGCAGAAAGCCGGTGAACTGCGGCAGGCGGGGTTTTCTGTCGAAGTGAACCCGATGGGTGAGGGCCGCTCCGCAGCTGACGAATACGCCAGAAAAAGGCGGATCGGCAGCGTGCTTTTCATAGATTGACAGCCAACAAAAATCATGCTATAATTTGACGTATTAATAATTTATCACTTTAACATATTAAAGAGAGGTTTTGCTCATGACTGATAACTTTCTCGTCCTGGCCATTCCCAAGGGCACCCTTTACAAGCCCACGGTAAAGCTGCTAAAGCAGGCCGGTTTTGACTGCGCGGAACTGGAAGCCGACTCCCGCAAACTGATTTTTGTGAACGAGGCGGATATGGTCAAGTATATCATCTGCCGGCCTACAGATATCCCGACTTTCGTGGAATACGGGGCGGCCGACCTGGGTTTTGCCGGCAAAGACACTATCGTGGAGCAGAAGAAGGATATTTTTGAACTGCTGGACTTGAAATACGGCGCCTGCCGGTTTGTAGTGGCGATGCCCGAAGCGCTGGCCGGGGAGAAAAACTGGGACCAGTTCAACCATGCCCGGGTGGCCACCAAGTTCCCCCGGGTGGCGGAAGATTTTTTCCGCAGCAGAGGCAAACAGATGGAAATCATCAAGCTGCACGGCAATATTGAACTGGCGCCCATCGTAGGGTTGTCCGAGATGATTGTGGACATTGTTTCCACCGGCCGGACACTGCGGGAAAACAACCTGGTGGAGGTGGCGGATATTTTTAAATCCACTACCCGGCTGATTGCCAACCGGGTCAGCCACCGGATGAAGAGCCACCGTATTGCACCCATTATGGAAAAATTAAGGGAAATTGTAGAGAACGGGGGAGTGGAGTAGTGATCAGGATTTTATCGGCAGGCGAACCTGATGTGGAACGGGTGATTAAAAAAGAGTATGCCCAGGAAGATGTTTATGAAGAGCGGGTCAGGGAGATCCTGGACAATGTCAAGTCGCGCGGGGATGCAGCGGTGCTGGAATATACCGCCCGGTTTGACGGGGCGGAACTGACTCCGGACACCCTCCGCGTATCGACTGAGGAAATAGAAGCAGCTTACGGCAGTGTTGACGATGAATTTGTCCAGGCCATCCGCAAGGCACGGGACAGCATAGCTGATTTTCACCGCAAACAGCTGCATAATTCCTGGCTGGAGCCGGATGCTGACGGGACTATCCTGGGGCAGCTGATCCGCCCGCTGGAGCGGGTGGGGATTTATGTACCGGGGGGCACGGCCATTTACCCTTCTTCTGTACTGATGAATGCGGTGCCGGCCAAGGTGGCCGGGGTGGCGGAAATCGTCATGGTGGCCCCGCCCAACAAGGGCTGCTGTATTGAAGCGGCCACCCTGGTGGCCGCCCATGAAGCCGGGGTGACGGAAATCTATAAAGCCGGCGGCGCCCAGGCGGTGGCCGCTCTGGCTTACGGGACGGAAACCATCCGCAAGGTGGACCTGATCAGCGGACCGGGTAATATTTACGTTACATTGGCCAAAAAATTTGTCTACGGCCAGGTTAATATCGATATGCTGGCAGGCCCCAGCGAAATCCTGGTGATTGCCGATGAGTCCGCGGATCCGGTGTATGTGGCCGCCGATTTGCTGTCCCAGGCCGAGCATGATGTGCTGGCTTCCGCGATACTGGTTACTCCGAGCCGTGATCTGGCTGAAAAGGTACGGGCGGAGGTTGCCCGGCAGGTGGGGTATTTGTCCAGAAAAGAGATTATGACCGCATCCCTGCGGGATTACAGCGCTATTATAGTAACCGCTGATTTAGATGAGGCCATTGACCTGGCCAACCGATATGCCCCGGAACACCTGGAACTGGCGGTGGCCGACCCCTTCGGGATACTGGGTAAAATCAAGAACGCCGGGGCCATTTTCATGGGCCACTTCACCCCTGAACCGGTAGGCGACTACATAGCCGGTCCGAACCATGTGCTGCCAACAGGGGGTACAGCCCGGTTCTATTCACCCCTCAACGTGGATACTTTCATGAAAAAGTCCAGTGTTATTGCCTATTCACCGGCCAGGCTCAGGGAACACGGCCGGGACATCATCAAGCTGGCCGAGACTGAAGGGCTGGACGCCCACGCCAATGCGGTCCGGGTTAGGCTGGATAAGTAGGTGGTAGGTGAGAATGCTTTTATGTTACCCGGATTTTACAGATTGAGGTGGAGGTATGAACATAAAAGATTTGGTGCGGGAGGATATCAGGGATCTGCAGCCTTATGAGCCGCACATTTATGAAAACGTCATAAAGCTTGATGCCAACGAAAATCCTTATCCATTTCCTGAAGGACTTAAGAATAAAATCTTTGCAGCAGTGAACGGGGAGACCTTCACCCGTTACCCCGACCCCACGGCCGATGAACTGCGGCGGGAGATAGCAAAACATACCGGGGTTGAATACCGGGATATCATCTGCGGAAACGGTTCGGATGAACTGATCCAGCTGATCCTGCAGACCTTTGCCGGACCGGGCAAGCGGGTGCTGATCCCGGTGCCCACCTTTGCCATGTACCATATTCACAGCCGGATTACCGGCAGCTCGCCGGTACACCTACCTATGGATGAAGCGTACCGCGTTCCGGTAGAAGCGATTATCAGCGAAATGGCCCACCCTGATACCCGGGTGACATTTCTTGTGACTCCTAACAACCCAACCGGCAGTACCATTCCCCTGGAGACGATTGAATATATCCTGGAGCGTTCCGCCGGCCTGGTGGTGGTGGACGAGGCATACATCGAATTTGGCGGCCGCACGGCGGTACCGCTGCTGGCGAAATACAATAACCTGATTATTTTGCGCACCTTCTCCAAAGTTGGTATGGGCGGGCTACGTATCGGCTACCTGCTGGCCGGCCGGGAAGTGGTGGAAGAACTGATGAAGGTCAGGCAGCCTTATAACACCGACGCTTTTTCACAGCTGGCGGCCACTGTGGCCCTGCGCAATTGGCCGTTGATTATGGAACAGGTGGAAAAGATCGTGGCCGAGCGGGGCAGACTAATGAGTGAGATGGCCGGGATGCCCGGTATGAAGGTTTATCCCAGTGAAGCTAACTTTATTCTGTTTAAGCCGCGGCAGCCGGCCGGCGAAGTGCATCAACGGATGCTGGATGCCGGCATCCTGGTGCGGAACCTCGGCAGCGCCCCCGGGTTGGAAAACTGTTTGCGGGTTACCGTCGGGCAAAAGGAGGAAAATGACCGGTTTTTGGCGAATCTCAGGGATATTTTAAGATAGGAGTGATGTTATGTCACAATCCAGAAGTGCGAAAATTGTCCGGACCACCACCGAAACTGATATCAATGTAAGTCTGAACCTTGACGGTAAGGGAAGTTATATTCTTGACACCGGGGTGCCTTTCCTCGATCACATGCTGGCCCTCTGGTCCAGGCACGGGCTGTTTGACCTGGAGATTACCGCAGACGGGGATACAGGGATTGATGACCACCATACGGTAGAGGATGTCGGTATCTGCCTGGGGCAGGCCATTAAGGACGCCCTGGGGGACAAGGCCGGCATTAAACGTTACGGAACGGCCTTTGCTCCAATGGATGAAGCCCTGGCCATGGTCGTGGTGGATATCAGCGGGCGGGCTTACCTGTCCTTTGATGCGGAAATCCCGGCCCAAAAAGTCGGTGACTTTGACACCGAACTGGTGGAGGAATTCATGCGGGCGCTGGCCAACCATGCGGACCTGACCCTCCATATCAGGCTTTTGTCAGGTAAAAATACCCACCATATCATTGAAGCAATTTTCAAAGGACTCGGCCGCGCCATAAAAGAGGCGGTGGCCCTGGATGAAAAGATTGAGGGTGTGCTGTCCACCAAAGGGCAGTTATAATTAGTGGAACACCATTAGAAGGATAAAAAAATTTAAACCACAGAGTTCACAGAGATCACAGAGAAAGTTTAGGTAGTGGAGAGTGCAAACTATGATAGCTATAATTGATTACGGCATGGGCAATCTGCGGAGCGTTCAGAAGGGGTTTGAAAAGGTAGGCTATCAGGCGGAGATTGTACAGGACCCGGATATCGTGCGCCAGGCCGAAAAAGTGGTGCTGCCCGGCGTCGGCGCCTTCCGGGACGCCATGCAGAACCTGCGGGAAACAGGGATGGTCGGGGCTATCAATGAAGTGGTGGCCGCCGGCAAACCTTTTTTGGGGATCTGCCTGGGCCTGCAGCTGATGTTTACCACCAGTGAGGAAGGCGGTATCTATGAGGGCCTGAACATCTTCCCGGGACGGGTCCGGCTTTTGCCGCCGGGGCTGAAGGTGCCGCATATGGGCTGGAACCAGATTGAGCTGCAGAAGCCCTGCCCTATTTTGAAGGATATCCCCGACGGGTCGGCTTTTTATTTTGTGCATTCTTATTATGTTGACCCGGAGAATCCGGAGGTCAAGACTACTCTGACTGATTACGGTATTAAATTCACCTCCATCGCCAGCCGGGGCAATATTTTCGGGATCCAGTTCCACCCGGAAAAAAGTAGCGTCCTGGGACTCAGGATACTTAAGAATTTTGGGGAGTTGAAGTAATGTTAATCATACCTGCCATCGATTTGCGCAACGGTAAATGTGTCCGGCTGGTGGAAGGCAAGCTGGACAGGGAGACCGTCTATTCGGATAACCCGGCGGAAATGGCCGCCAAATGGCAGTCCAAAGGGGCTGAATTCCTGCACCTGGTGGACCTGGACGGGGCCTTTGCCGGGGAGCCGAAAAACCTTGCGGCGATAAAAGAAATTTTAAAAACCGTGGACATCCCCTGTGAACTGGGCGGCGGCATCCGGGACCTGGCCACCATTGAAATGTACCTGGAACTGGGCCTTAACAGGGTTATCCTCGGCACGGCGGCCATCGCCAGCCCGGGGTTGGTGGAAGAGGCATGTAAACGTTTTGGCAGTGACCGGGTAGTGCTTGGCGTGGACGCCAAAAACGGGTTTGTGGCTATCCACGGATGGGACGCCACCGCAACCAAGACAGCCGTGGCATTGGCCCTGGAGATGAAAAAACTCGGCATCAACAGGATTATCTACACCGACATCAGCCGGGACGGCACATTACAGGGGCCAAACCTTAACAGTACCCGGGAACTGGCGGAAATCACCGGCCTGGCCGTGATTGCCTCCGGCGGCATTTCCGGCCCTGACGACATCCGGGCGGTGAAGAAGCTGGAGCCGTATGGCGTTGACTCTGTCATCGTCGGGAAAGCCCTTTACGACGGGCGGCTGGAGCTGGAAGAAGCCCTGGAGATTGCCGGACAGTAAGGATAAATTGCGAAGCAGCGAAGATAAAAAACGGAGCAGGAGCGATATTTATGCTGGCCAAACGGATTATCCCGTGCCTTGATGTAACCGGGGGCCGGGTCGTGAAAGGAACAAATTTTATAAACCTGCGGGACGCCGGCGACCCGGTGGAACTGGCCGCGGTTTATGACCGGGAAGGCGCCGATGAACTGGTTTTCCTGGACATCACCGCCTCTTCCGACGGGCGGGCGACCATGCTGGACGTGGTGCACCGGACGGCCGAGGAAGTGTTTATCCCTTTTACCGTAGGTGGCGGTATCCGGACTATCGAGGACATCCGGGTGATGCTTTCCGCCGGCGCAGATAAGGTTTCGGTAAACACGGCGGCTGTGCAGAACCCTGACCTGATCAGTGAAGGGGCAGGCCGGTTCGGCAGCCAGTGCATCGTGCTGGCGGTGGACGCCCGGTGTACCGGGGCGCCAGGCAAATGGGAAGTGTATATCCATGGCGGCCGGACACCCACCGGTATCGACGCCCTGGAATGGATTAAAAAAGGCGAAGAGCTGGGGGCCGGAGAGATCCTCCTGACCAGTATGGACCGGGACGGGACCAAGGAGGGGTTTGACCTGGAGCTGACCCGGACCGTTTCCGAACTGGTCAACATCCCGGTGATTGCTTCCGGAGGTGTGGGCAACCTGCAGCACATTGCCGACGGGTTTGTCGATGGCAAGGCTGATGCGGCCCTGGCAGCGTCTATTTTTCATTTCGGCGAGTACTCTATCCGGGAGTGTAAGGAATACTGCCGGGACAGGGGAGTAGTGATGAGGTTATGACAGTTGATTTTGATTTAGAACGACTGAAGTTTGACGCCCATGGGCTAATCCCGGCGATAATCCAGGATGAGCGGACCCGGGAAGTGCTGATGATGGCGTATATGAACCGGGAGTCGCTGGAGAAGACCCTGGCCACCGGTGAAACCTGGTTCTGGAGCCGCAGCCGGCAGCAGTTATGGCATAAGGGGGAAACCTCCGGGCATGTACAAAAAGTGAAAGCTATGTATTACGACTGTGACGCCGATACCATCCTGGTGCTGGCGGAACAGACCGGAGCGGCCTGCCATACCGGGGAACGGACCTGTTTTCATAACCTGCTGGCCGGTGAGGAGCAGGCCGGAGCGGGCGCCGGTATTATAAACGAGGTTTATAAAGTGGTGATGAGCAGGAAAGCTGAACGGCCGGAAGGGTCTTACACCACTTACCTGTTCAATAAAGGACTGGACAAAATCCTGAAAAAAGTCGGTGAAGAGACCGCGGAGGTCATTATCGGCGCCAAGAACCGCAGCCGGGAGGAAGTGGTTTACGAAACAGCCGACCTGCTGTACCATCTGCTGGTGCTCCTGGGCGAACAGGACATAAATCCGGAAGAGGTCTATGCTGAATTGGCTAAGCGTAGATAAAAGAAAATATTAGACATGCCCATTTTTAATACTTTCGTCATAATTTCTTCATAATTTCTAAACAATAATGGTATAAACTAAAATCAAAAGGGGTGATGTACCATGATGTACGGTTGGGGAGGTTATGGCGGCATGGGTATATTTATGATTATATTCTGGTTGATCGGTCTTGCGGTTTTGGGTTTTGCCGTGTACGGCATTATCCAGTGGGCCAACAAAGGCGGTCCGCGTTCAGGAAGCAGCCCGGTGGGTAATGCCCTGGAGATTTTAAAAGAGCGCTACGCCAGGGGCGAGATTACCAAGGAAGAGTTCGACAGGGTTAAAGAAGATTTAAAAGCCTGAGATTTTTTCAGGCTTTTTTACATTTTGCAGTCTCATTAGACAGGAGTCCCGTTATAAAATATTGAATTATTAATAAAAATAAAATTCGGAGGTTATTCTATGCAACCGTCAATACCGGCCTTTAGCCCGGAGCAAATTGCCCAGGGCTGTCTGGAAAACGGCAAAGAGGTTATCGTTTTATATGTAAAAGAATTCCGCGAGCAGTTAAACCGGGTAAGCAGGGCAGGAAAACTGGGTTATTGTTATACCTGGTCGTATCTCGAGGAGAAAGACGGGCTGGTACTCTTTATTTACTGGGATAATGACGAGGAAGTCGCCATTATGTTTACGCCTAACCAGCATGAAGTGGCGGAAGACATGCTGGACCCGAAGGAACTGATAATCACCGCGCTGCCGATTGATGTGCTGGTGGCGGAGGCCCGGGCGGCAGGCAAAGACTTTTTTGACTTAAGCGGTCCGGTGGCCTGGCTGCCGGAAGTTGTTTACAAAGACCCCCGGGTGGTGCCTAATTGAAAAAAACTCAGGCTCAGGCCTGAGTTTTTTTCATGCGGTTGTATAAATAGATGTTTAATAAACAATAATATACCTGTAATTTAAAATTTGGAGGTGTATGTAAATGAGTTACCAAGCAATGCAGCAAAACCTCAACCAAATCGTTCAAATCTGCAATCAATTGAGTCAGAACGAACGAAATGCAGTGCAGCAGTTGCAGCAGTGCATCCAGCTTTGCAACCAGGTCAGCCAGCAGATGCAGCAGATATCCGGCACCACCGGACAGTTTGCGGGTATGCCGGCGGGCGTAGGTGCAGGGTCCTACCAGGGCAACTGGTCCAACATTCCCATTAACACCAGCCAGTTTGGCCCGACAGGGCAACAAGCCTACACCGGCCAATTTGGCGGCGGGGGAAATTTTGAAGTTTCCAAGGAACTGGGAGCCGGCAATCAGGCTACCGGACAAGCCGCTTTTAACACCAACAAGGATTTAGGCCAGTAAATAATAAGACCCTCAAAATTTGAGGGTCTTAATTATTTAGTGCTGTGCGGGGTTTTGCGGGCTTGTAAACTGTGGCGGGTTAGGGCTTTGCAGCTGTGACCCGACGTAATTTCCGGGTTTGGACAGGTTAAAGTACAGCCGGGCGTCTTTATCCACGCCCCAATCCCTGTTGGAGCCGGTATCCTGAATCTTTTGGAAGCACTCACGGAACATGGTGTTATGGGCTTCTTCCCGGTTCAACAGGAAATCGATCATCTGGCGCACATGTTTGTCATTGATTTGCCTGTGCAGGTATTCGTATACGACTTTTGCCATCTGTTCGGCGGCTATGTTGGACAGCAAGTCCGCGGCCAGGTCGCCGGTTACGTTGACGTATGCGGCTGTCCAAAGCTGACCTGAAGCATTGGTCAGCATAGGGTTCAACCCGGTCAGGACATGGGATTCTATATTGCCCACCGTAGCGAGCTCCGCCTGCGGGTCGTGCCCGTTCAGCATATTGATGGCGGTGGCCACCATTTCCATGTGGCTCAGTTCTTCGGCGGCAATATCCATGAATACGTCCCTGATAGCAGGGTCTTTGATGCGGAAGCTCTGGGATATATACTGCATGGCTGCCTTTAACTCACCCTGCGGCCCGCCTAGCTGCTCCTGCAGCATAGCGGCGTAATTGGGGTTGGGTTGTTCGACCCTTACCATTGCTAAGGCAACAGGCATCCAACTGGGGTATGTTTCACCTGATGCCCAGGACCGTTTTTTTGAAGAAACACAGCCGTTATTCGGCCTGCATGAAGGTCAGCCCGAGAACCGGCTAGAAATGAATCTGCATTAGAGCAATCAAACAAACAGGATAAAAAACAGGGCTGGATATACGCAGCCCTGTTTTTATGGGTTTATTTTGTTATCGGTCCTTAGGCGAATCTGATTTATTAAAAACCATATCCAAATCTGAGTTTAAATTGTCGTCAATGGATAGCAGGTCCCTTTCATCCAAAATAGCATCAATGCTTTTGGCGGCTTCAAAATCTGTCGGCTGGATAATTTTTTTGAGGTTACCTGTGTTAATTCGTTTTTTATCCAGTTTAAACACCTCCTTAGCTATTATTATCAATTTCTGACAATAGTTTTATACTCATTTACATCTATTTTTTATTTGCACCGGCGTAAAGGATATTCCATTTTTTTGCCGAAATTAAATCTGTCTTAAGAATAACCGTGGGAGGAAATCATGTCATTACTTGAAAAACTTAACCCGCCCCAGCGGGAAGCCGTAACCCATACAGAGGGGCCGCTGCTGATCCTGGCCGGCGCCGGCAGCGGCAAGACCCGGGTGTTGACATACCGGATTGCCTATCTGTTGCATGAGGGGGGGGTCAGCCCCCATAATATACTGGCCATCACCTTCACCAATAAGGCGGCCAAAGAGATGAAGGAACGGCTGGCCGACCTTATCGGCATACAGAGCGAATATCTCTGGGTATGCACCTTCCACGCCGCCTGTGTGCGCATCCTGCGCCGGGAGATTGGAGTGTTGGGCTATGACCGCAATTTTGTTATCTATGACAGCGCCGACCAGCAGACCCTGCTCAAGCAGTGCCTGAAGGAACTGAACATCGATGACAAGCGTTTCCCGCCCCGGGCTATGGCGGCGGGGATTTCCGGAGCCAAAAACAAGCTGTGGGGTCCTGCGGAATATGAAAAGCGGGCTTTTGATTACTATGAGCAGACTGTCGCCAGGGTCTACGAACTGTACCAGAAGAAGCTCCGCGCCAATAACGCCCTGGATTTTGACGACTTGCTGACACTAACGGTAAGAATACTGGAGGAAAACCCGGAAGTGCTCAGATTTTACCAGGACCGGTTCCGCTATATCCTGGTGGATGAGTACCAGGATACCAACCATGCCCAGTATAGGCTAATCAACATGCTGGCCCAAAAGCACCGCAACCTCTGCGTAGTGGGTGACGCCGACCAGTCCATATACGGATGGCGGGGGGCCGATATCCAGAATATCCTGGATTTTGAGCGGGATTATCCTGATACAGAGGTAATCAAGCTGGAGCAGAATTACCGTTCCACCAAGGTGATTCTGGAAGCGGCCTATAAGGTGATAAAAAACAATCAGGAGCGCAAAGAAACGCGGTTATGGACAGAGAATGCCGAGGGTGCGCCTATTGAGCTTTTCCGGGCCCAGGATGAGCGGCAGGAGGCTTATTTTGTTGCCGACCGTATATACCGCATGCATCAAGAGGAAAATAAACCGTATAGCGAATTTGCCGTACTCTACCGCACCAACGCCCAGTCCCGGATGGTCGAGGAAGTTTTGCTGAAGCACAACATCCCGTACACTATCGTTGGCGGGCTGAAGTTCTATGAAAGGAAGGAAATCAAGGACATTATCGCTTATCTCCGGGTAATCCTTAATCCTGCCGATACCATCAGCCTCCACCGCATTGTCAATGTGCCGAGGCGGGGCATCGGAGACACTTCGGTGGGGAAAATGACCGAATACGCCCGGGGCAACGGTTTAACCCTTTTTCAGGCCATGGGGCAGGTGACAGAGGTCCCCGGCCTGACCGGACGGGTTACCAAACCAGTTCTGGAGTTGATAAAGCTGATCAACGGCTGGCGGGAAAAACTGGCTGATTTCACTGTCACTGCCCTGGTGGAAGAGATTCTGGACAAAACCGGCTATATGCGCGAACTGCAGGCGGAAAATACCGTTGAGGCGGAAACCCGCATCGAGAACATCAAAGAATTCCTGTCTGTAACCAAGGATTTTGACAAGCACAGTGAGGAAAAGTCACTGGAGGAGTTTCTCGCCGGCATTTCGCTGGTCAGCGATATCGATACTTATGAGGACAAATCCGATGCCGTGGTGCTGATGACCATGCACAGCGCCAAGGGCCTAGAGTTCCCGGTGGTTTTCGTGGTGGGCATGGAAGAGGGGATTTTTCCCCATTCCCGGTCATTGCTGGAATCCGCTGAAATGGAAGAGGAAAGACGGCTGTTTTATGTGGCCATTACCCGGGCCATGGAGAAGCTGTACCTAACTTGTGCCTGGGAGCGAAACCTTTACGGCAACCGGATGTACAACCCGCGGTCCAGGTTCATTGAGGAAATACCTGAGCATCTGTTGTCCGGGGGCGAAGAAGACGGCGGTGCGCGGCAGGGATACGGCGGGCGGGTGGTCCCCTTTCCCGCGCCCCAGGCGGCCGGAAGGCCGGCTAAAAACGCCTCTGTGCCGGCAGCCCAGGGACAACCTGCTGCTACCGGCGCAGCGCCGGGCCTGTTCCGGCTTGGTGACAAGGTCATGCATGCCAAGTGGGGCCAGGGCGTTGTGGTAAGTGTCAAGGGGCAGGGAGAAGATACCGAACTCAGCATCGCTTTTCCTGACCAGGGGATTAAAAACCTGATGGTTAAGTATGCTCCTATTAAGAAAGTCTGAAACAGAGGTGTTGAGCGCCTGCGGAGGTATTGAACGCATACACGGAGGTTGTGACATGGAGAAGAAACGGGCCGCCGGCCGCATTGCGGAACTGCGGGAAATCATCAATG
>JBMOPI010000013.1:0-15930 GCA_049324975.1 Bacillota bacterium
AGGCCTTGAAGTTGGGAGGATAATTTAAGTGAAACCCCACATTCATATATGGTAAAGCGAAAATGCCCCCGATAGGGGACGCCGATTCCCTATCGGGGAAACATTCCCGCTTGACCGCAATGGATCAGATTACTGCTTCACCGGCTTCACCGGTCCTGATGCGGACAGCATTTTCCACCGGTTCTACAAATATCTTGCCGTCGCCGATTTCGCCGGTTTTGGCTGTATCAATAATAAGTTTGATTAATTCTTCAACCATACTGTCCTTTACTACAATCTCAACTTTTACTTTAGACAACAGGTCAATAGTATATTCGGTGCCCCGGTAAACTTCTTTTTTCCCTTTTTGCAGGCCGCAGCCCACAACTTCGGTCACGGTCATGCCGTGGATATTGAAGCGGCCAAAAGCGTCCTTCAAATCATCAAGCTTACTGGGTCTGATAATCGCCTCGACTTTTTTCACGGCCATCCCTCCTAATTTTTAGTAGTTAAACAGTTTTTTCGACTGTCTTGCCAACTGCCGCGGATATAGAATGAGGAGTATCAAAACCATGCCTGCTGGCAGCTGTCCTTAAAACAAAATCTCCGTAAGCAGTCATGCCGTGTTCGCCGATGTCAAGCCCTTCAATCTCTTCGGATTCACTGACTCTCAGGCCAACAGTATACTTCAGAACTGTAAAGAGGATGCCGGCAGTGACCACTGTCCAGCCGAACACAGCGCCAACACCGATCAATTGGGTGACTAAAAGCTTGGTCCCGCCGCCGTACAAAAGACCGCCGTCAACGGCAAATAAACCAACCATAATAGTCCCGAAGGCGCCGCAAACACCGTGTACAGAGATAGCGCCAACAGGGTCGTCAATTTTTACTACCTTGTCAAAGAACTCTACAGCCAAAATTACCAGCACCCCGGCAAGGGCTCCGATAACAGCGGCACCTACGTTATTGACAGCGGCAGTTCCGGCAGTGATGCCGACCAGACCGGCCAGGGCCCCGTTTAAAGTCATACTTACATCAGCCTTACCATATCTGATCCAGGTGAAGATCATGGCCAAAACAGCGCCGGCAGCGGCTGCAATATTTGTCGTAACGGCGATTTCAGCAATCTTCGGATTGGTACCGGACAGGGTGCTGCCGGGGTTAAACCCGAACCATCCGAACCAGAGGATAAATACACCCAAAGCAGCCAGCGTGATGCTGTGACCTGGAATAACATTAATTTTTCCGTCTTTACCATACTTTCCTAACCTGGGGCCAAGGATAGCTGCGCCAACCAGAGCAGCCCAACCACCTACGGAGTGGACAACGGTGGAACCGGCAAAGTCGATCATGCCCATTTTGAATAACCAGCCTTCAGCATTCCAGATCCAGTGGCCGACGACAGGATAGATAACGAGACTAATAACTACACTATAAATGATGTAAGACAAAAATTTGGTTCTTTCCGCCATGGCCCCGGAAACAATCGTTGCGGCTGTAGCAGCAAACATGGTCTGGAAAATCATGAAGGCCATCAGGGGAATGGATAAGCCAAGGTGTTCCGCACTGCCTGTAGCTGCAAATAAGTTTGTTCCGAAAAGACCGGATTTGGTAGCGCCAAACATAATACCGAAGCCGACTAACCAGTAGGCGATGGTACCGACGGCGAAGTCCATCAGGTTTTTCATGATGATGTTAGCGGCATTTTTTGCCCTGGTGAAACCTGTTTCCACCATGGCAAAGCCCGCCTGCATGATAAAGACCAGGAAACCTGCAATAAGGGTCCACATTGTATCAATGGCCACGGCATTGGATTCGGCAGTGGGACCGTCGGCGGCCCAGGCTGCTCCGATACCGGCCAGAAACATTAAGCTGGTTAACAGAAACACTCGCAAAAGCCTTTTCATCATTCTAATCTCCTCCTTATGTAACTTTTGGTAAGCAATTTATATGGCAAGCAACAAGCGCTCTCCGGCAGGGGACGCCGATTCCCTGCCAAAAGAGCGCCGCTGCTCAACCGGCAAATTGTTCCACTGCATTAGTGGAGTAAAAAGTTAAGACGCCTTCCGGGGATTTACAGATATCCCCCGAAAAGCGTCTTCGCTGCCATTGATACATCTCAGTATCGTGTATCAGGTTGTCTTGATGCCGTATCAACTAAATGGCTTCTTCCCCGCCTTCACCTGTCCTGATCCGGACGGCGTTTTCCACCGGGTACACAAATATCTTGCCGTCCCCAATTTCACCCGTCCTGGCAGTGTTGACAATGATCCTGATAACCTCGTCAACCCACTTGTCCCTGATGACTATTTCTATTTTCACCTTAGGCAGCAGGTCAATAGTATATTCAGTCCCCCGGTAAACCTCTTTTTTGCCCTTCTGCAGGCCACAGCCAATAACTTCGGTAACAGTCATGCCGTGGATGCCGAATTTACCCAGGGCGTCTTTTATGTCATCGAGTTTTGCGGGGCGTATAATTGCTTCAATTTTTTTCATCGGACTTCCCCCCTCGGTTTTATTTCGTTATGAGTGTAATCCTTTGGCTTCTACAGCGGAGGCCAGCTGACCCGCCGGTTTGCCGGGTTTTGTTAATGATGCGGTCAACACCAGGTCCCTGTATGCGTCTTCCCCATGCTGGGTGATATCCAGGCCGGCCTCTTCCTCGTCCGCACTGGCCCTCAGCTGGGTGAATACACTGACTACTTTCAAGATGACAAAGGTCATTACAGCCGCAAACGCAACAGTGACAACAACACTTATAAGCTGGGCCTTCATCAGGCCGGGGTTGCCGAAGAACAGACCGTCGGCCCCGGCTGAGTTGATGGCTTTTTGCGCGAAGAGACCGGTGGCGATGGCGCCCCACATACCGCCAATACCATGGCAGCCAAAAGCGTCAAGGGAATCGTCATAACCGAGTTTGGCTTTGATAATACCTACTCCGGTATAGCATAGCGCACCGCCTGCCAAACCGATGATGATTGCGGACAGCGGCCCTACGAAACCGGCCGCGGGCGTAATGGCAACCAATCCGGCTACAGCGCCGCTGGCGGCGCCCAGTACAGTCGGTTTGCCGTGGTGCAGCCACTCGGCAAACACCCAGCCCAATGCCCCGGCAGCCGCGGAGGTGTTGGTAACCACAAAGGCGCTTACAGCCAGTCCGTTAGCGGCTAACGCGCTGCCGGCGTTAAAGCCGAACCAGCCGAACCAGAGCAGGCCGGCTCCCAGTACAGTCATGGGCAGGTGGTGCGGCAGCATCGGCTGCGCGCCGTGACCTCTGCGTTTTCCCAGTATCAAAGCCGCGACTAAACCGGATACACCGGAACTGATGTGTACTACCGTACCGCCGGCAAAATCAAGGGCGCCGAGGTTGCGCAGCCAGCCGTCAACTCCCCAGACCCAGTGAGCCAGTGGATCATAAACGAAAGTAGCCCAGATTACCGTAAAAGCCAGGAAGGCCGGGAACCTCATCCTCTCTGCAAAGGAACCGGAAATCAAAGCAGGTGTGATGATGGCGAACATCAGCTGAAACATAGCAAAGGCCTGGTGAGGAATAGTTGCCGCGTAATCAGGGTTAGGATCAGCTCCTACCCCTTTGAAACCCAGCCAGTCAAGGCCGCCAATCAGGTGCCCTTTGTCAGGTCCGAAGGATAAAGTATAGCCAATCAAAATCCACTGGATAGAAATTATTGCGATGATGATAAAACTGTGCATCATGGTGCTGAGGACGTTTTTCTTGCGCACCATCCCGCCATAGAACAGGGCCAGTCCGGGTGTCATGAGCATAACCAGAGCGGCGGAGATGACTATAAAAGTGGTATCACCGGTATCTATTTTTGCCGCCTCTTCGGCCCATGCCATGCCCGGAACAAGTAAACTCAAAAGCAATAACAACAGGACGCTTAAACTCACTTTTTTCATTCGGCGTCACCCCCATAATAAAATGGTTTTTATGATCAAACAAAAACACTCTCGTCCAGGAACCGGCGCCAATTCCCTTTAGAGAGCGTCTCTGCTCAACCCGCAAAGTACAGCAATGAACTTTGTAGGGGTATGAAAATGTGATTAAACAAAAATAACGCTTTTTGCGGCAGGACTAACCTTCCGAAAAGCGTCATTGCTGATGATACGTCAGTGTATCAAATATTAATTTGGTTAAATTATAGCACGGTCAAATTTAACGGTCAAGATGTTTTTTCTAAAATTGTAGAAAAATTTGTCGAATACAAAGCCGGAACTTTTCTGTTAGCCGCTTTGGCTACGAATTTCGATAAAGCCGGTAAAAACCCGGCGGCCACTCCCAAATCCTTGTTGTAAAGCTTTTTCATGACCATGATTAATTCTTCCATCGGGGCATTGCCGGCCCTCTCACCGATTCCGTTGACGGTAGTGCTGATGAACCTGGCCCCGCCCCTGACGGCGGCAATGGTGTTGGCCGTAGCCATGCCAAAATCGTTATGGGCATGGATTTCTATGTCCAGGCCGGTGGCATCCGCCAGCCTCTTTATACGTTCGCAAGCAGTAAAAGGATCAAGGATCCCCAGGGTATCGGCGTAACGCAGCCGCTCAGCCCCTTCCTGCCGGACAATTTCAGCCACTTTGACCAGAAAGCCAAAGTCGGCCCGGGAAGCGTCTTCAGCGCCTACCGAAACCGCGCTGCCGGAATCCCGGGCAAAACGGACGGCCTTTTTAATGTTTTCCAGCACCCAGGCCCGGTTTTTCCGTAACTTATACTGAATATGGATATCTGAAACAGGCGCGGAAATATGTATAAATTTGATTCCGCAATCAATGGAGGCTTTGATATCACACAGATTAAGCCGGTTCCAGGTCAACAACCGGGCTTTCAGCCCCAGGTCAACGATTTCTCTGACAGTCCGCTGCTCCTCCCGTCCCATGGCCGGGATACCGACTTCCATCTGGGGGACCTCCGCCTGGTCCAGCATTTTAGCAATGGTAACCTTCTCCGCCGGGGTAAAGGCGATGCCTGCCGCCTGTTCCCCGTCCCGAAGGGTGGTATCCACAATAATTACGTCCTGCATTACATCGCCTCCTCATCTGATCGCGATAACCTGCTGGTACTGTTTACCGTTGGCCAGTAACAGCGTCCGGTCGGCCAGGGCCTTTAATTCCGTGCGACTGTGGGTGACCAGCACGAAAGGGATGTCCCACTGCCGCTGTAGTGCTTTCAGTTCCCTGCGCAGCTGGGTCCTGGTTTTATCGTCGAGCGCCGACAGGGGTTCATCCAGCAAGAGGAGGTCCGGCTCGGTCATCAGGGCCCTGGCCAGGGCCACCCGCTGCTGCTCACCGCCGCTTAACTGGGCCGGGTAACGGTCTTGGAGGTGGGTTATCTTAAGCATTTCCAGAACATCAAAGACTGACAATTTAAACCTTCTGACTTTTCCCTTACAGCCCTGCACCCCGTACAAGGCGTTTTGTTTAACCGTCATGTGGGGAAAAAGGGCGTAATCCTGAAAAACATAACCGATATTCCGTAAACGGGCAGGTTTGCTGATTTTGTCTTCAGACGAATAAAAGGTCCGGCCGTTTAAGGCGATGCGGCCGCTGTCCGGGTCCGTGAGTCCGGCAATACAGTGTAAAAGCGTGGTTTTCCCTGCGCCGGACCGGCCGAAAAGGACCATCACCCCGTTTTCCAGGGTAAAGTCGACAGCCAATTCAAAATCAGGTAAGGCTTTTTTGACAGCTATTTCCAGCATAGCTACCACCCCTCTGCGTCCTGAGAACCGGCTGTTTTCCGCCGGACCAGGTGTTTAACCCGTACGTAATAATAAATGATACCAGTGAAATAATGGTTACCAGGTAACCGGCTGTACGCATGTCGCCCGATTCGGCGGCGAAGAAAATAGCCAGGGGAATGGTCTGGGTCTGGCCGGGGATGTTGCCGGCCAGCATCAACGTAGCGCCAAACTCGCCCAGGGCCCTGGTAAAAGCCAACATGATGCCGGCTACCACCCCCGACTTGGCCAGAGGCAGGGTGACAGTGAAAAACACCCGCCATTCGGTGGCCCCCAGGGTCCTGGCCGCCCGCTCCAGGCTTTTGTCCACGGTTTCTAAACCCGCCCTGGCGCTCCGATACATCAGCGGCAGGGATACCACCGCCGCAGAAATCACTGCAGCCCACCAGGTAAACACCACCCGGAATTGAAAACTGTTCTCCAGAAATGACCCCAACGGACCGTTTTTACCAAAGAGCAGCAGCAGTCCGAACCCTATCACCGTCGGCGGCAGCACCAGCGGGAGGCCGATTATGGTTTCCACCAGGTGCTGACCGGGAAACCGGTAACGGTGCATGATCCATGCAGCCAGCGTCCCGGTAGCTGAAACAATTACCGTAGATAACAGGGCCACTTTTACAGATAATATAATCGGACTTATATCTGCCATCATGCCTTTCCTCCTTTTAATGCCGGTTTAAGTGCCAACAGTGCAATTACTGATTACCGGCCTCAGTAAAACCGTACTTTTTAAAAACGGCCTGCGCTTTTGAGGTTAGCAGAAACTTCACAAATGCTTCCGCCCGCCCCGGTTGTTGAGACGACCTGACCACCGCCGCCGGGTAGACTATCCCGGAATGAAATTCCGGTGGGACTGTATAGGCAGTTTTTACCTTGCCGGAGGTCAGGGCATCCGACCGGTAGACCAGGCCGGCGTCGGCATTACCGGTCTCCACATAGACCAGCACCTGCCGGACGTCCTTGGACATAACCAGTCTCGGAGACACTTCAGTCCAAATACCGGCGTGTTCCAGCGATTCTCTGGCATATTTACCGGCAGGGACTGTTTCCGGCGTACCTATAGCGATTTTGCGGAAACTTGCCGCAGTAAGCTGCTGAAGGTTAGCCGGCGGTTTTTGCACTCCGGCAGGCACCACCAGCACCAGGCTGTTGCCGGCCACATACTGCGGTTTATCCACCAGTCCCCGGTCCCAAAGGGCGTCTATCTGCTTTTTGCCCGCGGATACAAAAACATCCGCCGGCGCCCCCTGTTCAATCTGCTGCTGCAGTGCGCCGGAGGAGGCATAGTTCAGGGAAACGGTCAACCCGGGTTGTTCCTGTTCATACATCTCTTTAAGTTCCTGCATGACGGATTTCAGGCTGCTGGCTGCCGAAACGTTCAGCTGCAGTTTTTCCACTTTCGTTGCGGAGCAGCCGGCTAGGATTAGGAAAATTGATAAAATCAATGCCGCTTTATAGAATACCTGCTTCTCCATCCCATCCGTCACCTTCCTTTTGCTGCCTGTCAATTATCGTCTTATGTTATCCATGTCTCTTCAAGGTATTTATACAGCACCCGGGGAATGAACCCCCTGGTTTCGATAACCTCTTTTTCCTTAGTCTCAAGCAGCTCTTTAACCCGGATATCGCCTTCCCGGCAAAAAACTACTTTGCAATCTTCCAGAAGCCGCAAAACATCATTTTCAGCATGGTATAATTTCCTCACTCCGCCAAAATTTATCTTTTCTCCTGTAACATCCAAGATAAGGAACTGGCCGTCCTTTTCCAGCGGCCGGTCCACATTCATCCAGTCATCGGAAGCCACCGCGATTTTCATTTGCATTACCTCCTTCCGCGCTGTGCGAGAAGACAGGGTCCCGTTATTTGAGGCTAACATTGGTCACAGGTCTTTTTATAGATAGTCACTTTAATCTCATCCCGGTTGATTTTCTCCACCTCGCCGGCCATATTGCCGGCGGCCAGCTCGGCTTCCAGCCAGGGCGGCACATGGCCGCAAAGCACTTCCAGTTCATAAAACCTGCCTTTGCGTAAAAACGGCTGCAGTACCTGTTTGGAGGTAAATCCTGAGTTATTGGCCTGAATCTCCTTGAGAGAAATTCTGAAACGGCCGTCGCCGATCTCAACAGGCAGGGGTATAACATTATTCCCCTGCCGTTCCGCTTCCGCCGCCCGGGCCTCCTCCTCCTGCTCCAGGATGTAGTCCAGAAATTCTACAGGCCGGCCCTCAAACTCCCATACACTGAATCCGGCCTTCTCCAGCGAAAAATAAGGTACGCCTACAACAGACCGGGCCACAAAAGTGTCACATTCACCCAGGAACTCTATGGCTGCATCCATCCCGGCCCGCAGTTCCTTCATGCCCGAACTTTTATCGAGCACAAATTCCTGCTGCCGAAGCTCGGTCCATTTGCCCTGGTTCTTCTGATATACGATTAGATTTCCTTGTTCATATAGGGTGGTAGTTTCACCATTGTCACCGACAAAGACCGCTATCTGCTTCGGCATAACTAACTCTCCTCTCCTGAGGACTGGCTCTGGTTAAAGCTCCAGACGCTTAACCACATTGCCCCCTTCGATATGTTCATCCATGATCTCTTCCACGTCGTCCGGGGTAACATTGCCGTACCAGACGTTATCCGGATAGACAATGACCACCGGGCCTTTGTCACAAAAGCCGAGACAGCCGGTATTGCTGATAAAAACTTCGCCGCCCAGCTCCCTTTCTTCAATTTCTTCCATAAAACTCATCATGATGTCCACCCCGTTTTTGGTGTGGCAGGTCCCTTTCTGCTGGCCGGTTGGCCGGGAACTGGTACAGATGAAAATGTGTTTTTTGGGTTTGTTCATTTTGATCCGCTCCTTTTAAAATTTACTTTTACAGGTCCTTTTTTAGGCTATTTGTTCCTTGGTAAGCTGGGCCACCGCATAAATAAGACCGTTTTCAATGGTGTCACAGGTTTCCACGCTTATGATGCCTTTTTTGGCCAGCCTTTCTTTGGCATGGTAACCGATGCGCATGGTCAGTACAGCGTCGCAGTCCCTGAGTGTTTCTACAATACTGTCTCTTCTGGTTTCCCCGGTATCGCATTCTTCTACACCAGTACAATACTTTTCCACCTGGCGGGTTTCCACCCTGGTAAAGGTTTTACCGTCACCTTCATAGATGGCAAATTCCCCAGCGTAGCCGAAGTGCTGGTCAACCAACTTGCCGTGCTTGGAGGCCACGGCAATCCGGTACCGCTTCCCGCTGCCGGTCCCGGGGGCTGCCGTTTTATCGAAGCCGGTTATGGCCGGCGCCGGCTTTTTACCCGCGACAGTGCTGAACTCCAGGGACCGGTCCTCGCCCAAAAGGCCGATGGCATCGGCCCGGCACTGTTTGCAGTGCCGCATCTGCTGCAGGTCCAGCAGACAGATATCCCGCATTTGATTTAATTCTTTGGTGCTGGTCTGGGGGTAGTTTTCAAAGGCGCTGCCGGGGGCAGGGATTAATGGCATGATGTTGGTAATAAAAACGCCGAGTTCTTTGACCTTTTTGACAATGTCGGGGATATGCCGGTCATTGATGTCTTTGATCATGACGATGTTCACTTTCACCAGCACGCCGTTTTCAGCCAGGTACTTGATACCGGCCAGCTGGTTTTCCAGTAAAATCTTTACTCCCGCTGAGCCTTCGTATTTTTGTCCTTTATAATTGACAAATTTATATATTTTGGCGCCGATCTCCGGGTCCAGGCAGTTCATGGTCACCGTCACATGGTTGATGCCGAGGCTGACAATCTCCGCAGCATAGTCCGGCAGCATCAGGCCGTTGGTGGACAAACAGAATACCGTGTCCGGGGCCGTCTCTTTGATCAACTCAAGGGTTTTTTTGGTGTTTTCCCAGTTGGCCAGGGCATCGCCGGGACCGGCAATCCCCACCACGCTGAGGTTCTCGATTTTTTCCCGGACCATATTAAATTTCAGCAACGCAGCATGGGGCATAAGTACCTCGCTGGTTACCCCCGGCCGGCTTTCGTTGACACAGTCGAACTTCCGATTGCAGTAATTGCAGCTGATATTACATTTGGGCGCCACCGGCAGGTGCATCCGGGCAAACTTGTGATGGGCGCCGAAGGAGTAACAGGGGTGCCGGTTGGTCTTTTCCAGGATTTCCGCAGGAATCTGCGGATTTGTTTGACTTTGCTTGCATGATCCGCCACAGTTCATCTTTGCCACCTCAACTTTCTCCGATTAAGACTAGTAACCGGCCACTGACCCGGTTTCTTCGTCTAAATAGTACTTCTGATACATGCTGTTCCGGTAATTAGTCAGTTTATTTTCCAGGAGGGTATTGGTTACCCGGTCAATGAACAGGGCGGTGCCGGTATATCCTACCGACAATATCCGCTGCCCGCCCATCCGGTCGTGGATAGGGAAGCCCATCCGGACCAGGGGTATCCCCTCCTTCTCGGTGAGGTACCGGCCGTCGGAGTGGCCGATAGCGATATTGGCCTGCATCTCCCGGCTTTTTCCCCGAACCATGATAAAATCGGCTTCGCTTAAGATGTATGCCTCTCTCTGCAGCTGGTCCAGTTCCGGTTTCAGCAGCTCTGTAAGTCTCGCCGTCCTGCTGCCGGTAGCCACCACCACCGGAAACACCCCATTTTCGATGCAGGTTTTGCTCATGGCGTAAACCAGTTCCGGGTCGCCGAAGATTACGCTCCGGCCGGCAAAGTTGTATTTATGGGCATCAATCATGCAGTCCAGGAGCCGCCCGCGCTCTTTTTTCAGGCTCTCCGGCAAAGGCCGCCCGGTAATTTCATGTAAGGCGTCGATAAACAAATCTGTGTTCACTACCCCGATGGGCAGCGGTAGGTTGTATAAAGGTACACCGAATTCTGTTTCTAGGTACTTGCCCGGGGATTTACTGTCATCCACCGTGATACCGAACTGGATGGTCGCCCCGGCTCCCGCCATTTTGGCGATATCAGCCAGTTTAGTGCCCCCGTCCGGGATTTTTTTATACGGCTTGGCAAAAGGCCGGTCCAAAGTGTCCGTGATGTCCGGCAGCAGGGTGTATTCCACCTGCATCAGTTCCAGAATGCGCTTGATTTCCCGGATATCGGCGGGACTTATATGAGGTACGACAACATTGACTTTCTCATGTTTTTCCGTTTCCCGGGCCAACTTGGCCACAATTTGCCGGAGGGCCAGCCAGTAGCCTTCGGCATGGCTGTCGCCATATCCGGGCGTCGGCACCGTAACGATGGAAACGTCGTCGATTCCCTTATCCCGCAGGTAATGCGCGGTCATCCGGTCGATATCCTCACCGATGGTTTCCGCCAGGCAGGTGGTCAGCACACCGATGATTTTAGGCTGATAAAGCCTGATTATATTGTCCAAACCCTGTTTCAGGTTGTTTTCTCCGCCATATATGGTGCCTTTTTCATTGAGAGAAGTAGACCCCACATCGATAGGTTCATTAAAATGCTCGGCGATATGCCTGCGCATATATGTGGCGCAGCCCTGGGAGCCGTGGAGCAGGACCATGGACTGTTCCAGCCCTTTGAAGGGGATGATGCCGCCCATAGGCATGCACATGTTGCACGGGTTTTCGTTAACGTTTTTATAGTGCTCCATATCCGGCACCTCCCGGGTTGTTTATATATTTCCATACCGGTGAGCATAAGGTGGAATATACTTCTTCCGCAAAGTTAACCGCTCCCACGTAGCCGCTTAAAGGGTGCTTGCGGTCATGGTTGTGGTCGATGAAGGCAATACCCAGTTTATAGGCCAGGGGCCGTTCCTTGACCCCGCCCACCAGGAGGTGAGCGCCTTTTTCCACCATGAACCTCTCCAGTTCGGAAGGGTTGGCGTCATCCAGGATGACGGTGCCTTCGTCCACCAGATCGTTGATGGTTTCATATTCGTCTTTCCTGCCCGTTTGGGTACCAATCATCACGACTTCAATACCGATTTCCCGGAACTGCTTGATCAGGGAGATGGCCTTGAACCCACCGCCGACATAAACGGCGGCTTTTTTACCGGCAAATTTTTCCCGGTAGGATTCAATAACCGGCCTGACCTGCTGCACTTCCCTCTCAATCAGGGCTTCGGTTTTGCGGGTTATTTCCTCATCATTAAAAAACGCGGCAATCTTTCTCAGGGATTCCGAGGTATCTTCCATGCCAAGGAAAGATACATTCATGTATGGGATGTCATATAGTTCTTTCATTTTGCCGGCAAGATAGTTCATCGAACCGGCACACTGGATGATGTTGAGACAGGCGCCGGGCGCTTTTTTCAGGTCTTCATAGTTTGAATCTCCGGTAAAGGTAACATTGATTTCAATACCCATCTGCTGCAGGTAACTTTTGATAATCCAGGCCTCACCGGCCAGGTTAAAATCACCGAGGTAATTGAGCTTATTGGTTTTAACAATTTTCTGCGGGTTTTCCGGGGCAATCAGCCGCATCAGGGCATCACATGCCGCCCGGTAGCCGGCCGCTTTGTTGCCGATAAAACCGCTGGACTGGACCGGAATGACCTCGATGCTGTATTTACTGGCAGCGGCCTTACAGACCGCTTCCAGGTCATCGCCGATAACGCCGACAATGCAGGTGGAGTATACAAAGACGAGTTTGGGCCGGTATTTGGCCACCAGTTCGTCAATGGCCAGGGCCAGCTTTTTCTCGCCGCCGAAGACCACGTCCTGTTCCTTCAGGTCGGTGGAAAAGCTGTTGCGGTAGAGTTCCTGGCCGCTGCTCAAACTGCCGCGGATGTCCCAGGTATAGCTGGCACAGCCGATAGGCCCGTGCACCAGGTGCACCGCGTCGGTGATGGGGTTTAAAACCACCCGGGCGCCGCAGTAAACACAGGCCCGCTGGCTGACACAGCCGGCAACGCTGTCGGTATCGCATTTCAACTGCTTCTTCTGTTTGCCTTTGACGCTGATGGATTGTTTTCTTTCCTCGATTTCCGGTATTTCCAGTTCATTGCGGTTTAACACGGCGTCTTCCCCCTCCCGCTTTCGGGTTGGAATCTTTAGGCTAGAGAGTGATTTTGTGCATATCTTTATAATCAGTAACTGTAAATGCCAGTAGATAGGGGTATGGTATTAAAAACCGAAGGACCTTGCGAAGTGAGCTAGTCCTGCTTCACGGAGCGAGGAGAAAAATGGTCTGGCCGGTTCCCGTATTCTACTTGTCTGAGGGTTGAGGCGAAGCCGAAATGCAGGCCGGGCACGCTCTAGGAGCGAAGCGACGTAGAGATGCCCAGGCCTGTGAACAGACCTTTTTCGCCGAGCGGAGTGTTAGCAGGACAGCGAAACGGAGCATCAGTCCGAGGGTTTTAATACCATACCCCTGCTAACATGGCATCTTAAGTTACATTACCAATTCAAAGTCCTCATCTGCCGCATCGCGGTCCTGCCTGTCGAGCAGGGCGTTGCTGACCATTTCGATCAACCGCATGGCGCCTTTGTAGCCCACAACGGGAAGGTAGGAATGCACGCTGCGGTCGAGGATCGGGAAACCTACCCGTACAAAGGGAAGGTCTTCGGCCCGGGCGATGTACTTGCCATAAGTGTTGCCGATAATCAGGTCGACCGGCTCGTTCTTGATCCACTGGTGGAATTCGAAGAGGTCGCCGGCTGCCTTGACATTGCCCTTGAGGCCGGCTTCCAGCAGCATGGCCTTGACTTCTTTCTCGAAGGCGTTGCCGGGGGTACCGGTCAGCACATGCACCGGTACCATGCCCAGGCTCAAAACGAATTCTGTCAGGGCGATGACGATGTCCGGGTCGCCGAAGATAGCCACTTTTTTGCCGTGGAAGTGGTAGTGGGTGTCGGTCATGATGTCGACCAGCTGGCCCCGCTCCTCTTCCAGTTCGTAAGGAATTTCCTTGACAAAGCTGTTTCTTAAGGCCATCAGGAGTTCGTCAGTGGCCTTGACGCCGATGGGGGTCTTTAAGGTCTTGGCCGGCACCTTGCACTTCCGCTCCAGCTGGATAGCAGCGTCGGTGGAAGCGAAGGAACCCAGGGCTACAGTAAGCTTGGAGTTGCCGGTATCCTTAAGCTCAGCAACGGTGGTACCGCCTTTGGGGTACATCTCGAACTTACCGGTCATGGGGGAATCCACTACGCCGGAGGTGTCAGGGAACATGATAAAGTTAATCCCCATGGCCCTGACCAGCCTCTTGATTTCCCGCATATCCCCGGGGTTTACGAAACCGGGAATAATGTTCACCTGTTCCTTTTTGGCTTCGGAGGTCGCTTCAGACAGGTAGTTGACCATCCCTTTAACCATGTTGGAAAAGCCGGTGACATGGGAGCCTGCGTAGCTCGGAGTATTGGCATGGATTACAATCTTGCCTTCAGGGACTTCAGACTGGCCCAGGAAAGCCGGGATGTCATCACCGATGGTTTCAGTCAGGCAGGTGGTATGTATAGCCATGACATCCGGATTGTAAATGGAAAACACGTTTTTGATGGCGGTCTTTAAGTTGGCGCCGCCGCCAAAAACGGAAGCTCCTTCAGTAAATGAACTGGTGGAAGCCATAATCGGGTCCCGGAAATGCCTGGTCAGGTGCATCCGGTGATAGGAGCAGCAGCCCTGGGAGCCGTGGCTGTGGGGCAGGCACTTGTGAATCCCCAGCGCCGCGTACATGGCGCCGATAGGCTGACAGGTTTTGGCCGGGTTGATCAGGCCGCCTTTGCGTTCTTGAACTTCTTTCGGTGTATGGTCTAACATCCTATTTCGCCTCCTTCTGCATGGCGCCCTCAAGCATAGGCTTGCCCTTCCAGGGCGGGGTGATGAAGTTCCAGGTCGGGGTGGTAAACATGGCGGTGATATCTTCCGCAAACTTGACGGCGCCGTTAAAGCCGGCGTAAGGTCCGCTGTAGTCGTAAGAGTGGAGCTGCTTGGATGGTATGCCCATCTTTTGCGGGATGAATTTGTCCTTAATCCCGGAAGCGAAAATATCCGGTTTCAGGAGCCTGATAAATTCCTCGGTTTCATAGTGGTTCAGGTCGTCGACGATCAAATAACCGTCTTTCATTTCCGCGTTCATGCCCGGGTAGTCGCTGAGCGGAATCTTTTTCTTCAGCTCTTCCGCTTTTTCCGGGGAAATCTTAAGCTTAAAGAACTTTTTGTCAGGTTCCACATGCAGTTCCGGGATGTTTTTGCTGTCTGCGTCAACCTTGATATCCGGGATGATGTGCCGGCCTTCATAATCGTCACGGTGAGCGAACTCGTAACCGGCCAGGACAGTGTCAATGCCTAGATCCCCAAACAGCTTCTGGTAGTGGTGTCCCCGGGAACCGCCGACGAAGCAGAAAGCGGTCTTGCCTTCGCAGATTTTCCGGTACTGGTCCAGAATTGGCTGGACCCTGGCCACTTCCCTGGCGATGACTTCCTCTGTCTTTTCTATCAACTCTTTGTCACCGAAGTACAGGGCCATGTCACGCAGGGACTTGGCTGTAGCCTCCACGCCGATGAAGTTGACCTTTAACCACGGAGTGCCGTACTTGATCTCAAGCATTTCCGCGATGTAGTTGATGGAACGGTGGCACTGCACCAGATTCAGATCAGCTACGTGGGCGTTTTTCAGGTCTTCAAAGGAACCGTCACCGGTGGCTACGGAGATGATGGTGTAACCGATTTCTTTCAGGACCCTTTCCAGTTCCCAGCTGTCGCCGCCGATGTTATATTCTCCCAGGATGTTGATGGAGTATTTGGCCGGCGCCTCGGTCATTTCACCCTGTCCGACGATCCACTCCAGTACGCCGTTATTGGCGATATGGTGGCCGGCGGACTGGCTGACCCCCCGGTATCCTTCACAACTGAAAGCCATAACCGGTATCCCGTGTTTTTCCTGGGCGGCCTTGGCTATCGCGTTAATATCGTCACCGATAAGGCCGACGGGACAGGTGGCGGAAACGGTAACAGCATTAGGCTTAAAGGTCTCCACCACTTCGTCGATCATGCGGGCCAGTTTTTTCTCGCCACCGAAAACGATGTCATGCTCCTGCATATCGGTAGTAAAACAGTAAGACTGGAAGTTCTTGCCGTCTTCCGGGGTTTTGGCCTTGTTTCTCCGGGTCATCCAGGAATAATAGCCGCAGCCGACAGGCCCATGGGTGATGTGGGCCATATCTTTGATCGGCCCCAATACCACGCCCTTGCAACCGGCGTATGCGCAGCCCCGGTTGGTAATGATG
>JBMOPI010000014.1:0-15837 GCA_049324975.1 Bacillota bacterium
TATGCAGTTGAAGCCGCTCAAAATCCCCGGGTTGATATCACCTTTCATGCTGTTCCCAACTATCCATGACCGACCGGGGCTAAGCCCGTTTTCCCCGGCAATCATCCGGTATTCCGCCGGGGTTTTGTCAGGCATTACATAAACCTGTTCAAAATACTGCCCAAGCCCGCTCTCCTCCAGCCTGGCCACCTGCATTTCCGGTTCACCCTTAGTGGCCAGGAACAACGGGAACCGCTCCGCCAGCATCTCCAGTACTTCATGCGCCCCGTCGATAACTTCCACCGGTTCCTTAAAAACCTGCCACCCCAGGTCCTCCATCCACTCCCTGGTCAGCCTGCAGACAGGCGAATTATGAGTGGCACAGTAGTGCTCATAGGTTTCCGCCAGGGCCCTGGGAAAGCAGTCCGGGAGGAACCCCCCGGCCTTGACCACATTCCGGATATCAAACCTGTTCAGCACCACCAGCGCTTCCTCCGCCGGGAACCCCAGTTCCGCCATCCGGCGTGCGAACTTCTCCTTGGCCCGGTCAAAAAAAACAGTGGCCTCAACCAGTGTATCATCAAAATCAAAAATTATCCCCTGCAAGTTTTTAACCTCCCCGGGCTATATCTTTTCGACACGGCAGGCAAAAGTCCTGCCCAGTATTTTTTCAAATTCCCCCGCAGAAACAGGTTCACCGAACAGGTAGCCCTGCATTTGTCCGCACCGGCACTGCTTCAGGAAAGCCAGCTGTTCCTCGGTTTCCACCCCTTCAGCAATTGCTTCAAGGTTCAGGTTGTTGGCCAGAGTGATGATGGTCGTGACAATAGCCGCGCTGGCCGGATTTATTACGGCGTCACTGACAAATGACTGGTCAATCTTCAGCCTGTTGATAGGGAATTTTTTTAAACAATTAAGACAGGAATACCCGGTGCCAAAATCATCGATAGCGATTCTGATGCCCATGTCCCTAAGCTCGTGGAGTACCGCGATGGTATAGTCCACGTCATACATAGCTGCGCTCTCCGTGATTTCCAGCTCCAGCCAACAGGGTTCCAGGCCGGTTTCCTTAAGCACCCGGACAACCGTTTCAACTAACGTTTCCTGCCGGAACTGATACGGCGAGAGGTTTACAGCCACCCGCACCGACGGAAAACCCGCCTCCTGCCACGCTTTGTTTTGGGCGCAGGCAGTACGCAGCACCCATTCCCCGATGGGCAGAATCAGTCCCGTATCCTCGGCCAGGGGAATAAAGCGGTCCGGGCTGATCAACCCCCGGTCAGGGCTCTGCCAGCGCACCAGGGCTTCTATGCCGGTAATCCCGCCGGTGCCGGTATGCACCTGGGGCTGATAACAGATAACAAATTCATCATGCTCCAGCGCATAACGCAGGCTCTTTTCCATCGCCAGGCGTTCCAGGATTTTTGCTTTCATCTCCGGGTTGTAAAACTGACAACTGTTCCTGCCCAGCTCCTTGGCCCGGTGCATGGCTGTGTCGGCATTCTTCAGCAGGGTTTCGGGGTCCACACCGTCATTAGGATAAACAGAAATACCGATACTGACAGTAAGGTGAAACTCATGGCCGCCCAGCACCCAGGGTTGTTTGAAAGCGTCAAAGATTTTCCGGGCCACTTTGACCGCGTCCTCAGCCTGGTGAATTTCCGGCAGCAGCAGGGTAAATTCATCTCCGCCCATCCTGGCCAGGGTGTCTCCCGCCCGTATACAGCTGCTGAGCCGGCCGGCTGCCCCCTGCAGCAGCATATCTCCCGTGGCATGCCCCAGGGAATCATTGATGTTCTTGAACTGGTCCAGGTCAATAAACAGCACGGCCAGCATCTGGTCAAGCCGCCGGGCATGGGCCAGCGCCAGTGAAAGCCGGTCATAAAACAGGGTCCGGTTCGGTAAATCAGTCAAAGGGTCGTGATAAGCCATGTATGTAAGTCGTTCTTCCGCCCGTTTGCGCTCCAGTTCAGCGGCGGCCCGCACGGCATAGATACGCAGCAGCGATTGGCCATAATCCGTGTTGGGGAGCGATTTTGTGTTCATCACCACCAGCAGGCCGGATACGCGGCCGGCAGAATCAAAAAGGGGCGTCCCCAGGTAGCTCTCCACCTTCATTTCGGCCAGCAGGTGGTCGTCGGGAAACAGCTCCCGGACACCGGCAGGATAATAGCACATATCTTTCCGGACAACGTTTTCACAGGGTGTCCCGGGCAAGTGATAGGTAAAATTTTCCTTGATTTCACCGTGGGCGTATACAGCAACGGTTTGGATTTTTTCTTCATTATCTCCGGATACCTGGCCGATCAATACACAATCAACCTTCAGCACTTTGGCCAGGTGCCGGACCAGTGAATTGAAAAAAGCAGCGCCGGTTGCCGCTGAAACCCCCCGGGCGGTCTCATGTAAGGCTTCTTCCGATTGCCGGACCGCCTTTATCCCGCGTCTGATCAGCAGGTGCAGCATCAGCGCCGTGGCCAGCACATAAAACCAGCCTTTAAAGGTCTGCAGGCGGGTAAGGGCTGCCGGGTCATGAATCAATGCAGCCAATATTTCATCGGAAAAGAGAATCCATAATCCCCCTATCACGGTATAGATAGCGGTAATTTTAAAAGGAATCAGCCTTTCCGCCAACGGCTTCGGGACCTGAAAATCACTGCCCATGACTGTTCCCCTCCTTTCATCCAGCCAATATCTTTTTATTTCCACATGACACCATTTTTCCCCTCCTAACATTCGACAATATATTATAACTTTTGACAGTCAAAAGCGCCCTGCTCACTACAGGGCGCTTTGCATAAAAATTATTCTTTTTTTTCAAAAACCAGCCCGCTGCCGGTACTGCTCAGGATTACTGTATCCTTGGGCACAATTTCACCTTTCACCATCATCCGGCTTAAGGGGGTCTCCACCTCCTGCTGGATTAGCCGTTTTAACGGCCGGGCGCCATAAGCCGGTTCATAGCCTTTGTCAGCCAGGTAGCGCAGCGCCTCTGCATCCCATTCCAGCCTGGTGCCGGTACCGTCCTGAATCCGTTTGGCCAAGGACGCCAGCAGGAGGCCGGCGATCTGCCCCATCTGTTCCTGGGTCAGGGCCTGGAAAACCACAATCTCATCCACCCGGTTCAGGAACTCCGGGCGGAAGTGCTGCCGCAGGATGCTCAGCACCTTGCCTTTCATTTCTTCAAAATCCCCGCCGTGCTCCTGCTGGGCCAGGATTTCATGGCTGCCCAGGTTGGAGGTCATGATTATCACCGTATTACGGAAATTCACGGTCCGTCCCTGGCCGTCGGTCAGCCGGCCGTCATCCAGGAGCTGCAGGAGCACATTGAACACATCATGGTGGGCCTTCTCAATTTCGTCGAGGAGGATTACGGAATAGGGTTTCCGCCGCACCGCTTCAGTGAGCTGGCCACCTTCCTCGTAGCCCACATAACCGGGAGGCGCGCCGATAAGCCGGGCCACCGTATGCTTTTCCATATACTCGGACATATCCAGCCGCACTATGTTGCGTTCATCGTCGAAGAGGGCCTGGGCCAGCGCCCTGGCCAGCTCGGTTTTGCCCACACCCGTGGGGCCGAGGAAAATGAAACTGCCGATGGGCCGGTTGGGGTCCTTGATGCCGGCCCGGGCCCGCAGCACGGCATCGGCCACGGCCCGTACCGCTTCGTCCTGGCCGATGACCCGCTTATGGAGTTCGTCGTCCAGGTGGATAAGCTTCTCCTTTTCCCCTTCCATCAGTTTACTCACCGGGATGCCGGTCCAGCGGCTGACCACCCGGGCGATGTCCTCTTCGTCCACTTCTTCCTTAAGCAGCATGCCATGTTTCTGTTTGCCGGCCAACAGCTCCTCTTCGGACTTAAGCCGGCGCTCAAGTTCATCAAGCTTGCCGTAGCGCAGCTCGGCCAGCTTGTTTAAGTCGTACTCCCGCTCCGCCCGTTCGATTTCCTGGCGGGTCTCCTCGATTTCCTTCTTCAGTTCCCGGATGCGGGAGATGCCCTGTTTTTCCACCTGCCACTGGGCCTTCATGGCATCTGCCTCAGCCCGCAGCTCAGCCAGCTGGGCCTTTATTTTCTGCAGCCGTTCCTCCGACGCCTGGTCCTTTTCCTTGCCCAGCGCCGCTTCTTCAATTTCCAGCTGCATGATACGGCGGGTGATTTCGTCCAGCTCTGTGGGCATGCTGTCGATTTCCGTGCGCAGCCGGGCCGCCGCCTCATCCATCAGGTCAATGGCCTTGTCAGGCAGGAAGCGGTCAGAGATATAGCGGTCAGATAATGTCGCGGCCGCTACAATTGCCCCGTCCTGGATCCTTACCCCATGGTGTACTTCATAGCGTTCCTTCAACCCCCGCAGAATAGAAATGGTGTCTTCCACCGACGGCGGCTGGACCACCACCGGCTGGAAGCGCCTCTCCAGGGCCGCGTCTTTTTCCACATGCTTGCGGTATTCATCCAGGGTAGTGGCGCCAATGGTACGCAGTTCCCCCCGGGCCAGCATAGGCTTTAAGAGGTTGCCCGCATCCATGGCACCTTCCGCCGCCCCGGCGCCTACGACTGTATGCAGTTCATCAATGAACAGGATAATCCGGCCGGCCGACTCCTGGACTTCCTTAAGTACGGCCTTCAGCCTTTCCTCAAATTCACCCCGGTACTTGGCCCCGGCCACCAGCGAACCCATATCCAGGGCAAACAGGCTTTTATCCTTCAGCCCTTCCGGCACGTCCCCGGCCACAATCCGCCGGGCCAGCCCCTCTACAATAGCCGTCTTGCCTACTCCGGGCTCACCGATGAGCACCGGGTTGTTCTTGGTGCGCCGGGACAGGATTTCGATGACCCGGCGGATTTCATCGTCCCGGCCGATAACCGGGTCCAGCTTGCCCTCCCGGGCCAGCTTGGTCAGGTCCCGGCCGTATTTTTCCAGGGCTTCATAGGTTTCTTCCGGGTTCTCGCTGGTCACCCGCTGGTTGCCCCGCACCGCCCGCAGAGAGTTGAGCAGTGTGTCCCGGGACAGGCCGGCCTGCCGTAATGCCTCAATAGTTTCCGGTTCCCCCTCTTCCAGGAGGGCCAGCAGCAGGTGTTCCACACTGATATATTCATCCTTCATCTCCCGGGCTTCCTTTTCCGCCCGGGCTAAAGCCCTGGCCAGACCGGTGCCCAAACGCAGGGAACTATCATAACCGGTAACCGCCGGGATTTTCCGCAGCAGATCTTCAGCTTTACCGGTGAGCAGCCCGGTATTTACACCGGCATGCTCCAGGAAACGGGGTACCATCCCGCCTTCCTGCTTCAATAAAGCCAGCAACAGGTGTTTGCCTGTCACTTCCTGGTGGTGCCTTTCCGCTGCCAGCTGCTGCGCGGCGCCGACGGCTTCCCTTGATTTCTGTGTATAACGGTTGAAATCCATCCCATATCCCCCCATTCTTGATATCAAATCATCTTCTTTAATCGTTCAACTTCATCTTCCAGCAGTTCTACCCGTTCCAGCAGGTCCAGGATAATGGCTGCCCCCGCCAGGTTCACACCTAGGTTCCGGCGCAGCCGCATCAGCTTCCGCAGGCGGCTGACCTGGCGCGCCGGCACCTGCCCGCGGCTGATTTCCACAATGCCCAGTTCCGCCAGGCGTCCGGCAACCTCGGGATGGATTTCCAGGGTTTTTATATCCACCCAGGTTTCCTCTTCGCCCGGGGACAGGGTATGGCGATATATCTGCAGGTAAAATTTTTCCACACCCGTCACACCCCTTTCCTTAAAGCCGCCAGCTGCCGATAAAGCTCCTGTTCCTGCCCGGTCAGGTGTTCCGGAATATCAATCCTGATTCTGACATATTCATCACCCCTGCCGCCTTTATGGGGTAACCCCTTTTCCCTGAGCCTGAGACGCCGGCCGGCCCTGGTGCCGGGCGGCACCTTCATGGTTACCGGGCCGTCCAGGGTGGGCACCTTCACCTCATCGCCCAGCGCGGCCTGCTCAGGCCGCAGGGTGACTTCTGTCTCCAGGTCGTTGCCCTGGATTTTGAACAGAGGATGGGGCTGGATGCTGACCTTAAAATAAAGGTCGCCCTTCGACCCGCCCTGGAGCCCTTCGCCGCCCTGGCCCTTCAGCCTGATGCGGCTGCCGTCATGCACCCCGGGCGGGAT
The DNA here is from genome assembly GCA_049324975.1 of Bacillota bacterium. Lineage (GTDB taxonomy): Bacteria > Bacillota > Thermincolia > Thermincolales > CAZWUW01 > JBMOPI01. The sequence goes on from JBMOPI010000014.1 coordinate 6,115, forward strand.
CCTGACCGTCAGGGTCTTACTTCCGGCAACTACCCCCGTGCCGCCGCAGCGGCTGCAGAAATAGTCATGGGTGACTCCCGTGCCGCCGCAGGCCGCACAGCTGTCCCGGGTAGTCAGCTGCAGTGACTTTTCCCCGCCGCGGTAAGCCTCTTCCAGGGTAATGGCCAGTTCACTTTCCACGTCCTGCCCACGGACCGGGCCGCGGGTGCGGGTGGTCCCTGCCGTACGGCCAAAAGGCGAACCGCCGCCAAAAAGCGTTTCAAAAAAATCACTGAACCCGTCCGCCCCGGCGCCGGCATTAGTGTAAAAATGAAACCCGTCCATGTCCGGCGGTGGCCGGAAATCCTGGCCATCCCGCCAGTTGCTGCCCAACTGGTCATACTTGGCCCTTTTTTCCGGGTCACTCAATACCTCGTAAGCTTCGTTAATCTGCTTAAATTTCTCCTCGGCCTCAGCTTTGTCCTTTTCCGTGTGCAGGTCGGGATGCCATTTACGGGCCAGCTTGCGGTAAGCAGTCTTGATCTCTTTTTCCGTGGCACCGCGTTCAACGCCTAATATTTGATAGTAATCATGATAGCTAACACCCATAAGGTCCTCACCTGCCTTTAGGCTTATTTTTCCTCAAATTCAACATCCACCACATCGTCACCGGCCGGTGACTGCGGGGCCCCTCAGGTCCCGCCGCTGCATGCCGCATCCGTTGCTCCGGCAGTCTGCTGGTAAGCGGCCTGAGACAAGGCATGTGCCGCCTGTTGCAGCTCGCCGTGCAGTTCCCGGATGCGGGGAACAGGAGCGTTTTCCTTGAGGGCGGTTTTTAAATCGTTGAGCATGCCCTCAATCCGTGCTTTGTCATGCGCCGGCACTTTATCCCCCAGCTCATTGAGCTGCCGTTCCACCTGGTAAGCAAGGGTATCGGCTTCGTTCCTTGTTTCCACTTCCTGTTTGCGCTGTTTATCCTCAGCTGCATTGGCTTCAGCCTCCCGGATCATGCGGTCGATTTCGCCCTTATCGAGGCTCGTGGAACCGCTGATGGTGATGGTCTGTTCCTTGCCGGTGCCTTTGTCCCGGGCACTCACCTTGAGGATGCCGTTGGCGTCGATGTCAAAGGTGACTTCAATTTGAGGAATACCCCGGGGCGCCATGGGGATGCCGTCAAGCTTAAATTGTCCCAGGGATCGGTTATCCCGGGCCATTTCCCGTTCCCCCTGCAGCACATGGATGTCTACGGCCGGCTGGTTATCCTCGGCCGTGCTGAAAACCTCACTGCGCCGCACCGGGATGGTAGTGTTGCGCTCGATAATTTTGGTCATCACGCCGCCCATGGTCTCCACCCCCAGGGAAAGGGGCGTCACATCAAGCAGCAGGACGTCCTTCACCTCCCCGGCCAGCACGCCGCCCTGGATGGCAGCGCCAACGGCCACCACCTCATCAGGGTTGACACCCTGGTGGGGGTCCCTGCCGCCGGTGAGTTCCCTTACCAGTTTCTGTACCGCAGGGATCCGGGTGGACCCGCCTACCAGGATCACTTCGTCAATATCCTTCTCCGTCAGTTTGGCGTCGGCCAGGGCCGCCTTCACTGGTCCCCGGCAGCGTTCCACCAGGTGATGGGTGATGTCATCAAACTTAGCCCTGGTCAGCTTCATATCCAGGTGCCTGGGCCCGTAGGCATCGGCGGTAACAAAGGGCAGGTTGATCTGTGTTTCGAGGGTCGTGGACAGCTCTATTTTAGCTTTTTCCGCGGCTTCCGTCAGCCGCTGCAGGGCCTGCTTGTCGTTTCTTAAGTCGATGCCGTGATCTTTTTTAAACTCTTCAGCCATCCAGTCGACCAGGGCCTTGTCAAAATTATCGCCGCCCAACTGGGTATCCCCGTTGGTGGACTTCACTTCAAACACCCCGTCCCCCACTTCCAGGATGGAAACATCGAAGGTGCCGCCGCCCAGGTCAAAGACCAGGATGGTCTCATTCGCTTTTTTATCCAGGCCGTAAGCCAGGGCTGCCGCCGTGGGTTCGTTGATGATGCGCAGCACGTTCAGCCCGGCGATTTTGCCGGCGTCCTTGGTGGCCTGCCGCTGGGCGTCGTTGAAGTAAGCCGGCACGGTAATCACCACGTCAGTCACCTTTTCCCCCAGGTACTTGGCCGCGTCATCCACCAGTTTACGCAGCACGATGGCCGAAATCTCTTCCGGCGCGTACTGTTTACCGCGGATATCAAACCGGACCGCGTCATTGGGGCCGGCCGTCACTTTATATGGCACCAGGCTGCGCTCCTCGGCCACTTCGGAATAACGGCGGCCGATAAAACGTTTTACCGAGTACAGTGTATTTTCCGGGTTTAACACCGACTGGCGCCGGGCCACCTGGCCCACCAGCCTTTCTCCGTCTTCTTTGAAAGCAACCACGGAAGGCGTCGTCCGGGCGCCTTCGGCATTGACAATTACCGCCGGCTTGCCGCCTTCCATTACCGCTACCACCGAGTTGGTGGTGCCCAGGTCGATACCAACTGTTTTAGCCATTATGTAAACCTCCTTTTAAAGAAAAATTATTAATTATAATAAAATACCCCTTGCCCTTTGGACAAGAAATTCACGGTTAAAATACATTTTTAAAAGTTAAACGGTCAGTTCCCGCTTACAACATACTATCCCCCCTTGTATCACTGACTTTTGCCGACGTTTTGACCTTCCCTGACCTTTGATAAATATTATCTCCCTTTTCGCAAAATAAATCAACGCTCATCTGGCTCTGTGTTTAACAAATTTTTCTTGTCTTGACCGCATTTGGTCAGGAAAGGTCAGTACGTCTCTCCCGGATGCTATTTTTTACGAATTTGCTAATAAATCAAGAAGGTCAGTGGTCTTAAATAAGTCGTTCATTACGAAGCATAGTACGGAACGACGTTTCAAGACCACTGACCTTCTTAATTATTTAGCTTAAAACTCATACCTCGCCGCAATCGGCATCCGCCTGCCCACGCCGAAAGCCTTGGTAGTCACCTTCAGCCCGGGCGCAGCCTGTCTTCTCTTATACTCATTCCTGTCGACGGTTCTGATCACCCATTTGACAGTTTCGGATTCCAGGCCTAAATCGATAATATCCTGGGTTGAATAGCCTTCATCCAGGTAATAATGAAGGATTTTGTCCAGGATCTCATACGGGGGCAGGGTGTCCTGGTCAAATTGGTCCGGTCTCAGTTCCGCCGACGGCGGCTTTTCAATGATCTCCCGGGGGATTACTTCCCTGTCCCTGTTTATATGCCGCGCCAGTTCATAAACCATGGTTTTGGGCACATCGGAAATCACGCTTAAGCCCCCGCTCATATCCCCGTAAAGGGTACAGTAGCCTACCGCCTGCTCGCTCTTATTCCCGGTAGACAGCACCAGGTGGCCGAACTTGTTGGAGAAGGCCATCAGAATGTTACCGCGGATCCGGGCCTGAATATTCTCCTCGGTTTCATTCATTTCCCTGCCCTCGAAGTGTTCCTTTAACGACTCAAGATAGGAGTCATAAATGCCGGAAATGGGAATCACCTTAAAATCAATGCCCAGATTGTCCGCCAGCTGCCGTGAGTCCTCAATGCTGCCCTTAGAAGAGTAAGGCGAAGGCATGGAAATGCCGAGTACATTTTCCCGGCCGAGGGCTGCCACCGCCAGGCAGCAGACAACGGCGGAATCAATCCCGCCCGACAGCCCCACAACCGCCTTCTTAAAACCGCATTTCCTGATATAATCCCCCAGCCCCAGGACCAATGCCTCGTTAACAGATGAAATTTTATCCTGGGGCTCATAAAGACCTGGTGTTCCGGACCGGGTCAGGTCAATCACCTGTACATGTTCCCGGAAAGTGGGGAAAACCTCCACAGGTTCCCCGGCCTTATCAACAAAAAGGCTCCTGCCGTCAAAGATCAGTTCATCGTTGCCGCCTACCTGGTTGACATAGACAAAGGGCAGCCCATATTTTTGCGCATGATTTTTTACAACCCGGTACCGCACTTCTTCTTTCCCTACCTGGAAAGGAGATGCGGAAATGTTAATCAGCATTGTTGCGCCTTTTCTGACCAATACTTCTATGGGATCGTGGGCATAAGTCCTCTTTACCCATAATTCCGGGTCATTCCATGCATCTTCACAGATAGAAATGCCCAATACCTCACCCTTAAACGGGACAGTCTTTATTCCCGGCGCCGGATCAAAGTACCTCGCTTCATCAAAGACATCATACGTCGGCAGCAGTGACTTGGGCTGGTTGATAAGGATTTGCCCCCGGTAAATCAGGATGGCGGAATTATAAAGTCCCTTGCCGGAATCCCTACCGGTTGGCTGGGGAGCGCCCAAAAGTACCCCGGTCTCCGGGTACTCCGACGATATTTTGACTGCTTCCTGCACGGCCCGCTGTACCTTGTCAATAAATGCGGCCCTCTCCAAAAGGTCCCGGGGAGGGTAGCCCACCAGAAAAAGTTCCGGAAAAATCAGTAAATCCGGTTTATCTTCTTTGCACCGCGCCAGGGTGCCCACTATTTTACCTAGGTTCCCGTCAATGTCCCCTACCACGGGATTCAATTGGGCGACAGCGACTTTCATCTTGATTTGAGTCCTCCCTTGTTCAATTTCCCAGCCTCAAAAGTTTCGCGTTCACGGCAACAATCACTGTACTTAAAGACATTAGCACCACGCCTAAAGCAAGGCTTAAAAGGATGCCCAGTTTATAGAGTACCCCGGCCGCAAGGGGATTGGCAATAATATTATATCACCAGTATATTGTTTAATATTGGGTTCCAAATTCCCATGCAATATTATCCAGCAGCAAATTCATCAATCCTTTGATTATTTCCAAATTGCCCTGCTGTGATAAAATTTCATCCGCAGTTTGAATATACCTGCCTTCGACAAGTTCATCGCCGCAATTACAGATTAATTTGTTAATACTCTCAAATGACGACTCGAGATGAAACTGCAGCCCAATCACCCGGCCGTTATAGGAAAAGGCCTGGTTTGTACAGCCTGCACTCTCAGCGACTCTTGTACAACCGGGAGGAATGGCCAAAGTGTCGCCATGCCAGTGAAGAGCGGTGAAAATGTGCGGCAGCGCCCTGAAAACAGGCAGTTCCCTTGCCTGCGGGGTCAATGAAACCGGCAACCAGCCGATCTCCTTATATTTGTTCCTGGAAACAGGTCCGCCAAGGACATCGGCGATAAGCTGGGCGCCGAGACATACCCCAAGAACAATTTTATTGGCCTTTATGGCCTGCTCAATAAATCTCTTCTCTTTTATAAGCCAGGGGTATTCGTTCTCCTCGTAAATGTTCATGGGTCCACCCATAATCACCAGCCAGTCAAATCCGTCCACCTCCGGCAGATTTTCTCCGGCAAAAAGCATGGTCCCGGTGACCTTATGCCCCCTGTCCCCGGCCCATCTCCCGATATTTGCCAAATCTTCAAAAGGCACATGCTGTAAATAGTGGATTTTCATACTCAATTTCCCTTCCAAACCTTTGCTATGAAATCATTCCTGTAAAATATCTTTTAATATCAAGCACCGTGGCATATACCATCATCCCGATGAGTAACAACCACCCCGCTATAGCCAGGGGTAAATGCAGCCGCACCAACTTCGGGTGGACGCTAGCACATTTACAAAAAGACAATCAAAAAGCAATTCATTTTTTCTCCTTTCCCTGCCTGGTAATAGGATATCACATACGTTTTGTCAGCGTCAATTAAGGTTAACACGTAAAAAGCCGGGCAGTTTGGCCCGACTTTTTTCACTCTATTCCGCTGGCTTTATTCAATTTGTCAAAATAGGGCTGAATTTTATTCAACAACTCCTGATATTCCTTTTGCTGCGCAGGAGTAAGTTTTGAAACATCGACCTGCCCAAATTTAGACCTCTCCGTAGTAGAAGTGTCACTACCTAAAGGGATTTCCAGGACCCGCGCTATCTCTTCCTGGGAAAAACCATGTACATAATCGCCGGCAGCCGCCGGTAAAACTAATGCTTTGATAACTTCCTCATTCATGGCCCTGTCCTCCCCGCCTTTCATCCATATATTCGTCAAAAGTGCAGAAAACGTTCGGTTTTATTAAAGATATCTTTAGCTAAAGTGATGACACAATATGCCATAAAGCGATATCTTTTTTTATTGCATAAGATATCGTTGATGTTATAATAGTAATAAAAGGAGGCGATTACATGGCCATTACCAAAAAAACATCTAACTCAGGGCGAAAAGTTAGAAAGCTTTTTCATCTCGAACCACAAGACACTAAAATCATTGAAAGCATCTCCAAATCACGAAAAATCTCCGAATCAGAAGTAGTTCGTCAAGCCGTAAGAGAATTAGGTATCAAAGAAGGAACTATAAAAGATCCCTTCTCTAAACTGATTGGTTCGGTTAAAGCCGGAAAAGACCGGGCAATCAATCATGACAAGGTGATTTATGAGTAAAAAAATACCCTCCGGTCGGAACATGGTATTCGTTGACACTTCCGCTTGGATAATGCTCCTGAACCAGGATGAGAGCAGACATGAAGAAGCGGTTGAAACTTATAACGGATATCTGAAAAATAAAGTTAAACTTACTTCCAACATGGTGATTGCCGAGACATATACCTGGCTTAGGCGACGTATTGGCTATAAAAATGCCATGGATTTTCTAAAAATAATGCACCAAATGCAAGAAGAAGAATTAATGGTTGTAGTCTGGTCAAACACTGACATTGAAAATATAGCGTTTCGATACCTGCAGAAATATGATGATCATGAGTTATCCTTTGTTGATGCTGTTAGTTTTGCAATCATGGATGAAATGAGCATCAAGGAAACCTTCACTTTTGACCGCCATTTTTCTATAACCGGTTTTATACCATTGAACTCTCTGTGAATGCTCCCCCAGCTAACGACTAACGTCGTTTAGGCAAGGGGCTTCCTGTTTCAATGACCGCAGCTTTGCTTATCAGGCAAAGTCTTACACAATCTCCACAGGCGTAACTTCGGGGCATTCCCGCCCTAGTTTAGTCTTTATACACTTTTAGGCTATAGCCAACAACTGCAGCCCCCGTAATTCGATTACTTTGGCGGAAACGACATCCCGGTTCTCTGTCAAACCGCACTTAGGGCAGGTATGAACCCGCACGCTCAAGTCTTTGGACACATCGGTTCCGCAGATACAGGTTTGAGAAGTCCCATTGGCCGGTACTTTGAGAAAAACTTTGCCTTGTTTTTTGGCCTTATAATCTATGAAAGCAAGCAATTTCCCCCAACCCGCATCGTGAATCGACTTGGCTTTATAACTGACTTTATGCAGAAAATCCTTTCGCTGGTCGGTGACCTTCCGGTGAAGTTTGGCCAGCTTTCTTTTGGCTTTATCCCGGTTTTTACTGTCTTTCTTTTTACGTGATAACCGGCGTTGGACCCTTTTGAGATATTTTTCTTTCTTTTTCAGGTGATGCGGGTTGTCTATTAAATCTCCCTTTGAAGTAGCAACAAAAAAATGTAATCCCACATCGATGCCGATACTCCCGGAAGGTTGGGCGGAACTAACGGCAACAGGTGTTTCACAGGTAATATTAGCATACCATGCATTGCTCCGAAGTTTAATATTGATTCTGCCGGCTGTACTGAAGTCAAAATCCCTGTGCAGCCTGATCCTTCACGTATCCAATCTCACTTAAGAAAAATAACTGAACAGCTTTTGGGCTTTATTATATATGTTCCTCTCTGCCCGGATTAAAATATTTGATATCACCGGGATAAGCCCTGCGGCCAGAATCATTACCGCTCTGTCGCGGTTTACGACAAAGACAGCTGAGGCGATTGCGCTTAAAGAAATGATCCGGAAGGCATGATAGTATAACACAAACCTGGTAGGTTTCCAGCAGGTCATCACCAGGATTCCCAGCAAACCGGTGAGAGCGGTAAATGCCAGCCAATGGACAACAATCATTGTATTCCCCTCCGGATAAAATAATTCGATGCCGGGACAATAGTACTGCCTTATCAACATCAAGATAAATATTTCACAGCGGCGCCGGCCGCGGCTTTGGCCTGTTCCATGCTTTGGGGTATATCCTTGGGCGACTGGCAGGTCCCGGCCACAAATACCCCCGCCTGTCCGGTGGCCACCGGGTTCTCTGTATCCACTTTAAAGAACCCATGCCTGTCAAGCTCAATGCCCAGCATCGAGGCCAGTTTTTCTGTATCTTCACCGGGAGTAATTGCCGCCGAAAGTACAATTAAATCATACTTATCCTCCAATGCTTCGCCGGTAAGGGAATTGGCATACCGGACAGTCAGCCGGTCGTAAGGGAAGCCGAATATCTTAGATGGAATCCCCCGCACAAACTGGATCCTGTCATCCTCTTGGGCAGCTTTGATGAACTCATCAAAGCCCTTGCCGAAGGTCTGAAAATCCATGTAAAAGATGGTCAGGTCCGCATCCGGCAGTTCCGACCTGATGAGCCTGGCCAGCTTGGCGGCATACATACAGCATACCCTGGAACAGTAGTTATTGCCGATGGTCAGGTCCCGGCTGCCAACACACTGGATAAAACCGATATTTCTGGCCCCGCCAAAGGCTCTGATCAATGAGCCTTTTTCATTTAAAGCCTGCTCCAGTTCCAGCCCGGTAATGACATTTTTCTCAACAGCATGGCCAAACTCACCTTTGCGTGCGGCATCAAATGGTTTGAAGCCGCACGCGACAATAATCGCCCCTGCTTCCAAATCGGTTACGTCCTGGTCCTTTTTTACCTTTACCCGGTAGTTACCAGGCTGGCCGGACACCCCAATGACCTCGCTGTAACAGTAAACGGTGATCAGGGGATGCTTTTCCACGTGCATTTTGGCCTGGGGCACCAGGCATGCCGAGCACTTGGCGCATTTATCCGTAGCTTTGCAGCAGTAATCATATGCCCACCCGCCGATATCGGCGGCTTTTTCCACCAGGCATACTTCTATTCCCTTGGCTGCCGCTTCCAGGGCACAGGTCATGCCAGCCACCCCGCCGCCTATAACCACAACTCTTTGATTTTGCATCTGTTCCCCTCCACTCAGACGGCCGGTTTATACTTCGGGCCGCGGGTATAAACCGGCCCGCTTGACGATATCAGGTACAACTTCTTCCCAGGCAATGGCCATGATATGGACACCGGCTACGCCTTCCATTTTCTTGAGGTGCTCAATTTGCTCAACGGCAATCTTAATGCCCTCCTCTTTGATGTCTTCGGCCTGCTCCAGCCGCCGGATAATATCGTCGGAAACCATCATCCCGGCGACATAATCCCGCATGTATTTGGCGGCTTTGACCGATTTCAGCGGCGTAATCCCGGCCAGGATCTTGATCCGCTTGTGGAGGCCGCGGGCCCGGACAAGTTCCATCCAGCGCTCAAACCTTTCCATGTCCAGCAGGCACTGGGTCTGGCAGAAGTCAGCGCCGGCATCAGCCTTCTTCTCTAACCGGGTCACCCGGAACTCAAAGGGGTCGGCAAAAGGGTTGGCGGCGCAGCCGATATAGAACTTGGGCGGTTCATCCTTCATCTGTTCGCCGCACTGGAAATAACCCTTGCGCATGCCGTCCAGCATCTGGATCAGCTGGATGGAGTCTATGTCATAGACGTTTTTGGATGTCGGGTGGTTGCCGAACTTCTGGTGGTCGCCGGACAAGGCCAGCACATTTTTCATCCCCAGCGCCGCGGCTCCCAGCAGGTCGCTCTGCATGGCAATCCGGTT
>JBMOPI010000015.1:0-15807 GCA_049324975.1 Bacillota bacterium
AACGCTACTGCTGACAATATTATAACACAAGTTTTTCCTGCGCCAAGGAAAAAAATGTGTTATGATAAATTACATACGGGTGAAAATAATACAGGAATAATTGAAGGGAAGGGGTTGCCATGATTACTCAGGAACTGGTAGACAAGATAAATTACCTGGCCCGCAAACAAAGGACCGAAGGTCTCACCCCTGAAGAAAAAGAGGAACAGAAAAAGGTCCGGGAACAATACCTGGAAGGAATCCGGCCCCAGGTACGCGACCAGCTTGAAGGGATGGGGATAAAGAAAAAGAATAAGAACGGCGACGGCCATCATCATCATAATCACGGAAAATGTTCATGTCGTAAATGTGACTGTGAAAAATAGTGCACTCAATAATTGATTAAAGCCGGTGGCCACGCCACCGGCATTTTTTATTGAGTTATCCTTTATCCTATTCTTCCTTAATTGCTGCGGTGGGGCAGCCTTCGACAGCCTCATGGGCCAGGACTTCCTGTTCTTTTGGGACGTCCGGTACCTTGGCCACGGCTATTTCATTGTCACCCCATTCAAAAACTTCCGGTGCGATACTGATACACTGGCCACAGGATACACAAAGGTCTTCTATAACTTTTACATGCATTTAAACCACCTCTTTCTGAACATTTTTAATACAGGTATATTATTTCCTGACCGTGTAATTTCAATGCACCGGATTGTTTTCCGCCGGCTCTTCAGGATTATCCCGGCCGCCTATTTCCCCAAGCATCTTCCGGACCCCGGGGGCGATGACGACTTTCTGGACCGCTGCTTTAAATTCCTCACCTCGCGGCACGTCAGAAAGATATTCGACCCCAAACAGCTCCCGGTGGGGGACAAAATCCACTTCAGTCACCTCATTGAACCCTTCCAGGGCCCTTTTCACCCTGTTTACTCAGGCGTCACACAGAAGCCCGGTCACCCTTAGCTCCGCGCGCCGGTAGTTGTTTCCGGCCACGTTATCGTCCCGGGTTACGGTCACTTCAGGGTTAACCAAAATATTATGCACCCCGGGGCCTTTTGCCTCCCCCTCTGCCTCCGGCTCTTCCCCGGGGGGAAAAGTATTGTTCAACGCCCGCTCCGCCATTTTAAAAGGTATAGTGGTGATATCCTCGGCAATATGAAGCGCTTCCCGCGCCCTTTTCCGGTTAGGGCCAAGCATTTCCCGGGCCGTTTTAAAAGGCAGCGCGGCCATGTCACGGTTAAGACTGATAAACCGGCGGACCAGATCCAGCATTTTCATCACCTCCTCGTCTTCGTACCCATAGTTTTCCCCCTCAACGGGTTCCTATGCTAAAACGTATAAGACTTCAGGTGACAACAAAAAATAAGACTTATGAAAACATGCAGGACAGAAAAAATTAAAGGGCTGTGGGTGCTGCTGCGCATCGGGCCGGTACTTTCGTGGAGTGTCAGCGCGGTGGCATTGGGGTTTGGTCTGGCGGTTTACAGCGCGGGATACCGTGACTTGAATTACCTGCACTTAATGCTGCTCCTTGCGATCTGTGTTTTGTTACAGGGGCTTGCGGCCCATGCCTTTAATGACAGGGAAGACTGGTGTTCGGGGACTGACCGGTATAGTCCGGGCATCATTTCTGGAGGCAGCGGGGTGGTTAAACAGGATATTTTTAACCTTAGGGACCTGTCCTTTATCGGCGCCGTAACCCTGGCCCTGGGGACTGCGCTGGGCCTGTATTTTGTTTATTATTACGGTTTGTTTATCCTGCTGCTACTGTCTGTAGGCATCTGGGCCGCGGTGGCCTACACCATTCCGCCTATACGGCTGGCTTACCGGCCCCTGCTCGGGGAATGGCTCGGCGCCTGGCCCGCCACTGTCGCCTGTACCCTGGGGACCTTCTATATCCTGACCGGCCGGTTTACATGGTTGACCCTGGCCGCCGCTTCAGTGCACGGCACTTTTTCCGTGGCCTGGCTGATGCAGCACCATGTAGCCGATATCACCGGCGACCTCGGGGCAGCACCCCCCAAAATGACCACACCGGCTTGGGCAGCCCGGATTTTTGGTTTACCTGCGGCCCGCTACGTGGTGGCTTTTTATTTTTTACTGCTTGTAGGTCAGTCGGTGCTTTTAAATTATTGGGCACATAAAATTTTTGCCGTCCCGGCGCTGTTAGGCATAGGGGGGGTCTACCTGGCCCTGGCCACCGATGTTGACCAGGTGACGGACATCACCCGCCGGGAAATCGGCATGATCTTCTTATCTGCCTTGAATACCCTGGTTTTAACCGTATTTTTTACAGTTTCCGGTATGGGCTGAGTATCCGGCATACATTAAATTTCCCTGCGGACGGAAAAGTCTGCAATGACTGAAAGGGCCTGCCTGGTCCGACAGCAGGGGACTACCTGCAGGCTTTTTTTGGCCCGTTCAGCATATTCTTCAGCTTTTTGCAGGGCATAGTTATAAGACCCGCATTCGGCCAGCAGCCGGCGGATTTCCCTCAACTCATGGCCGGTTATTTTTCTTTTTTCCAGTATGGGCCGCAGGTAAGATGCTGCCCCGCTGTTTAAGGCATGGATTACCGGCAGGGTGATAATCCCGCCGGCAAGGTCCAGGCCGCCGGATTTACCTGTTTTTCCCGGCGGCGCCGTAAAATCCAGCACATCGTCACGGATCTGGTAAGCCAGACCTATATACTGCCCATAAGCGGCCAAACCCTGCACCACTTCTTTTTGCGCTTCCGCCGCCAGGGCCCCCAGACGGCAGCAGGCGGCCATGAAGCCGGCTGTTTTTTTGGTTATCCGGTCCAGGTACTCCTCTTCCGAAACGGTAGGGTCAAAATATGCCGCCAGCTGGTAGAACTCGCCGTCCACCAGGTCATTGATCAGTTCCCCCACACCGGCTACAATTTCCGTCCCCAGCCCGGCGGCCAGGGTGAGGGAGCGGGCATAAAAGAAATCGCCCAGCAGCACGGCGGTTTTGTTATTCCATCGGTCATTGACCGTACGGATGCCGCGCCTGTTTGGGGAGCAGTCAATAATATCGTCATGCACCAGGGTGGCCATATGCACCAGTTCTAATGCGGTGGCCAGCCGGACCGGCCGTTCATCCTCCCTGCCGCCGCCGGCCAGCAGCACCAGCGCCGGCCTGAGCCTTTTACCGGCTGCGGAGAGGAAATGGTCCCGGACTTTGCAAAGAAACGGGTTAACAGTGTCCAGGGACTCCCTGATGCGGTTTTCAATTAATGCCAGCTGTGGCTCGATTCCGGTCAACGCTTTTTCTACTTCTGTCATCATACTGATTATTATTGTCTTCCGTTATGGGAGTTATGCCCGGTGCATAGAGACAGCGGCAACTGCTCAAGATAAATAGAGATTTTTCATACCGGGGGAAAGCTGATGCACTATGATGTAATTGTGGCCGGAGCCGGACCTGCCGGCGCCACCGCTGCCAGACACTGCGCCCGGGCCGGACTTGACACCCTGCTGCTCGACCGGCAGGATTTCCCCCGGCCCAAAACCTGCGGCGGCGGGTTAACCATGGCCGCCGCAGGGGAATTGGATTTTGCCCTGCCGCCGGAACTCCTCGTCAATGATGTAAAGGTACTGCGGTCCCAGTTTAAAGACCGCAGCAGCGAAATTGCCCGGCCCGGGAGTTTCATGTACCTGGTGGACCGTCCCTCCTTTGACAGTTTTTTATTGGCCAATGCAGTAGAAGCCGGCGCTGTGTTCCGCCGGGACCCGGTCCGTTCTGTGATTCAGGACCGGGATGCGGCTTGGGTTGAGACTTCACGGGAATTGATCAAAGCCCGGTACGTTATCGGCGCCGACGGTGTACACAGCAAGGCTGCCGACCACGTCAGGAGCGCCTATACCAGGTACGGTAAAGGTTTCTGCCTTACCGCGGAAGTCCCTGCGGGTTGTTTCCGGGCGCCGCCCGGGACCGGGGAGATAGCGGTTTATTATGGTGAAGTGCCCATGGGCTACGGCTGGGTCTTTCCCAAAGGAAAAACAGCCTCCGTGGGAATCGGCGGGATCTGTGCCGCACTTAATAACCCTGGGGCTGTCTGGTCTGAATTCTTATATAAACGTGGTATTTCGCCTGATAACAGTATTCAGGTTAAGGGCGCCTTTATCCCCATCGGCGGGCTGCCCCGCAGGACCGGCCGGGACCGGGTGCTGCTGGCGGGCGATGCCGCCGGTTTTGTTGACCCTTTTACAGGGGAAGGACTGAAATACGCTGTTATTTCCGGCAAACTGGCGGCCGGGGCGGTGATTGAGGGCAGCCGCACCGGCAGTCCGGCAGACATCCTCTACCGGCAAAAATGCACCGAAGACCTGCATCAGGAACTGCGGGCGGCCTTAAAACTGTCCCTCCTGTTTTTCGGCTGGCCCGGCCCTATGCACGGTTTTTTTCACAGCAATCCGGCGCTTTTTCAGGGGCTGCTTGCCGTGCTGGCCGGAGAAACCCTTTATACAAGCTATGTAGCGGGGTTGAGAAAAAAAATATTACGAAAGGTCTTCCATGTGCCGCCGGCTTTCTTTAAGCATTTTCCGGATGGGTAATGAATACGGGCATCTTACCTCACACTCGCCGCATTCCACGCAGTGGGAGGCGTTTTTTTGCAGCGGCCGGTATCGTTCCACCGCCCAGCCTTTTAAATCATATCTTGTATAATAACCGTCCAGTAAAAAAATCATGGGAATGTCAATCCCCTCCGGACATGGCTGGCAGTATTCACAGCGGCGGCAAAAACGTTCGCCCAGGGCAGCGGCTTCCTGCAGCAGCCCCTGCCGTTCCTCTGTGGTCAGCGGCCTTACCGGGGCGCCGGCTGCCGCGTTCAGCGTCACCTGCTCCACAGCGTCCATGCCGGGAATAACGGTATCAACTCCATGCTCCAGGATAAACCGCAAAGCCGCCGGGCCGCTGGTTAGCGCGCCGCCGGCGAGGGGTTTCATGGCGATGGTGCCGATATTCATCTGCCGGGCGAGGGGGATTAATTCATCGGCGGCCGCCGTTTCAATTGCGTTAAAGGGAAACTGCACGGTATCGAAGCGGCCGGTGGCAACTGCTTTCACCAGTACCGCCGGGATATGGCCGGTAATGCCGATAAACCTGATTTTGCCCTGCTGCCGGGCATCTTCCAGGGCCGTCAGGGCCCCGTCCGGTCCCAGCACTTTTCCCAGGGCGGCTTCGTCCTTAATGTTATGCAGCTGGTACAGGTCGATCCGGGAAACCTGCAGGTCCGTCAGGCTGCGGTCAATTTCCCGGGCCATGTCCTCACGGGTGCGGGCCATGGATTTGGTGGCAATGAAAGCGCCCCGCCGGTCCCGGCCAAAAACCCGGCCAAACTTCCGTTCACTGTCCGTATAAGCACGGGCGGTGTCAAAAAAATTAATACCCGCCTCTAGAGCGGCATCAATTACCTGTACCGCCACGGTCTCGTCTACCCGCTGCACCGGGATGCCGCCCATACTTACCGCGGATACTTCAAGACCGGTCCGGCCCAGCTTGCGGTATTCCATGTTCAATCCTCCCCCTGCTTTTATTCAACGGTAAATCCTTCAACAAATTTTTTAAATCCCGGTAAATTTTCACCTGATTCGCAAACTTCATGCGGTTTAAACCACTGGAGGACGGTGCGACGAAGTCCGGCACACCCGGTATGACGGACTCCGCCTGTAGTCCCCAATCGACTTTGCTCCGGCGGGAAAAAACCCTGTATATACCGATACCGACGTAACAGACAATCCCCGGCCGGTATTGTTTTATGGTCTCCCGCAGCCGCTCGCGGCCTGCCCGGTACTCTTCAGCGGTAATTTCGGCCGCTGTTTTCGTCGGCCGGTGCACTATATTGGTAGACCCGTATCCGTAACGCAAAAGTTCCATATCCTGTTCCGGCCTCAACAGCACGGGGATTAGCCCGGACCGGTGCAGCAGCTGCCAGAAGCGGTTGCTGCGCCCGGCGTAGTGGTGTCCCAGTTCTGCCGAGCGCAGGCTGGGGTTATACCCGACAAAAAGTATTTTCAGGTCATACTCGATAACATCCCGTAACACCGGCTGCCCGGTTACCGGAGGGCCCGCCACAGGCTGCCCCGTCACCGGGGGTCCTCCCTAAGAGGCGGTTCTTTACCGGGTATGGGCGCTTTTAAAGATGACACCACATCTTCGGCGGTGCCGGCGCCAATCCAGTTATCCCGTTCAATGCCAACCACTGTAGGCGTTTCACCGTCGCTCAGGTGCAGCACCCGGGCTTGCACGGTACCCGGGCCGGGGACAGTATCGGAAACAGGGAATGATACATTTTCGGGGGCGGTTTTTTTATCCTGGTTATCCGGCATAATAATGACCTCCTTTTTCTGCTGTTACTATCTTTCCCCCGGTTACCGGACTCAATCCACCAACTTCCCGACTACTACGGCCTTTTCCAATATTTCGATGCCATGAGGCATCATGTCCAGGATATCGGTCAGGTCATTGCCGGCCAGGCAGCTCATATGTTCCCCGTTATTAAAGATATGGCTTACGTCGTAGACGATATTGGCATGGGCAATGTAAGCTTTATTGCCGTTTCTGCCGTTGTAATGGCGCAGGTCTTTTTTATGGATGTCCATGTTGTCCCCCCACAATTTATTTACACCATTTTACCAATCCCTTAAAAAATTTTCAATCACCCATTCTATTTAGTATATGCTTGTCAATTTATATTGCCTGTTGTATAATCTAAATACAAAACATTGCCTTTGGAAAGGAGGTGTGGTATGGAAATGCCAAAACTGCCCGCTCTTAAACAAACGGCACTTATCACCCTTTTTGTCTTCCTGACAGTTTTTCTGAGTTTGGCAGCCCTGCCGGCTACCGAAGAAGTAGCCTGGGCAGCCAAAAAAGACGATATTGACACACTGGTTAACGATAAAACCGGTGAGGTAAAGCTGAAAACCGACGGTCTGGAAGATGTGATGAAAGACTACAAAGCTTTGGTCAAATATGTTGTCGGTTTTTCTGTCATCACCCTGGTTGCTGTCCTGGCCATACATTTTGTCAAACTTGCTCAGAGTTCGGACAACCCGGAACGGCGCAAAAGCGCGTTAAGCGGAATCTTCTGGACCCTGGTGGCAGCAGCGGGCCTGGGATCCATTGGTTTTGTAATCGCCTTTGCCACCAAATCATTTAGTGAATTATAGCCATAATCCGGAGGTTATCGAATGAGGAGTTACAGCGTCCCGCCCGATACGCGGGAAAAAGAGCGGATCGTGGGCGGTATCCTGACATGGGAGCAAACTCAGTATTTCATCCTGGGCGTGGTCCTGTGCGCTATTGTTTTTGTCACTTTTTCAGCTACCCTGGATTCCGTTCTGGGGGCTATTTTAGGGCTGCCTCTGCTGGCCGCCGGACCGGTACTGGCCTTTATAAAGCTGGAAGGTATGCCGATAGTGGAATATTACCGGCTGCGTTACCGGCACCGCAGGAAGAACCTGCAGCTCCCCTATCAAAGGAGGTAGCGGATTGTTCTGGATTGCTGCTGCAGTATTATTTTTCGGCGCTATAGGCGCCGCCCTATGGTATTTAAATAAAGAAATCAAAAAAACCGAGCGCAGTTTCGGCGCCGGCGACAAAAAGGAAAAAGCCCGGACGGCCCAGGAATTTTTGCCCTGTAAAGAAATTGCCAACGGCATCACCCGGCTGGACGGAAACAAATACCGGCTGCACATGGAAGTAGGCGCTGTCAACTACCGGCTGAAAAGCGAAACCGAACAGGAGGTCATTGAGCTGGCCTTCAACCGTTTCTGCACAGCCCTTTCTTTTCCGGTCCAGGTTTTTATCCAGTCCAGAAAAATTGACAACAGCCACATGGTGGCCGGACTCACAAAAGACACGGCGGAAATCTGCGACAAATTCCCTCAACTGGCCGGTTACGCCGCCAGGCATATCAGAAACATGGAAAACATCACCGAACATATCGGCAATAATATCCAGAAACGCAATTATATTGTTATTCCCTGGGACTATACAGGCGGCCTGGAAAAGCTTTCGGAGGACGAACGGTATGATTATGCCTTAAAAGAACTATACACCAGGGCAACCATCCTTACTGACGAACTATCCCGGGTCGGCATCCTGGCCCGGCCCATGAACACAGGGCAGGTCGCCGAACTTTTTTACACCACATTTAACCGGGACCGGACAGGTCTCCGGAGCGACCTTACTGACGCCGGTTTCCTGTCACTGATGGTTAAAAACATCTATGATTACCTGCCGGCTAAGACCCCCCGGGACAGGCTCCTGGAATCCCTTGACGGGTTAGAAAACCAGCTGCAGACGGACTTGTCCGGTTGTTCCGACCCCCGGCTGGAACAGGCGCTGCAGGCCGTTTCAGCACTAAAGGAAAAAACTTTGCAGTGGGGTGAGCTGCGTGTTGTTCGGGAAGAAACCAAAGCCGCCGGCTGAAAAAGTTTCCGGTAAAAAGTTGGACCTGGAGCACGGCATCCTGCACTTCGGAGACTTGCTGGCGCCTGATGACATAGACCGCAGTAATTTCGGCCACCTGCGGGTGGGCGGCAAATTTTGCCGGACCTTTATGATTGGCGCTTACCCGGCCCGGGTCCAGGTAGGCTGGCTGGATGAACTGGTCAGTTACGACGGCGATATTGACATCTCCATCCATGTTTATCCCTCCGATGAAAAGGAAGCCCTTGATGAAATCAGCCTCAAGATCACCCAGCTGGAAAGCCAGCTGGACATTGAGCTGGAGAGGGGCCGGAACCGGGAGATCAGCCGGCTCAAAAAATTCATCGATGCCCTGTACCACCAGCGGGACCAGATGGAACTGAACAACGAACGGCAGTTTTATATCTGTATCCTGGCCGCTTTGTACAGTGATACCCTGGAAAACCTGGACAAAGAAAGCGTCAAACTGGAGACCCGCCTTAAAGCCAGAAAAATTCACCTCCGGCAAGCCTTCCTGAGACAGGACGAGGCATATCTTTCCATCCTCCCCTGCGGCGTCAACCATATCGACGATATGTACCGGAACTTTGACAGCGGCGCCCTTACCGGCACCTTCCCTTTTTATAACGCGGAAATAAGCCACGAAAACGGTATCTTCCTGGGGGTCAACCTGATTACCAACGGGCCGGTATACCTTGATTTTTACGACCGTAAAATCCTGAAGACGGGCAACGGTTTTATCGGCGCCCAGTCCGGCGCAGGGAAAAGCGTGACCCTGAAAATAATTGTCCTGCGTTCACTCCTCCGCGGCGTCAGGCACGTCATCATCAGCCCTGAGCCGGAATACCGGGAGCTGGTGCAGGAAGTGGGGGGCAGCTATATCCGGATTAAGCCCGGCAGTCCCCACCGCCTGAACCCCTGTGACCTGGAGGAGGAATTTGACGAAGAAAGCGGCCGCTGGGTAGTGCGCATCGACGAAAAGGTCGCCGATGTCTTAAACCTCATCGGTGTTATGGTGGGTGGGCTTGACCCGGAACAGCGGGCGCTGGTAAGCGAAGCCGTCAAGCAGTGTTATCAAAAGAGAGGTTTTACCTCTGACCCTAAGAGCCTTTATACCGACGAAACGGAACTGGACCGGGCGACCGGGGAATACCGGCATAAAAACATCAAAAAACCCATGCCTACCCTCTCCGAAATTCACGCCGAATTGTCTGTCATCTATGACCGGGAACCGGTCAGGTCCCTGCAGCTGCTGGTTAACGCTTTGCGGCCTTTTGTCGGCAGCGGCATCTATGCTCTGTTCGACGGCCAGACCAGCCGGGAGTTAAAGAACTTCCGGGATAATCCCCTGATCTGTTTTGACGTTTCCCAGCTGGAAGAAGACATCCTGAAGCCTATCGGCATGTATGCAGCCCTCTCCTGGACCTGGGAAAAGTTTTTAAAGAAAAACCCCCAAATCAGGAAGCGGGTAGTAGTGGACGAAGGATGGGTATTTTTGAAAACCGACCGGCCCGGCGGGCGTTATACCGCCGACTTCCTGGAAACCGTGAGCCGGCGCAGCCGCAAATCTTCGGGCGGGCTGCTCATTGCCAGCCAGAGCTTTAACGAATTTGTGAACTGCCCTCAGGGGAAAGCCATACTCAATAACTCTTCAGTTAACATTTTTCTCCGCCAGTCAGAGACCGAAATCGATGATGTCCGGCAGGTTTTTAAGCTGTCTGAAGGGGAACGCAGTTTCCTGGCCGGCTGTAAGCCCGGCGAGTGCCTGATCAAGATGGGCAGTGAATCTGCGGCCGTCTATATCATGCCTTTTGAAGACGAGGTAGGGCTTATTGAAACCAATTATTCCATGAAAGGCGGGCCGGCCAATGAAGCCTAGGACCTCATGTACCGCCGGTCTCAGGCTGGCTTGCATCGCTGTGGCGGCTTGTTTAATGCTGCTGTCTTGTCCCCCGCCGGCGGGGGCCCACCCCTTCTGGGAGAACCCGTACTATTTTGTCAAAAGGATTTACACCCCGGAAAAGCAAAGGGTAGACTGGCAGATTATTGAAGAAGGCGGCGTCCACTGGGGACAT
Organism: Bacillota bacterium; assembly: GCA_049324975.1. Classification (GTDB taxonomy): domain Bacteria; phylum Bacillota; class Thermincolia; order Thermincolales; family CAZWUW01; genus JBMOPI01. The sequence continues at coordinate 10,500 of JBMOPI010000015.1, forward strand.
GAAGAAGGAAATGATGAACGGAACTGGCGTTTTACCTTTAAGACCAGGGCTGAGGCGGATGCCAAAGGCCGGGAGATAGACACGGAAAACACGCGCATCATGCAGGAAGGTAAAAACCCGCTGGAAAATGCTTTCCTAAACGGCGCCGTCAATTTTGCCACCGCCTATTCCCAGGCCGGTTTAAAGGGGAAACCGGGCACCTTAGAAAAACTTACCGCCGAGTTAATCCAGTCCGTGGCAGATTTTTTGTTAAAATTCCTGGGACTGAACACAATGGAGGAACTGGTTTATAACCAGGGCACAAAAGCCGCTTACATCTACGGTATTTTCCCCAAGGATAAATGGGCTGCCAACAAAGGCCTCTACCTGCGGATTTACTCAGTCGCCTGGCTGTTAATGTTCCTACCGCCGGTCTGGATTTTTATGAAAAAAGCCCTCTCCACCGTTAACCCGGGGATCCGCAGCAGTCTCATAGGCGGGCTTCTGACTTATTTCATATCCCTGGCCCTGATGGGTGCGGTTTTCCCGGTGCTGCACTTCTTTTTCTGGGTTAACGACGCCATCATCCGCTGGTTTTACGACGGTAACATGGTGGGTTTTTTTCATGATGCCGTGCCCGGCGAGGGGTTTTTGGGCGCGGCCATCGTCCGGCTGGCCTTTATCACCCTGACCCTTTACTATAACTTCACCTACCGGGTACGGGCCTTTGTGCTCAGCCTGCTGATGGTGATGGCGCCGCTCTTCATTTTTTTCATCAACTTTGACAAAACAAGAAATATAACCATTACCTTCGGCAAAGAGATCCTTTTTAATATTTTTGTCCAGTCCTTTCATGCCGTCAGTCTGTATTACTTTGTTATAACCCTGGGCGTCAGCGGAGTCTGGGATAAGATCGTGCTCCTGATAGTTTTCATCCCCCTCACGGAAATGCTGCGGCGTATGATTATGGGGTCCGGCACCGTGAGCGGCCACCTGGCAGCCCTGGCCGGCATGGCCACGGTGGGTGCGGTGGCCGGTGTAATGCGGGCCGGCAAAAACAGTTTTCGCGCCAGAAGCGGCGGGGCAGATTCCGGGGGAGCAGAGCCGGCGCAATCCAAGCCGGAACAGGATGCTCCATCGGCCGGCCTCGGCAGGGCAGCCGACATGCAGAGCGCCGGCGGGTGGCTTAAACGCGGCTTTAATACCACCACGGCAGGGGCGGCAAGCGAAGCCTCCCGCCCAGGCCCGTCGTATAGCGCAGCAAGTTCCGGCCCGGCAAGTCCCCCTTCGGGCGATGCCGGTCGGTTGCAGCGGGCCATACCGGGAACCCTTGGCGCCGCCGGCACGGCAGCCGGCACGGCAGCCGGAGCCTGCCTAGGCCTCCCCTTTGGGCCGGCCGGCGCCGCCCTGGGGGCGGAGGCAGGATACCTGGGGGCGCAAAAGATAGCGCTGCCGGCGGGCCAAAACCGGCGCACCGGGCGCCGGGTAATCAACAACCGCTCCGCTGAAGACGACCCTGAGGTGGTAAGATGATGAGAGGCGGGAAACTCATTATGGCCTTGCTGGGCCTGCCCTTTGTAAGTGTGTTTCTGCTGGTGTTCCTGGTGTTTGTCTTCTTTTTTGGTTACGCCGGTTTTGCCCAAAACCTGGCTTTGGCGCCGGTCCTCGCAGAAAACAAACTGGATAAGGATTTCAAGCCGGTGGAACTCTCGGATGTTAACAAGAAACTCATCGGCGTATATAAAGAAACGGCCTATAATACCGTGCCCGACCGGGACGTCAAAGACCACTACCGGCAGGAAACCGCCTACCGCCTGACCTGGGGGCTATTAGCCGCACTGGACACAGTCATATTCCAGCTGGACGGGCAGCGAAGACCCGCAGAACACGCCCGGGCGCTGATGACGACAGAAGCCGGCGTACCTCTCTTCGAATATAAAGACAGTAAAATAACCGTAACAACTACCATAGAACAATCCACCCTGGGGACGGACGGCAAACGGCGGACCACCAGGACCACTAAAACTGAAGTTATAAACATAAAGCTCCTGACCCTGGCCCGGACCTTTGCCGGTGAATTCCGGCACCTTTACAAGGAAAACACCGCCACTGAAACATCCCGGTCCGGCAGCGGGGACTCCTACACCTTAACAACGGTGACCACGACCAAAGAAAACCTGTCCGGCATTGACGCCAATCCTTCAGATATGAAGTCTTTAAGAAAAATCCTTCTTGACAACGGGCTCAACGATGAAACCGACCTGGGCCTGGTGCTTGAACTGGCAGATACTTACGATGACCAGGATGCAGACCCCGATGGCACGACCAAAAACTTTTGGAAGGTTGCCATGGATAAGGCGGAATGGTCCCTCGAATGGCAGGCCCCGGGTGGAACCACCGTCCCCGGTATTCCCGGCAGTATTGGGAGCGGCGGGCTGGCGGGGTTCTCTTATTGGCCGACGCCAGGGTTCAAAGAAGTTTCAAGCCCCTTTGGCATGAGACTGCACCCAATTAAAAACATTATCCGGATGCATACCGGTATCGACATCGCCGCTCCCGGCGGCACCGGGATTGTTGCTGTAGCGCCTGGCAGGGTAATTGCCAACCGCTACTCAACAAGTTACGGAAACCTGATAGTTATCGACCATGGCGACGGTGTCAGCACATCATATAATCATATGCGGACACGATCCCCTCTGGAAGCCGGAACAGATGTAAAGGCCGGGCAAACTGTCGGGGAAGTGGGTTCCACCGGAATGAGTACAGGCAACCACCTGCATTTTGAAGTCAGGGTAAACGGCCAGTGCCGCGACCCCTTCGCTTATACCTATGCTGAATAAAAATGGGGGGTTATTATGAGAAGGCTGATCGTAATGTTTGCCCTGGCAGTTATACTCTGCCCATGGCCGGTACCGCAGGCCGCTGCCGTAAATACCGCACCGGTCGTCCCAGGCGCCGGCAGTGCGGAGATTTCTGACCCTGTCGGGCTGGCCCTGGGTGAAGACGTCATAAAAGCCAAAACCCTGCCGGCCGCTTTGCAAAAAAAAGCGGAACAGGGGCTGTCTGCCCTGCTTACCGTGGCATTGGTGCTGATTGGCTGCGTTTTTGTCCTGGCCCTGATCAAAACGGCATATGGCGCCGTTCGGGGCGATGGCTATATCTGGGCCGGCGCCCTGGCCGTGGTTATCTCAGCCATTTGCTTTGTGGCCGTGCTGCACGCCAAAACCCTGTTGTACCTGGTAGCCCAATACGCAACGACCCCTTAATTTCCGTGCAGGAGAAGAAGATAATGCGCCTTAAATCCTTAACGGCAATAATTCTGTTTTTTTTAATTATCATTTCTGCCGGCAGGGCACTTGGTTCAACCTGAGGGGGCCGCACGAGGAGTTACGTTAACTCCCCTCAAATCAGAGTGCAAGTTAATGACACCCCCATTCCCTTTGCCCTTCAACCGCGGCTTTGTTCCGGCCGGGTAATGGCGCCGGCCCGGGAACTGGCAGCCGCCCTTGACGCCACAGTGGAATGGGAACCGGCAGGTAAAAAAATAACCGTAAAAAAAGCTGCTGTTGAAGTTCAGATGACTCTGGACAGCGCCATCGCGACCGTCAACGGGCACGCCGTGGAGCTGCCGGACGTAATAAAATCCCAGGCCGGTTCCGCCATGGTCCCGGTCCGGTTTTTAGCGGAAAACCTTAGGTTTAAGGTCCTCTGGCAGCAGGGGGAAGTACATATTTCAAGTTAGCAGGCATCAGCCTGGCTGTTATACTCACCCTTAAATGGTTTAACGCATAGGATAAAGCAAAACCAGAAAGGGGAGTATGAACAGTGAGATACATTGTACAACCAGGCGATACCCTGTTTTTTATCGCCCGGAGGTTTGGCACCACCATTGACGCCATCCTCAGGGCCAACCCGCAAATTACCGACCCGGACAGGATCTTTGTCGGACAGATTATCACTGTCCCGACGACTGTCCCGCCTGCTCCGCCGCCCGGCGCCACCAGATACGTAGTACAGCCCGGCGACACTTTAAGCGCTATCTCCCGCCGGTTCGGTATCACCCTGCAGGCGTTGATAGCCGCCAACCCGCAAATAGCGGATCCGGACCTGATTTTCCCGGGCCAGCTCATTTTTATTCCCAGACCTTAAGCTCACCCGAATAAACAACTTAATTTTACAGAAAAAACGGCCTGCTGTATGCAAGCCGTTTTTTTTACTCCTCCACTACTCTGACTTTGTTCATCTTATCTCCCTGGTTTATTTTATCCACTACATCCATACCCTCGATAACCTTGCCGAAAACCGTATGCATGCCGTCCAGGTGCGGCTGGGGTTCATAACAGATGTAAAACTGGCTGCCACCGGTGTTAGGTCCCCGGTGGGCCATGGCCAGCGAGCCCCGCTCGTGCTTGTTGGGGTTTATCTCACACTTGATGGTATACCCTGGGCCGCCGGTGCCGTTGCCATGCGGGCAGCCGCCCTGGGCCACAAAGCCGGCGATGACCCGGTGGAAGGTCAACCCGTCATAGAACCCTTCATTGGCCAGTTTCTCAAAATTAGCCACCGTGTTGGGCGCGTCTTTATCAAACATCTCGATTACGACATTGCCATTGTCCATTTCAATAACCGCTTTTTTCAACTAAAATGCCTCCTTTTTATTTAATGCTGGCACTGTACACAGTAGTAAGTCCAGCGCCCGGATAACTTCACTTTACTTATCGGCGTACCGCAAACAAAACAGGGTTCATTACCCCGGTCGTAAACCCTAAAATGGGGGATAAAACCGCCGCTTAAAGTATCCCCGGCGGTAAAAGGCTTCTCAATATAACCTCCCAGCCTGACAGCCGCCTTTAATATCTCAGGTATTACTTCGAAAAACCTGCGCTGTTCTCCTTCTTTTAACGACGTAACCGGGCGGTCCGGCAGGATGCCGGCGGCAAACAAAACCTCGTTGGAGTAAGCATTGCCCAACCCGGCCAGGTATTTTTGCTCCATCAAAAACGGTTTAATTTTGCCCCGCCGGCCGGTAAGAAGGCCGGTAAAATTCTCCCAGGTATAATCCGGGCCTAGTGGCTCAATACCGAGTCCGGCGGTTTCCCGGGCCAGTTCAGCCTCTTCCAGAAGATGCAAATAACCCAGCCCCAGTTCACAAAAATAGAGGCTATGATTATCATTAAGATCGAGCACAACGTATGCTTTGCCTGGTAATTGTCCGTTCTTAGGCCGGTCGGTGTCCGGCGGCCTGTCCAAATCCGGAGGTCCGTAAAATAACCGTCCGTCCAGCATCATATGGGTCAGCAAGTATAAATTGTTGCTTAGGCGAAAAATC
>JBMOPI010000016.1:0-15795 GCA_049324975.1 Bacillota bacterium
TATTTTCTTTAATTTTATTCTACATATGGTTTGTAATTCCTTCTAATTTCAAATAATTTCACGTGAAAACAAATATATGCTATACTTTCTTTATGAATAAGATTATCAAACGCACCCGCCAGTTATGGCGGGCCCTCACAGCAAAAATGACAGCGGCCGACCACGCCCTGGTCAGCCGTTTTCTCAATAAAACAGAACAAAATCTCTTCTTCCAAATGGATGTGGCTATTCAGAAACACTGCGTGAATGTGGCTTATACCCTGGAAGAACTGCTCGCCGGACAGGCAAATACCCGTGCCTGGTCGCCCGGACCGGACACGACTTTGCTGATTAAAGCCGCATTGCTGCATGACATCGGTAAGATCACCGGCCGGTTCACAGTCCTGGACCGAATCTGGTATGTACTGGTGCGCAAGGTATCCCACCGCCTGGCGAGGCGGATCGCCAAAGAAGGGCGCGGCGGTTGGCTGACCAGGCTGCGCAACGCCTTTTACATACATGTCCACCACGGTGAACTGGGGTCAGACCTGGCCAGACAGAACGGATTCACTGATAAACTGATAATGCTCATCAGACTCCACCATGACCAGGAGCGTCCTGACGATTCCGTTGAACTAAAACTCCTCCGTCGGGCGGACGAATTAAACTGATGGTTTATAAAAGATAGGTAAAAAAGCTGTTCGCAATGACCAGCTTTTTTTATTCCAAGTATTTTTCTCTCACCCGCTTTACCATATCCACAATCAGGTGCGGCAGCGGTTCTGTCTTATACCCGGCAATCTCGACATCATCCCTGGTAACCGGCAGCAGGATTTTATGGGCTGGACTGCCGGAAACGGCTGCCGCCATTTTTGCCGTGACCTCGCCCAGCATGGCATTGGCCATCACTATCCCGACCGGTCCGGTAATTAAATTCACGCGGCCGGCATTAAAGACTATGGCATTCTCCCCGGACGCGCCTTCATTGGCCCCCGCTTTGAGCATAGCCGCAGTAGCCAGGGCATTGGTGCCCAGGGCGATGATTTCGATGTCTTCAGGCAGCTCTTTGCGCAGTTTCTCGACAATATGCTTGCCGATACCCCCGCCCTGTCCGTCAATAACCGCAATCCGCATGACTGTTCTCCTTAGCTGAGTTGTTTTATGAACTCATTCGACAATTTTTTGCCAAAACCTGCTTAGCAAATCCGCGGCAGCTGCTCGCCCACCAGCATGTCGATTATCCGGCTGCCGCCTATGGTTGTGCGCAGCACCACTTTCCCCGGCTGTTCTGATGTCACTTCCCCGATAATCCGTGCTTCCGTGCCGTATTTATGCCGGTGCATGGCCTCCACCATGGCGTCGGCCTGGTCCGCCGGCACTATGGCCAGCAGTTTGCCTTCATTGGCCACATAAAGCGGGTCAAAACCCAGCAGTTCACAGACCGCCATGACCTCATCCCGCACCGGGAGGTTTTTTTCCTGCAGCACTATACCCACATTGCTCTGACCGGCAATCTCGTTCAGGGTGGTGGCCACACCGCCCCGGGTAGGGTCCCGGAGGACCCGGATATCCTTGGTAACCTTAAGCATCTCTTCCACCAAACCGTTTAACGGGGCACAGTCGCTGGCGATCCCGTCCCGGAACTGCAGGCCCTGGCGCTCCGCCATGACAGCAATGCCGTGGTCGCCGATGTAACCGTTGATGATCACCTTGTCCCCCGGCCGGGCATTATGACCTGAGATTGCCACCCCTGCAGGCACCGTCCCGATACCGGCCGTGTTGATAAAAATCCGGTCCGCCGAACCTTTTTCCACTACCTTGGTGTCCCCGGTAACAATCTGTACCCCGGCCTCAGCGGCCGTTTTTTCCATGGAATCAATAATCTTCGCCAGGTCCTCCATAGGCAGGCCTTCCTCGATAATAAAAGCCGCACTGAGGAATAACGGCCGGGCGCCGCCCATGGCCAGGTCGTTCACTGTGCCGCAGACCGCCAGCTTGCCGATATCCCCACCCGGGAAAAAGATGGGGTTGACCACAAATGAATCGGTGGAAAAAGCCAGTACCCGGCCTTCTATGTTCAGTTCCGCCCGGTCGTCAAGCTGCTCAAGCACCGGGTTGGAGAAAAAAGGCAGAAACATTTCTTTTACCAGGTCATGGGACAGCCTGCCCCCGCTGCCGTGGGCCAGCAAAACCTTGTCATGCTTCATGGATTATTCCCCTCTCTGTCCGTATTTGTAATAAGCAGCACAGGTGCCTTCCACTGAAACCATGCAGGCGCCGACAGGGTTTTCCGGGATACAGGCCTTGCCAAAAAGTTTACATTCCGGGGGCACTTTTACCCCCCGCAGCACTTCACCACATATACATCCGGGATGTTCCCCGGTTTCTTCCACCTGAATGCCAAATTTCTTAATGGCATCAAATCGTTTATACTCCGGCCGCAGCTTAAGCCCGGTTTCCGGAATCTCGCCAATCCCCCGCCAGACCGCGCTGCTGACCTCAAATACCTTATACAGAAGGCTTAAAGCATGGGGGTTGCCTTCTTCCGGGACTCCCCGTTTATACTGGACTTCCACCCTGGCCTCACCTTTCTCAATCTGCTGCACCAGCATCAAAATGCCCTGCAGCAGGTCCAGCGGTTCAAAACCGATGACCACAGCCGGGATGCCGTAATCTTCAGCGATGAACCGGTACGGTTTAATGCCTAATATTGCGCTAACGTGCCCGGGCAGGATGAACCCGTTAACCCCCACCTCGTTATTATCCAGCAGGGTCCGGATGGCTTGGGGGATAGTCTTCTGTGCCCCGATTACGGAAAAGTTGGCCAGCCCCTGCCGTTCCGCGGCCAGCACCGCGGCGGCAATAGTAGGTGACGTGGTTTCAAATCCGATGCCGAAAAACACAACTTCCCGCCCGGGGTTTTCCGCGGCAATTTTGACCGCGTCCATCGTGGAATATACTATCCTGATGTCCGCCCCGGCGGCTTTTTCCCGGGCCAGGCTGGACGTGGAACCCGGCACCTTCATCATGTCGCCGAAGGTAGTCATAATCAGTTTCGGCATCCGGCAGAGGGCAATGGCCTCATCGATGTGCCTGTTAGGGGTCACACAGACCGGGCAGCCCGGACCGGAAATCAGGGTTATGTCCGGCGGCAGCACTTCCCTTACCCCATGGCGGAATATTGCCATAGTGTGGGTGCCACATACTTCCATCAGTTTTACTTTTTTGGTGGTAACAGCATGGATTTTATTGATTAAAACCCCGGCAACTTCACTGTCCCGGAATTCCCTGATATATTTCATGCGCCGTCCGCTCCGTTCCGCGTTCCTTCTTCAAGTTCCATCAGTTCTTTGAAAAGTTCCAGGGACTTCTGCGCCTCTTCCTCGTCAATCACCTGGATGGCAAAACCGGCATGCACCAGCACATAATCCCCTTCTCTGGCCTCCGGCACCAGTTCCAGGCTGACTTCCCGCTCCACGCCGGCCAGGTCCACCCGGGCAGCCAGTTCATTGAGGATTCTTACAATTTTTCCGGGCACGGCTAAACACATAAATTCCTTCTCCTTTCAGCGGCAATAACGGCCTGGCCAAGGGATATGCCGCCGTCGTTGACCGGTATTTTGCTGTGAACATATACGTCAAATTCATTTTCTCTTAATTTATCAAAAGTCATACCCAAAAGCAACATATTTTGAAAAACGCCGCCGGTCAGACAAACCTTTTTGAGCCCTTCATCCCGGCGGATCAACAGGCACATGCGGAAAATTATCTCCGTTACCGTCGCATGAAACCTTCCGGCAATATCAGAAACAGGTATCCCCCGGCTAAGGTCATCAATTATCTGCCGCAGGGTGATGGAGATGTTGACCACATAAATGCCTGCTTCTTCATCAATGTCAATATCATAAGGGGCCACCGCCCCGTTCACTGCCCTGAGCGCCTCCTGTTCCAGTTCCACCGCCCCCTGGCCCTCGTAGTTGGCCGCCAGCCGGATACCCAGCAAAGCCGACACGGCGTCAAAGAGTCGGCCCATGCTGGAAGTAAGCGGTGTATTGATGCCTTTTTCCACCATGGCCTGGATAAAGGAAACTTTACTTTCTTCAATTCCCGCCGGCCAACGACAAACCTCGTGCCAGTCCGGTCCAAAAGTCCGGTTAAGATAACCGACAGCCATACGCCACGGCTCCCTGACCGCTTTGGTGCCGCCAGGCATGGGCACATAGGCCAGGCGGCCGGCCCGCCGGAAATCCAGATAATCACTGACCAGGAACTCACCGCCCCAGATGTGCCCGTCAGTGCCGTAGCCGGTCCCGTCAAAGGAAACGCCGATCACTTTTTCATTAAGACGGTTTTCTGCCATACAGGCGGCCACATGGGCATGGTGGTGCTGCACCCCGGCAAGGGGCAGCCCCTCCTGTGCCATGGCGTATTTTGTTGACAGGTATTCCGGGTGCAGGTCATGGACGATTATCTCAGGTTTGATGCCAAAAAGTTTTTTGTATAAATCGATGCCTTCCTCAAAGGAAGCCAGTGTTTCCATGTTCTCCAGGTCCCCGATATGATGGCTGACAAAGGCATAGCGGTCCTTGGTAAGGCAAAAAGTGTTTTTCTGTTCTCCGCCCAGGGCCAAAATCTGACCCATTTCCCGGGCCAGCAGCAGAGGGGCCGGGGCATAACCCCGGGCCCGCCGCATTATATATTCCTCACCCCTGAAAACCCGGGTTACCGAATCGTCACAGCGGTGCCTGATTTCACGGTCATGGGTAAGAAAAAGGTCAGCAATGCCGCCAAGCCTGGCGAAGGCGTCCTCATCACGGTAAGCGATAGGCTCGTCGCTGACATTGCCGCTGGTCATCACCAGAGCGGCAGGTCCGTCATCCAACAGCAAAATGTGAAGTGGCGTATAGGGCAGCATAACCCCCAGGAAACTGTTGCCCGGCGTCACGGAAGGGGCCACCGGGCAATCGGTCCGCTTCTGTAAGACTACAATGGGCCGGCAGCCCCCGGCCAGCAGTTCCCCTTCTTTTTCATCAACCAAACAATACTGCCGGACGGTGGCCAGGTCTTTCACCATCACGGCGAAAGGCTTGTCTTCCCTTATTTTTTTGTCCCGCAGGCGCCTCACCGCTTCTTCATTTAGAGCGTCACAAGCCAGGTGGTATCCGCCGAGGCCCTTTACAGCAATGATTTTCCCGTCGGCCAGCGCCTCCCGGGCCTTCTTAACCGGATCATGCACAGAAAGTTCGTGTCCTTCCCGGTCCGTTATCATTAACCTTGGGCCGCAGACCGGGCAGGCATTGGGCTGGGCGTGAAACCTGCGGTCTGCCGGGTCCCTGTATTCAGCAGAACAGTCGGGGCACATGGTAAATTCCCGCATAGTTGTTTTGGGCCGGTCGTAAGGCACCCCGGTAATAATGGTGAACCGCGGGCCGCAGTTGGTGCAGTTTATAAAGGGGTACCGGTTGCGCCGGTCTCCCGGATCCAGCAGTTCCCGCCGGCATTCCGGACAGGTGGCGGTATCCGGGGCCACCGGCACCAACCGGTCCGGATCTTCCACACTCTCTTTTATTTCAAAAGTACTGTACCCAACGGCAGGCAGCCGCTGCCAGGCAATGTCATCGATTACCGCCAGCGGCGGGGCTTTCTCGCGGATACCGGCAATAAACCTTTCAATAGCCGCAGCCGGCCCTTCCACGTCAATCTCCACACCCCGGGAAGTGTTGACGATATATCCCCGCAAATTGTATTCGTCTGCCAGTCCGTATATGAAAGGGCGGAATCCCACCCCCTGCACAACGCCGGTAACTTCAATCAGTTTTCTATCCATGATAAAAAAACAATCCTTTCAGCGACGGAGTGATAAAATGTTTGTGAATAAAAGAGAAGCATCTTCCCCTGACAGAAAGATGCTGGCTTTTTTATAACCCGGCGGCTTTTCTTACCATCGCCTGGTGCTGACTGTCAACAACCGGCGTGCGGGTTTTGGTGTATTCCGAACCATGGGTCATACTGCCTTTAAAGTGGATGTCGAAATGACCCGAAAAGTCGTTATTTGAAATATTCTCACTGCCATGAGGCATCCCGGCCATCGAGGCAGCGATTTTTCTGTCGCCAACCTTAAGTACTACGGCCCGCCGGTTCCAGCTCCAGCTGCCGCCATAAATCTTTTTCATCACAGCACTGTCCTCTGCGGTCAGAGGTTCGTTATCGGCATGATTGTGGCCGCCTTTCCTTTTGATGCGGAATGATAAGCCTGTTTCGACATCAATAACGGTAGCGGTTTCGCCGATAGCAAACAACTTGGCAGCTGTTTCCCAGGCCACCAGTTCCCCGACTATCCGGCCGCTGCTTCTGGAAGCTACCTGGTAAACCTTCCTTGGTTTTGCGGAAACGACATGCCGTGCCGGCTTTTCGGCTTTTATCCGGCCGGAGGCAGGTATCGACAGCCGCTGGTCCAGCCGCAGGTTGTCCGATGTGAGGTTATTGGCGTATTTTATGTCGTCTACTGAAACACCGTAAGTCAAAGCCAAATCATATAATGTATCGCCGTTTTTTACAGTATACATAAAATCCCTGGCCGGCTTTTTGACAGTAGGCGCCGGCGCTGCAGCGTTTCCTGCATCATCCGTGGAGTCCCCGGCAGTGGGTGCCGCAGTTGCAGTTGACTCAGTCTCCTGTTCTTGTGCGAAAGCATCTGTCGTCTGAAGGGTTTTAGTATCTTTATTAACGCTTTTATCTTGTGCACTTGAGAACGCAAAGACAATGATTCCTATTACAACAGCCAAAGTCGCAATTGCCTTGCCAAACCTTTGCTTTTTCAGAATCATCCATTACCTCCGGGTTTACGTATTTGTACAAGTTCATTATACCAGTGAAATACCTTTTTTAGCAATACTTTCTGAATCCGCTAGTAGTATTTACCTGGAATTAAAAACTATTCCTGCCGGTTTTAATTATTTTTTGTCAACTTATTATAGGTTTGTAAAGAAAAAAGAACCGCAAGGTTCTCTTTTGTCGAATTGTAATAAACGTGTAAAATTTTCTGATTATTCACAAATATATGGCCACTGTGAATAAAGTTGTGGATAACTTTTTTGTCAGTTCAGCTTTTCAAATAAGCCAGATTTCTGCAATTTTATCTCCAGCTCCATAATCTGTCTGTTCTTGCGCCACAAAGACCTGGCATACTTGGTATTGTTCAGCTGCAGTTTCTTGTTTTCCCTCTCCAGCTTGGCCAGTGACCCCCACTTTTCCCTTTCCAGTCGTTCAATTAAGTTCATCAGTACCCGACGGCTGAATCTCAGGTGGTCGATCTTTTCTTCCAGTTCCTGAATTCTCTCTTCCAGCTGTTGGACTGATTTATCCTCCAAAGGTATCCCTCCCAGAATCTTCTAACAGTATTATATGCGTAAATATTGCTGTTTAGACATTGCCAAACTCAAACTTTTCTTTTATATTCCGGAGGGCTTGCGCAATCTTTTCGTCATCCTGGACCAGGGCAATCCGCACATATCCCTCGCCCATTTCGCCAAAGGCAACGCCGGGAACCACTACAATACCGGTCTTTTCCAATAATTCCCGGGCAAAGGCGACGGAAGACGTATAGCCTTTGGGCAGCCTGGCCCAAAGGAACATGGTGGCCCTGGGTTTATCCACCGGCCAGCCGATTTTCGCCAGCCCGTCGACAAGCATGTCCCTTCTCCGCTGATAGGTCTCGACATTTTGCCGGATAATGTCCTGCGGGCCGGTTAAAGCGGCAATACCGGCCTCCTGTACCGGCAAAAAAACACCGTAATCGATATTTGACTTGATTCGGGCCAAAGCTTCCACAGCCCCCCTGTTCCCGACCATAAAGCCGAGACGGCAGCCGGCCATGTTATAGGTTTTGGACACGGAATGGAATTCCACGCCAACCTCCTTAGCTCCCGGTATTTCCAGGAAACTCATCGGCCTAAACCCGTCAAAAGCAAGTTCCGAATAAGCCACGTCATGGATTACCAGAATCCTGTAATGGTTGGCAAAAGCCACAACTTTTTCATAAAAATCCCGGTGGGCTACGGCGGCCACGGGATTGTTCGGATAGTTCAGAATCATGACCTTGGCTTTGTGGGCGGTTTCCGCCGGGATTTTGTCCAGGTCCGGCAGAAAGCCGTTCTCCGCCGTTAAGGGCATATAATAGGGCTGCCCATCAGCCAGTGTAATGGCAGCATGATAGATGGGATAACCCGGGTCCGGGACCAGGGCAATATCCCCCGGGTTAATGTAGGCCAAAGGCAGGTGTCCCAGCCCGTCCTGAGAACCCATCAGGACCAATACCTCATGCTCCGGGTCCGGATAAATCCCAAATCGTTTCCCGTACCATTCAGAAATCGCTGTCCTGAGCTTAACCGTGCCCCTGGATGTAGGGTAACCGTAATTTTCCGGCTTCTCCATGCTTTTAATGAGCGCTTCCCTGATATGGCGTGCCGGCGGCTGGTCAGGGCTGCCGATGCCCAGGTTGATAATCTCCATCCCCCTGGCCGCCACCTTTTCTTTTAAAACATCTATCTCCGCAAAAACCGCCGAGCAGAGGCCGGCAATACGACGGGACTTGTCCATAAAAACCTCCTGTTTTTAGCGCATGACTTTTTGTATTAATCTTATGGCGTTGCCGCCCAGGATGCCTTTTATTTCTTCCTCAGTATATCCTCTTTCCAGCAGTCCTTGCGTAATATTGATAAATTTTGCTGCATCCTCAAGACCCTGTGGTGTTTCCCCGATTCCGTCAAAATCCGAACCGATGGCGATACACCCGGTGCCAACCAGGCCGGCGACATGATCGATATGGGCCAGGAACTGCTCAATGCCGGCCCCTTCACTACAGATGAATTCCGGGGCAAAAGTTAACCCCATTAAACCGTCGTGATCAGCCAGGGCCTTAATCTGGTCGTCTTTGAGGTTCCTCGGGTGTGGGCACACGGCATAGCAGTTGGCATGACTAACCATTACCGGATCCTGTGAAAAGCGCAGGACATCCCAGAAACCGGACTCGGCAATATGCGCCAGGTCGACAATCATGCCAAGCCGGTTCATTTCCCTGACCACATCCCGGCCAAAAGCAGTCAGCCCACCGCCGGTATGCTGTTCCCAAACACCGTCAGCCAGTTCGTTGCGCTGGTTCCAGGTCAGTCCAAGGGTCCTTATCCCAAGGCAGTAGAGCATTCTCAGCACAGCCAGTTGGCCGGCCAGGGCCTCGCCACCCTCTATCCCCAGGATGGCAATCAATTTGTTGTTTTTTAGCTCCCTTGCAATTTGCCTGTAGGACAGTCCGGTTACAACCTGTTCCCTGCATGTATCCAATTCCCGGTAAAATACATCAATCAGCTGTAATACCCTTTTAAGCGACCTTTCCGGTTTATATGCAGATTGAATAAAAGCCGCGAAAAACTGGATTCTTACATTGCCCTTCATTAACCTGGGCAGGTCAACATGACCGGTTAAACTATGCCCGGCCAAGGACCGCCGGCCATCTGCCAGGTCCAGCAATGTATCACAATGCAGGTCCACAACAGTGCAGCTGTTGTGCAGTGAAAAAACATCCCTGTTAATGTCTAACCCTCCCCGTCAACAGTGAAATCAATTAATTATATGACGGAAAAACCTGTTTATTCACATTGAACAAACAGGTTGGAGAGTCATCCATTATATTATTGATGCAATTAACCGTTTAAACAATATATTAACGGGGTTCAACAATCAGTTTGATAGCGGTCCGTTCTTCACCGTCAATCATAATATCGGTGAAAGCAGGGATACAAATCAGGTCAACACCGCTGGGCGCTACGAATCCTCTGGCAATCGCTACTGCTTTAACTGCCTGGTTTAAAGCACCTGCTCCGATAGCTTGAATCTCGGCACCTCCCCGTTCCCTGAGTACTCCTGCCAAGGCACCTGCAACAGAATTTGGATTAGACTTTGCTGATACTTTCAACACTTCGGCCATGTTCATAACCTCCTTAATTGTAAAGTCCTTTTAAGTAACCGTTATCTTTTATATACCTATATATTCGATAATTAACTAAAAATTCCTCTTTTTGGTGATAAATCTTTTCGAAAAGATTCGGACAATTTGCATTTATTCAAAATTCATTATCCGCCTGATATCCCGGCAGGTACCGGTCAGTTCGTCCACTTCAACCACGACGGCGTTGAACTGGTAGGGGCCGGCAGCTGTTTCAAAACGAACCGGCTGCTGTGTAAGGAATTTTTCGATGACCAGTTCCTTTTTTACACCGATAATTCCGTTGCCGGGGCCGGTCATCCCAACGTCAGTAAGGTATCCCGTACCCTGGGGCAGGATGGTTTCATCCGCGGTCTGTACGTGGGTATGGGTCCCCACCACGGCACTAACCCGGCCGTCAAGGTAATTACCCAGGGCAATCTTTTCCGATGTGGCCTCAGCGTGGAAATCAACCAGAATGACCGGTGTTTCCTGCCTGATCTTTTCCAGTAACAGGTCAGCTGACCGGAAAGGGCAGTCCAGGTTAGACAAAAAAACCCGGCCGGACAGGTTAATAATCCCGATTTTAACGCTGTCACCGGTTTTAAAAACCCGGGCGCCGGTTCCGGGAGTACCGGGAGGATAGTTGGCCGGACGCAGGATACGGTGTTCCTTTTCTATAAAAGTGTAAATTTCTTTTTTGTCCCATACATGGTTACCCATGGTCAGCACATTAACGCCGTAAGCCAGTAGTTCCGTTGCGATTTCCCTGGTAATACCGTTGCCGCCTGCGGCGTTTTCCCCATTGGCAACTATGAAATCGATATTTAGCTCCCTTTTGATACCGGGCAGGGTTTCTTTAACGGCATTCCTGCCAGGCTTGCCCACGATATCCCCGATAAAAAGAATCCGCACCCGCGAGCCTCCAATCACTTATTGAAAACCAGGACCCGGCCTTCTTCCCGAAAGGCGATCAGATTGCGTTCGGGAGAAGCCGATTTAAGGTTTTCCAACATATGCTCAATAAGTTCTTCCTGCATAATCAGGTCTTCTTCCATCATGTACTCGTTTTGGTCAGCTACCAGGTTCTGTTTAAAGCACCTGTCCACAAGGTCAATAATCAGCGCAATCTCGTCCTGGGTCAGGGTATTGACATCCCGTCGCACTTCCAACATGGTAAAATTGTCACAAAACTGGTGATTAACGTCGGCGATACTTATCTCCTTGCCCTCCAGATAGTTATATGTTTCAATTACCTGAACAAGTTCCGATTTGAAATTTGCCAGTTCCTTTTCGTCCAGTACCCTGGAGAAAATAAAGGTAAACTTCAGGTCCTGCTGTTTGGGATCAAAATTTATTGTACCCACTTCGGGATATCTTACAAGTATAGAGATTAGTAAACCAATGCTGTCGGAGTAGTCGGTATCCTGCTTGTTCTTCAGCTTCAAAGTCATTTATGCCACCTCACTAGTGATATTCTATCATAAATTCTTTACCCTTGCTCACAAATCCTCCTCCTGACACGATAATTATAAAAAAAAACAGCTGCCAAAATATAGAAAACGACCTCTTTTCAGAGGTCGTTGCTTTCTTACTTGGCATATTCGACTGCCCTGGTTTCCCTGATGACCATAACCTTAATCTGGCCCGGGTATTCCAGCTCTTCTTCAATCTTTTTGACGATATCTCTTACCAAACGAACAGATGCCAGATCATCAATTTTTTCGGGCTTTACCATTACCCGGACTTCGCGCCCGGCCTGAATGGCAAAGGATTTTTCCACACCCTCAAACGAGTTGGCAATGCCTTCCAGTTTCTCCAGCCGCTTGATATAAGACTCCAGGGTTTCCCTGCGGGCACCCGGCCGTGCGGCGGATACCGCGTCAGCAGCCTGGACCAAAACAGCTTCAATGGTTTTAGGTTCTTCGTCTCCGTGATGAGCAGCCACGGCATGAATCACTTCGGGAGATTCTTTATACTTTTTGCACAGGTCGGCGCCGATCACAACGTGCGGCCCTTCCACTTCATGGTCAACGGCCTTGCCGATGTCATGCAGCAAACCGGCCCTTTTGGCCAGGACCACGTCTACTCCTAACTCCGCAGCCATCATCCCTGCCAGGTGGGAAACCTCAATAGAGTGCTTGAGTACATTCTGACCGTAACTGGTACGGAACCTCAACCGGCCCAGCAGTCTGACCAGCTCGGGGTGCAGACCGTGTACCCCGGTGTCAAAAGTAGCCTGTTCACCGGTCTCCCGCAATTGGGTTTCCACTTCTTTCTGGGCTTTTTCCACCATTTCCTCAATCCGGGCAGGGTGAATCCGGCCGTCAAGAATGAGTTTTTCCAACGCTATCCGGGCAACTTCCCGGCGGATTGGGTCAAACCCGGACAGGATAACCGCTTCCGGAGTATCATCAATTATCAGGTCAATACCGGTGAGGGTTTCCAGGGTCCTGATGTTACGCCCTTCACGCCCGATAATCCGGCCTTTCATCTCATCATTGGGTAACGCTACCACTGTTACCGTTGTCTCGGCAACATGGTCGGCAGCACACCTCTGAATTGACTGGGCAATAATGTTTTTGGCTTTTTTCTCCCCTTCTTCCTTGGCCTGGGTTTCTATCTCCTTAATCAACATCGCTGCTTCATGTTTGATTTCTTCTTCGATGTTACGGAGCAAAAGTTCCCGGGCCTCATCAGAAGTCAAACCGGAGAGCCTTTCCAATTCAGCAACCTGTTTGGTATGGAGTTCCTGTAAGCTGGTCTTGACGGATTCAATCTCAGCCTCTTTGTTGGTGAGGGTTTCCTCCTTACGTTCGATGGATTCTATTTTCCGGTCCAGGGATTCTTCCTTCTGAACCAGCCGGCGTTCCTGGCGCTGCAGCTCGCTGCGGCGTTCCCGGTTTTCCCTTTCCACCTCATTGCGTAATTTTAAAACCTCTTCCTTAGCTTCCAGAACAGCTTCCCTTTTCTTAGCCTCGGCCGCTTTTTCCGCTTCTTCAAGTACTCTTTTGGCAGCTTCTTCAGCAGATGCAATTTTGGCTTCAGCCAGGGACTTGCGGATAAAATATCCGGCCACAAAAGTTATTACTCCTACCACTGCCGCAATTAATACAACATTTCCGGTGTTAATATCATTCACCTCCTAATCCATTTTTAGTTCAGTTATTTTTCTTTGTAAATAAAGAAAAACCGAGTGAAACTCGGTCGAACAGATCTTTTCTACCATTATCCTGTTGTCTGACTACGGGCAAAAAAATTACTTTAGTTGCCAATATTCTCTTATATTTACACATATCCTCACGGTTGAACGATTTTTTTAATAATGAGGAAATAGATAATATATAAGAACCCGTAAATAATGGTAGTAAAAATCTAATTCTAGTTTCTCCCAATCTATATTTTAAAGGTTTTTGGACTATCTGTCAAGATGGCGGGCGACTTACTCCAGTGCTTCTTCACCCAGTTCCGAGATAATCTTATGCACTATTTCGTGGGAAAAGCCGCGACGGAGCAAAAAGGAGTATAGTTTACGAGGTTCCTGGCTGCCTTTGGCTAATTTCCTGTCAATGATATTCCTGGCCATGCCGTATTCTATGTCCGGTGTAAGACGGCTTAGTGATGTTTCTATATTCTCCTTTGAAACGCCTTTCCGGTACAATTCCTCGTATAGACGGCGCTTACCCATGGGCTTCAGCTGACAGCGGTTTTTAACCCACATCCTGGCAAAATCGGTGTCATTTATATATCCGTAATCTTTTAAGAGGTTAATCACACCGGTGATGTCATCTTCGGAAAACCCCCTGCGCTTCATCTTAAGGATAATTTCCTTTTCTGTCCGCGGACGCAGGGTCAACAGCCGGTATACGTATTCCCTGGCCCGGTCAAATTCCGTTTCCATTTGGTTTATCTGGCCTCTTCGTTAGCATTGTCCGCAGTAGCGGCTGTGTTGTTAACCTCACCGACATTAAGGGCCTGGCGGATCTTGTTTTCAATTTCCCTGGCAATATCCTTATGCTCGCGCAGGTAGTCCTTAGCATTCTCCCGGCCCTGGCCGAGACGTTCCCCGTTATAAGAATACCAGGCGCCGCTCTTTTCGATGATGTCCATGTCGGAACCGATATCGATGATGGTCCCTTCCCGCGAAATCCCTTCGCCGTACATGATGTCAAAGTCAGCCTGCTTGAAGGGAGGAGCAACTTTGTTCTTGACCACCTTTACCCTGGTCCGGCTGCCGACAACATCGCTGCCCTGTTTCAGGGTTTCGGTTTTACGCACTTCCAGTCTGACAGAAGCATAAAACTTAAGCGCCCGGCCGCCGGGAGTCGTCTCCGGGTTGCCAAACATAACGCCAACTTTTTCCCTGATCTGGTTGATAAAAATTGCCGTAGTCCGGGATTTACTGATGGCCCCGGTCAGTTTCCGCAGGGCCTGGGACATCAGCCGGGCCTGCAGTCCGACATGGGCGTCACCCATCTCTCCCTCAATCTCGGCCCGTGGCACCAGGGCGGCTACCGAATCCACCACAACCACATCCACAGCCCCGCTACGCACCAGCGCCTCGGCAATCTCCAGGGCCTGCTCCCCCGTATCCGGCTGGGAAACCAGCAGGTTGTCGATATCAACCCCCAGGTTCCGGGCATATACAGGATCCAGGGCATGTTCGGCGTCGATAAATGCCGCCGCACCACCCGTTTTCTGGGCTTCGGCGACTATATGCAGCGCAACGGTGGTTTTCCCTGACGACTCAGGACCATATACCTCAATCACCCGGCCCCTGGGCACACCCCCGATACCTAAAGCCACATCCAGCGTCAAGGCCCCTGTCGGGATAACCTCAACATTCATCTTGGCCGAGGCTTCCCCCAGCTTCATGATGGACCCTTTGCCAAACTGCTTCTCAATCTGGTGCAGGGCCATCTCCAGCGCTTTTTGCTTGTCCGACATCTCCATCCCCCTCAAACATTTGTTCGGTTTATGGTTTAATTATACTCCGCGACCAATGTGCTGTCAATTACTTTTTTACCATTTTTTTCTTAGCGGTTTTTCCGTTTGGCAGGTTCAACGTGCACCCGCCTGCCTTTAATCGTGTTTTTATCCAGGGAATACATTACCCGCTCCGCAGCTTCCTTCGGTACTTCAACAAAGGTAAAACGGTCAAAAATCCTGATGGCGCCGATAATTTTCCCCGGGATGCCGGCTTCCTCGGCAATGATTTTGACAATATCCGGCGGACGCATCTCATCTTCCCGCCCGATATTCATAAACAGCCGGACCATGCCCGGTTCCGCGCCGGTATCGCCGAAATCGGTTTCACCATGCTCTTCCCGCTCTTCACCGGGTTCTTCCAGGTCAAGGGCTATCTTTAAGGCCGCAGCGGCGATTTCCATGGTATTGTATTGATCGGCCATGTGTTCCACAATATCATAGTAGTGGCCCAGTTGGCCGCTTTCAATGACATTTATCAGCCGTTCGACGATCTGTTCTTTCCTGACTTCAAAGATGTCGGCCAAAGTAGGCAGCTTCTGCTTTTTAATCCGGGTATTGATCATCTTTTCAATCAACCGCAGCTGGCGGTATTCCCGGGGGACAATAAAAGATATGGCCATCCCGGTTTTACCGGCCCGGCCGGTGCGGCCGATGCGGTGCACATATGATTCAGGGTCCTGGGGGATATCGTAATTGATGACATGACTGACGTTTTCTATATCCAGTCCCCTGGCTGCCACATCGGTGGCAACCAGGATCTCCACCCCGCCTTCCCGGAACTTTTTCATCACCCGGTTCCGCTGGATCTGGGTCAGGTCGCCGTGTAACCCTTCCGCCTGGTAGCCCCGG
>JBMOPI010000017.1:0-15764 GCA_049324975.1 Bacillota bacterium
GGTAGACCTGACCCAGGTGAGTTAGTACAAAAGTACATGCTATTTGGGACATGACCGCGCCCCACTCCGGTGTTATAATGAGGCCAGATATTTGTGCCCATTTGAACAAGGAGTGGGGCTTTACTATGCATAAATTGCCCAAATACGCCAAATTTGCAGTGCTTTTATTTGGTTTAGGGTTGCTCTGGCTGGCCTGGTGGATGTTTATGCCGGTTGCCCGGGGTGACGAGGCCGGGTATTGTGCCAGGTGCCATGCCATGCGGCCCGAGGTCCTGACCTGGGAAGCTTCCGGTCACTCCCAGTTCCAGTGCCAGGTCTGTCACCGGGAGCCGGGTCTGGGCAGTTTTTTCAAATACCGCGGCCGCCTGGTCAGGGAAGTGCTGTTGTATAGGGCTGACAGTGAGCCTAAAGAAATGAAAATCAAAACACCGGTGCCGGACAGTGTCTGCAAAGAGTGCCACGCCATGGAAAACAGGCGGGTGTCGGCCACTTCCGATACGATAATCCCCCATGCCACTCACGAGAAGAAAGGCGTTGCCTGTGTAACCTGCCATGCCGGTGTTGCCCATGGCCGGATTATTGAACGCGGGGTGACGAAAAAGATCAGTCCGGCGGACTGGACCCCGGCTACGGCTAATGAACAAATGGATTTCCGTAATACGACGCCACGAATGGAAATCTGCCTGGACTGCCACGGGGAACGCCGTGTTTCCACTACCTGTTCCTTATGTCACTCCAATTATCCCATTCCCGCCTCCCATAAACCGGCAGCCTGGAAGAGCAAGCACGGCCTGTCTGCCCGTCAGGATTTTAAACCATGCAACCTCTGCCATGTATATACATTGAGACAACCGGTGGACCTGCTGAATACCACCCTGCCGGGATATATCCGGGCCAACAGTTTTTGCGCCAACTGCCACCTGCAAAAACCTGAGAGCCATGAACCTGCCAATTTCCGGGCCATTCACGGCCGGACGGCCAAAGAGAAAACAACTCAGAACTGCTTTGTCTGCCACGACCTGAACCCGCCCAAAGGCGATAAGTCCGGCGGGCCGCTATTCAAAAATAAGGTTTATTGTAATAACTGTCATTGGTTTAATGATAAAATTTAAAT
This sequence comes from Bacillota bacterium, assembly GCA_049324975.1. Taxonomy (GTDB): domain Bacteria; phylum Bacillota; class Thermincolia; order Thermincolales; family CAZWUW01; genus JBMOPI01. Next base: position 1,115 of record JBMOPI010000017.1, read on the forward strand.
AAGATTTTAATACGAAGGTCAACGGTATTAATAACGAGGTTCATTACGGAGCTTTGTTATTGGCAGCCTTTAGTACAAGTAAATGCGGAGTTCAGAACCTCGTTTTAAAACCGTTGACCTGTTATTTCCTGTCATAACCGTGTGCACTTCGGGAGACAGCTATATTAAAGAACATCTCAAAGGAGTGAACCGGTATGATGAGACAGAACAATAACAAAAGACAGTCTTCCATGTTCCCGGCGGCGATGTTCATGCCCGTACCGCCAATGATGATGCCTACCCCGCCGGCTGTAACGGCCATGCCGCCAATGCCTGTACCCACACCGCCGGCGATGGTGCCTGCGCCAATGCCGATGATACCCGGGCAACCCATGATGATGCCTATGTCGCCGGGAATGATGCCCGCACCGCCGGCCATGATGCCGGTACCCCCGCTGATGATGCCGGTTCCTCCCATGATCATGCCTGTCCCTATGATGGCGATGGGCCCGGCCAATACACAGGTAGCGGGAAATACGCAGCCAACGGGCAGCGCCCAAACTGCGGCCGGCCGGCAGTATATGGTAAACCCACCCTTTACCGGGGTACCGGGAAGTTCGCCCAACAGTTGACATACTATAAACCGCCTGCATTACGCCAGGCGGTTTTTGCGTATTACTATTGATTATCCGGCCTGTTTTGTCCGTCGGCCTCTACCAGGGGACGGACCAGTGAATTATCCACGGATTTGATAAAACCGTCCATGGCCAGGCCTAAGGTATAGCCCAGGGATTCCCCGTAAGACCGGCCCATTTCGGTCCATACCTTTGAACGGATACCCGGTTCCGCATCGGGCATGGCGGTATGCAGACTCTTCAGTGCGTCCAGGCCCAGCTTGGCATTGAGTCCGATAAACCTGCCAATGAGGCTGCCGGTGGAGGCGCCCATCTGTTCCCAGAGGTTGACAAGGTCAGGTTGTGATTGGTGCTGTGACGTTTTTTCCTGGATTTCCATAGGCCACCTCGCTTTTGCGTTATTACATGTCCCTAGTTTAGCTTAAGCTTTTTTGGAGTTTTTATACCCCGGGAATGAAATGGCGCTCCTGCGGCATAAAAAAGGCTAACGCAGGCGCTTCGCGCCAGCGAAGCCTTTTTAATTCGGGCTGTATCCGGTCCCGGGGCAGGAATTAAATCCTGCCCGGAAACAAACACTAGTTTTAAAATTAAGTGGAGGTGCTTTATGGCAGCATCAGTCCTTACCGGCAAAGATATAGCCCGGATGGCGGTGGCTATAGAGGAAAGAGGGGTGGCTTTCTACACCAGGGCAGCTGAAAATTTCAGGGAGCAAAGAATCAGTCAGACCTTTATAAAACTGGCTGAAGAAGAAAAGGAACATGCCCAGATATTCCGCCGGTTATTTGCCGGGGAGAAAGAGGAAGACAATGTCTTCGACCCGGCTGTGGCAAAGTACATCAAGTCTATACTGGAAAGCACTGTTTTTCCCGCGAAAGAGCCGGGTGAGAATATGCTGGCCGGCATTACCACTGCGCAGCAGGCACTGGCGGTGGGTATCCAGGCGGAAAAGGACGCTATCCTGTTTTACCAGGAACTTTATCAGAATGTCACTTCGGAAGAAGCGCGTAATACTTTGAGTAAGCTGCTGGAAGAGGAGAAAATGCATCTCATCGACCTGCGCAGTTACCTAGAAGAATTGTAAAAATAAAAAAAATTGGACATAAGGAGGATTTTTTACAAAAAATGGCGTATTTAATATGTGAATTTTGAATAATGGTGGTTAGTATGGGGAAATACATAGAATTTGGCGCGGCTTATGCCCAAAACAAAGAATCATATCAAGCTGGGTTAACGGCAGCACGACAGGCCATGAACCAGATTACCAGGTTCAAAGGTAGTTTGGTCATGGTTTTTTCGTCTGTCCAATATGATATGCCCCAGGTATTGGCCGGGGTTACGGAGGTTACCGGCGACATTCCTATGGTCGGATGCTCCACGGCCGGTGAATTCTGCAACGGTCTGCATAAAGGATCGGTAACGGTGGCTGTAATGGCCTCACCTTACATTTCTGTAAGGACAGGAGTCGGCCGGAGAGTTGACATCGACTATTCCCGGGCGGTACTGGAGGCTGTTGCCCAGGCCGGCGCCCAGGAGTTTTTTGACGCCAGGCCCAGGGAAACCAAGTCCGGCCAGCTGGATGTGGACTTTGCCAGGCGGGCTTTTGCCCTGACTTTTTTGCCTGGCGCCACTAAAACCACCCATTCTTTTAATTACGACGTCATTGAGTTCCTGCGCAAAAGCGCTTTAAACCCGCTGCCCATTGTCGGCGCCTGTGCGGCGGATGACTGTAAATGGCAGGAAACCTACCAGTTCTGCAACGGGCAGGTATACACCAACGCATTTGTGGCGGCATTCGTGGAAACCCACCTGAAATTCGGCATTGCCACCACCCACGACTATGAGCCTTCCGGTAAACAGGCTTTGATTACGGCGGTGGACGGCTATGTGATAAAAGAGCTGTACCACCGTCCTGCTGCGGAATATTTTGCCGGCATGATTGGAGTTTCTGTGCAGAACCTTAAGGAGGAGCCGCAAAAATATTTTCTGGAAAACCCCTTCGGTATCAGGGATGCCTTTGGCAATTACTTCCTGCTTATCGGTGCGGATATTACTCCGGAAGGCGGTATCAAATGCCTGCGCAAGCCCTTCCCCCATTCCAATCTTTACATCATGGAAACAAAACAGGAAAAGCTTTTTAACTCAGCCGCCGATAATATGGCCAAGGCCCTGCGGCGGTATAAAATCACCAGGCCTGCGGCCGGGATAATGTTTTCTTCTGTACACCGGGTAAAAATTCTGGGGGAACAGATTCATCCGGTGCTTGAAAACCTGCGGCGGGTGCTGAAAAAATCCAACCTGGCGGGCTGCTGTTCATACGGCGAGCAGGGCGTGAGCAACGAGGGGGTTTCCGTTCATTTTAACCTTGCCGTTACCGGGTTGATTGTCGGTGATGAATTGAACGAAGCTTCGGCCATGGCCTTTAAAAACAAGGAGCTTTATGAAGAGCTTTGCGCTACAGCCATCAGGAACCAGGAATTATACAGTGAACTGGAGGCGGTCCATCAATTAGGCAACCTCTTAAATTCCTCCTTAAAGCTGGATTTTATTATTCCCAGGGCTGTTCAGATGGTAGGGGAGATGTTCCGGGCGGAGGGATGCGGACTGTTCCTCTATGACGAGGCTTCCAACGAGTTTTTTGTGAGCGGGTTGTACGGACACCAGATTTTCCAGCGGGACATCAAGATAGAAAATACCCTGCCCTTCCACGCTATCAAAGAGGGACGCAAGCTTTTGATCAACAACATACGGAATAATCCGTATGTGTCAAAAGAACTGAACAAGGTTACGAGAGCCAAGTCGCTGATGGCTGTGCCCATTATTATTAAAGACAAAAGAATCGGGGCCATTTCGGTTTACAGTAAAATCAAAGATTTTTATAACGAAAAAGACCTGGAGTTTTTGGACACGCTGGCCAATCAAATCGGTATTTCAGTGATGAATGCGGACCTTTTCGAAAGGACTGAACTTTTGGCCTGCACTGACGGGTTGACCGGCGTATATGACCATAATTATTTTTTAAAGGCGCTGGACAGGTACATAGAAAAGGCGCGCAAGCGTAATCAGAAATTTTCTCTGGTTATGATCGACCTGGATGATTTTAAATTTTACAATGATAAATTCGGCCATATCCTGGGGGACGAAATTTTAAAGAACACGGCCGGTATCCTTATAGACAGTGTGAGGAATGACGATATCATTTCCCGTTACGGGGGCGATGAGTTTGCCGTTATCCTCAACGGCGCCAAAAAGGACCGGGCTTATCATATTGCTGAAAGAATCCGCAAAAGGATATCCCAGACGGTTTACCAGGACCCGGAAAGCAAGCACAGCTTCAGCATTACCGCTTCCATCGGGATTTCCACTTTCCCGGACGACGCCGTGGGCGCTAAGCAGCTGGTGGACAAAGCCGACAAAGCCATGTACCGGGTAAAGCGTAATGTAAAAAACAAGACAGAGCATTATCTGTCTGAATTCTCCAACCTGGAAAAGGAATTTACGGCTTCAGAGAAGGCCTTTTTCGACACTATTAAGCTGCTCATCAACCTGCTGGATGCCCGGGACCGCTATACCTGGGAACACTGCCGCCAGGTAGCCAACTTTGCCGTGGAGATTGCCAGGGAGATGAAATTGTCGGAAAGGGACCAGGAATACATCAGGTTAACCGGATACCTCCATGATATAGGTAAGATTCATGTCCAGCCTGATGTCCTGAATAAACCTACCCAATTGTCTGACGATGAAATGAGTGTGGTCAGGCTGCATCCTATCGTTGGGGCCAATTTACTGGCGCCGATCAGGGGTTTTAAAAAAATTATTCCCCTTATATACCATCACCACGAATGGTATAACGGCGGAGGATATCCGGACGGTCTGGCCGGTGAAGACATCCCGCTGGCTGCCAGGGTGCTGGCGGTGGCCGACGGCTTTGACGCCATGACGTCCAACCGGCCTTACCGGAAGGCACAGACGGTGGCCTGGGCCGTAGAGGAGATAAAAAAACAGCGGGGCATCCAGTATGATCCCGCTGTGGTTGATGCTTTTGTCAGGGTTTGGAGCGACCGGTGCCAAGAAAAGCCGGATGGCGACTGTAATAAGACCCGGGCCGGAGGAAAAAGGGTCCGCGCCGCCGGTAAAAAGTTTAAGTGCCGGTAAGCAGTTAACTTACTTAACTAAACGGCCGGCAGGCAGATAAAGACCGGGTCTCCAAGGGGCGCCGGTGAGTCCAGCGGCTTGCCTTTTACCCCTATTAAATACGGTTCCCGGCCTGGTTCTATAGTGCCCATTACATGGTCCAGGCCTGTGATTTTGGCCCCGTCCCTGGTTGCTGCCTGCAGGATTTTGAGTTGATCTACACCGGCATCCCGGTAGAAGTTCAGTTCATCAAAATAAGAAGCGCCGTGCGGGACCATGTTGGCCCCCGCATCGGTACCGATACCAAGCAAAACACCGGCGGCAGCGGCCTTAACTAGCTGCCGCTGTTGTATTTCGAGTGTGCGTTTGATTACATCCAGGTCAGCGCCGGTGTATGGGACGCAGTTGTTTTTCAGCAGATTGCCGAGGGGCGCCAGCGTGGGGACCCAGGCGGTGCCGCGCCGGGCCATCTCTTCAATAGAATGGTCAGACAAAAAGTAACCGTGCTCCACGGAGTCAACCCCGGCCGATACGGCAATTTCCACGGCATCCCGGGAACTGGCATGGGCCATCACTTTGAGGCCGCAAGCATGACTGGTTTCAACAATCCAGGCAAGTTCTTTTACGGTGAACTGGGGCGCCCCCACTATCCCGAAGTTCTTGAAGCTCACCAGACCGGAAACCACTACTTTCAACTGGTCTGCACCGTCGGCAGCCAGTTTCCGGACGACCCCGGCGGTTTCTTTTATGTCGCTGATACCGGGGCCAAGAAAAGCGCCATATCTCCCATTTCTGTAAACCGCCTGTCCGGTGGCTGTCACCCGCGGCCCGGGCCGGCTGCCGGCGGCTGTGGTTTTTTTGGCCGTCAGGCCGATGTTGTTTTTGTCACCGCCGTCCCGTACAGCAACAATGCCGCACTGCAGGTAAGCGGCCAGTTCGTCCCGCACCCTCATTTCAGTATAATCAGGGCGCTCATCCCATTCTTTGGTAACCTGCCGCAAATCCAGGCCATCCATAGCCAGGTGGATGTGGCAATCAATAAGGCCTGGTAAAAGGGTGATGCCGGGCAGGCGGATAATCTCTGCGTGCGGAATGGCCTGAGCGTCTGCCGGTTCAGTAATTTGGCTGATGCGCCCGTTTTTTATATAAACGGCATGCCCCTGGTTTAAATTACTGCCTTTACCGTCCCATATGGCATCGGGGCATATAAGGTACTTTTTGTCAGTAGTTATTCTGAGCTGCTGCATCAAAACGTCCTCCCTACTGTTTCTTATGTTACCATATTTTTTGCCTGATTGACAGGGCCGGGTTATTGTGGTATGATATCTATTGCGTTACGGGATGTGGCTCAGTTTGGTAGAGCGCACGGTTCGGGACCGTGAGGTCGCAGGTTCAAATCCTGTCATCCCGACCATCTTTGCAGATAACCGGTCATTTTGACCGGTTTTTTACACCATAGGAAGTATAACTCGACTGCGGTATAAAAAAGGCTACGCCGGCGCTTCGCGCCAGCGAAGCCTTTTTAACACCATAGGAAAGTATAACGCGCCTGCGGTATAAAAAAGGCTAACTCGGCGCTTCGCGCCAGCGAAGCCTTTTTAATATTGCAGGAAAATTAAACATTTTTGCCTAATAATACGATGAGGTGAAAGAGTGTTGCTGTTAACCAGAGAGATGGTAGCCGCTAAAATTAATGATTTACTGGCCGGTAAAACTGACCGGGAAGATATTGGCTGGTGGGCTTTTGACCTGCTGGTTGAACCCGGACTCGAACTGGAAATAGGTTATCAAAATTTACTGCAGGATGTTTTGGAGGCGCTGCAGCTTTTTCACGACACCGAACCTGTGATGAGCCGGTTTTATCCGGAACCCGACGATTTGTTGTATTATTTACGGTGTTTAAGAGGGGAAGAGATGTACCGGCGGAAAAGGGTGCCGCACTGGAAGGTTTAACTGGAAGACGCCTTGGGAGGATACTATGTCTATTCCGATTAATGAGATTTTAGCTCAAATTATCAGAAGTATAGACCGGACGGAGACCGTTCAACTTACCCCGGGGCAGATTGTCAGCCTCCTGGTGAAGCAGGTTGAAGGGAGCCAGGCTCTGCTGACATACCAGGGGAAATTTCTCCTGGCCCAGCTGGAGGCCCCGGTGAATCCCGGTGAACGCATCCGCTGCATGGTTGAAGGGGAACGGGATGGCAGGGTGTTGTTAAAGGTCCTGCCTGATAACGGGCGGAATTCCGGTGATGAAGGCAGCCGGGCAGTCACCGGCCTGCTGCAGGGACTTGGTTTGCCCCTGACAGAAAAAAATCAGCAAATAGTACGGGAATTGGTCCGCCAGGAACTGCCGGTCACCAAAGAGAACCTGCAGGCTGTAAGCCAACTGGCCCAGAAAACCGGGGCAGCAGCTGCCGACCTGGATGTGCTGACCTTTGCCTATAAGCAGGAAATACCTGTTACAGTTAAAAATTTTGAACTTATTAAAACTGCTTTTAAAGAGCCGGATTTTTTAAGCGCACCCCTGATTAATCTCCGACAGCAGCTGTCTGACCTGGTCCGTCGGCTGCCCGCGGATTCGGAGCTGCGTTCGTTAGGGGAAAAGGTCATTGCATTGATAGAAAAGATGATTTTAAATCATACCGACAGTCCCGGCCAAAACCAGGCCAGGCTGGCTGATGTCCCACGGCTGCTTGGCCTGTCGACGGGGCAGGCCGGTTATGCTGCCCTGGCCGACATAGCAGAAGGGCTTCCGCCGGATTTAAGGCCGCAGTTTTTTGCAAAGGTCCTGTCAGTGCTGACCGGGACCCAGGCCGGCGAACCGGCAGCTGTAAAAGGAGCACCGCTTCCGGGAAGCGCTTCCCGGCCGAATGAAACGACGGGCAGCGATATATCGCCCAGGGTTATTACTGCGGCAAAAGATACCGCGCCGGCCGGTGAAGTTTTCACTGCGAAAGAGTCCGCTGTCCCCAAAGAGGCTCTGTCTGCAAGAGAGGCTCTGTCTGCAAGAGAGGCTTTGGCTGCCAAAGAGACCATACATACAAAAGATGCCGTACCACCCAGAGATGCCTTTCAGATAAAAGAGGGCATAACAACCGGAGCCGTCTTACAAATTAAAGACAGCATACCATCTAAAGATGTATTGCCTGAAAAAGATGTTTTGTTTTTCAAAGATGCTGTACAGGCAAAAGATAGGGACCCCTTAACCTTGATAAAAGACTTTTTAAGACTGACCGGTAAAAATGAATCCGGCTCACCCGAAGAGAACCTTCATGCCCTTTTAAACAAATTGCAGGGGCTCGTCAAAGGGGAAGCTGCCCCGGAAAAAGCGCTGCAGACAATAATAAATACCGTCCAGGAACGGCTGAACACCCTCGAAACGCTGCAGCGGCCTGCCGGGCCGGGGCAGGAAGGGCTTTTTTTGGTGCAGTCAATGTTTCAGACGGGTGATAAAAACTACCCGCTGGAGATGCTGGTAAAGTACCGCAAAGAAGATAAAGGGAAAGCCATCGATTTTTCCCGGTGCCATCTTTATGTAACCCTTGCCACCGAAGGGCTGGGTACTGTACAGGCCTCTGTTCAGCTGAGCGGGCGGAACCTTAACTGCCGGTTTTCGACAGAAAGCGAAAAGGCCCGCCAGGCCATAGAAAAATGGCTGCCGGACCTTACGGCCAAATTAACTCAACTGGATTACAATGTTATGATGCTGCCGAGCCGGGTCAGGGCAGACGACCCACCCCCGGCTCTGGCCCCGGTTACTGACCGGGGCGGCATTTATCAGGTGGACATCACCGTTTGAAGAGGTGGGAACATGGCTCATAAAGACGGTAAAACCCCGCGCGCGGTGGCGCTGAACTACGACCAGGATACCATGGCCGCGCCCAGGGTTTTGGCCAAGGGAAAAGGCACCGTGGCGGAAAAAATCATCGCCCTGGCAGTTGAGCACGGCATCCCCGTAAAGGAAGACCCGGTGCTGGTAAAAGCCCTGGAGCAGCTTGACCTGGGTGACGAAATCCCGCCCGAGCTTTACCGTGTAGTGGCGGAAATCCTGGTGTTTATCATGCAGACTGATGCTAAATATCCTTCTCGATAGATTCGATCTTTTCGTTGACGTCACTGGTGGCGGCGGCCAGCAGCAGTTCCTTTAACCGGCCTGCGGCCGCAGCCCGCCTGACTGTGTCACCGGTTATGACTTCATCCTGGTTAATGATGGGCTCACCATTGTCATCAGTGATGGTTTTACTCACTTTCTGGCCGGTCAGGGCCGTCAGTTCATCTTCAGAAAGCGGTTTTTCCGGTTTGTTTTTCAGTGTTTTAAGACGCTCGGACCACTCTTCGTAAGTGGTTTTGAGATCTTTCTTTTTTTCATTCAGGATTTCGGCGGATTTTTCAATAATTTCTTTGGACCTGCCCCGCCCTTCTTTCGTGGCTTCCTTGAGGTTCTCACCGATAGTTTTACTAAGTTCCCTGGCCCTTGTGAGGGTTTTTTCCCAGGTTTTGTTCAGGTCTTCCTTCCAGAGGTTAATATCTTCCTTCAGATTGCCGATACTTTCCTGCAGCCCCGGTTCTTCTTTTGTAATATACTGTTCAATGCCGTCTTTGGCGATAATCAGGTCGGGACCGATTTTTTCGATTCCGTCAGCCGGAATAACGGCCCGGCCCTGCATCAGGTTTTTGATCAGGCCGCCGGAAATTATATAGCCGGTGATTTTTCCGTCAGCGGCGGCAAAAGTAAAATCATCCACCCCGCCGGCCAGGTGTCCGGAAGGGGTGATAACCTTCATTCCGTACATATTACTGAATTGGGCCAGTTTTTCCAGCGCCGGAAGGGTATTCAAAGGGACCACCATGGCGCTGTCGGCAATGGTCAGCGCATAGTCGCCGAAGGAGTGGACGGCCTTGAATTCCAGGGCCCTGTCCCCTTTAAAAAGGCCTTTGACATTAATGGTGAAACCGGCCACCGACACCGAACCCGGATCCACAATCACCTTGTTTACCGTGCCCAGTTCCTCTCCCCCCAGTGAAATCACGGGCTTACCCACCAGTTCCTGAGTTTTGAATTGCTCCTTGTTCATGGCTGATGCCTCCTTCCAAAATAGTCTTTATAAACTTATTATATTAATTATACCTTTAATCCTGCCGGAAGCGGATTTTTTTGGATGAAAAAACAAAAACGCCCGTTGAACGGGCGTTTTAGGCTTGTGTCCGGTCGTGGTCCGCTCAGTGGATTTCCACGTTGCGGGCGCCGTTTTCTTTCATAACCGAAGCGGCCCTGTCCGTCTTATCTTCGGAGGTTCTTACAGTGGCAATAAGATTGCCTTCCTTTACTTCTCCCTCGTAAAAGCCGCCCCGTTCCCTGGGGATCCCCCAGTCCACCAGCCCCCCGGCAATGCCGCCGGTGGCGGCGCCGGAAAGCAGTCCGGCAATAGGGCCGGCGGCTATAACCGCGCCCAACCCGGGGATAGCCAGGGCGCCCGCGCCGATGGCCAGGCCGGCTATAGCGCCGGCAGCCCCGCCGGTAGCGGCGCCTGTGGCGATGGAACCCCTGGTGCCGAACATCACGGAGTTTTCATCGTAGTCGGTGGCGCCTTTGTCTTTTGGTTCCTCTGCGTTCCTGGCCAGGATAGATATCTCCCGGTCATAACCTGCTGCCCTCAGTTCATCTACCGCTTTTTCAGCCCGGTCCCGGGAAGTGAACACACCAATCACCGTTTTCTCCAAAACCTGTCCCTCCTTAGATTTTTCAACCTTTTTTATTTTCCTATTTATTTTTTAATAAAGTCTGGTATAATATTCATGTGCAATTTACATAATCCGTGAAAACAGGAGGTTTTACTGATGTTACCGACACCGAAAAAATATTTTCTCACCGCTGCTGCTGCCGAAGGCCAAAGCAAGCTGACCGCCTTCGACAATGCTCTGTTAAAAGCCCGCATCGGCAATGTAAATTTAATCAGGGTGAGCAGCATCCTGCCGCCTAGCGCCGAGCTGGACAATGGCCTGGTGATCCCGCCCGGTTCACTGGTGCCGACTGCTTACGGTTCCATAGTCAGTGATGTTCCCGGGGAACTGATTTCCGCGGCAGTAGCCGTAGGTTTATCAGAAGACAGTTTCGGGGTGATTATGGAGTTTTCCGGCAAGTGCAGCCGGGAGGAAGCTGAGGAAACCATTACCGCCATGGTACGGGAAGCCTTTGAAACCCGCCAAAAGCCGCTGAAGGAAATCAAAGTGGCGGCCGTGGAGCACCGGGTGGAGAAACTGGGCTGCTGCCTGGCCGCTGTACCGCTCTGGTACTAAACGACTTAAGGAGGATATAAAAAATAATGGAATTATGGTATACCGAAAAACAGACTCCGAACGTAGGTATAACCTGTAAAACTACCCGCAGCCTGGTGACCGAAAAAACCGAGTTCCAGGACCTGGCTATTATCGATACCGAGCAGTTTGGCCGGATGCTGGTGCTGGACGGGATGGTCCAGACCACTGTGGCCGATGAGTTTGTTTATCATGAGATGATCACCCACGTGCCGCTTAATACCCATCCGGACCCGCAGAAAGTGCTGGTTATCGGCGGCGGGGACGGGGGCACTATCCGTGAGGTAATCAAGCATCCGAGAGTACAAAAAGCTGTACTGGTGGAAATTGACCGCCGGGTGGTGGAGCTTTCCAAAGAATACCTGCCTGAGATCAGCTGTGGACTGAATGATCCCAAAGTGGAAGTAATAATTGACGACGGAATCAAGCATGTGGCAGATAATCCTGATACATACGATATCATCTTGGTTGATTCCACGGAGCCTGTAGGCCCGGCGGTGCAGTTATTTTCCGCCGATTTTTACCGTTCCATTTTCCGCGCCCTGAAAGCGGACGGGCTGTTTGTGGCCCAGACCGAATCGCCTTTTTATAATGATGACCTTATCCGCCAGGTATACCGCTCCATTGCCGGGATTTTCCCGGTGACCAGGCTTTACCTGGCCAGTGTGCCCACATATCCAAGCGGTCTGTGGAGCTTTACCATGGGTTCTAAAAAACATGACCCGGAGCAGGTGGCTGCCGAAAGTATACCGGCATATCCCACCAGGTATTATAACGCCGGTGTGCACCAGGGATGCTTCAAGCTGCCGCAGTTTGTAGCCGGCCTGCTAAAATAATAAGTCTGGCTGTACTTAGCCGCGGAGGTGGCCTTGTTGGATAATCTGGTTGAGCGCTATAGCAATTTTATGGGCAGCGCTTCTTCTTACGAAGAAGCCGATACGGTAATAGTCGGCATCCCCATGGACTTTACCGTCAGTTTCCGGCCGGGTACCAGGCTGGGGCCCCAGGCTGTACGCAATGTTTCCCACGGATTGGAAGAATACAGTGTATATGCGGATAAAGACCTGGCGGACTATTCTTTTTACGACTGGGGAGATGTCAATCTGCCCATGGGCAACGTCCCGGCCAGCCTGAACCGCATTGGGGAAGTCATGGCTAAAGTGCTGGCCGACGGTAAGTTCCCCATTATGATCGGTGGGGAACACCTGGTCACTTACCCGATAATCAGGGAAATGGTCAAAAAATATCCCGACCTGGCGGTGGTCCATTTTGACGCCCATGCCGACCTCCGCCAGGATTACCTGGGAGAAGTAAATTCTCATGCCACTGTCATGCGTAAAGTATGTGAGCTGGTGGGGGGCAAAAACCTTTACCAGTTCGGCATCAGGTCGGGTACCAGGGATGAGTTTCAGTTTGCCCGGGAAAATACCAATATTTTTGTGGGGGAAGTGCTCGAACCACTACGGCAGGTCCTGCCGCAGCTGGCCGGCCGGCCGGTTTATGTTTCACTGGATATAGACGTGGTGGATCCGGCCTTTGCCCCCGGCACGGGTACGGTTGAACCCGGGGGCTGCACTTCCCGGGAAATTATTGAGGCTGTGCTGCTGCTGGGTCAACTGCAGGTGGTAGGCTTTGACATAGTTGAAGTGTCGCCGGTGTTTGACCAGTCGGAACGCACGGCTTTACTGGCTGCCAAGCTGATACGGGAAGCAGTGCTTGCTTTTACCCGCCCGGGGTCTTGACAAAAAAGGGTTGATAAGCTACTCTAATGTAACAGGAGATTCCAAAGAGGAGGCGCCGGCGATGTGTGAATGCTGTTCCGGTCATAGTGAACTGCACCGTGGTCATGTCCACGTAAAGGGTGTGGGATGTGACGGCCGTTTTGCCGGCCTGGAAAAGGCGCTATCCGACGTTCCGGGGGTTGTCTCGCTGGAATACGCGGGGGATTGGGAACAGGTCAAGGTCATCTTTGACAAAAGAATCCTTGCAGTCACCAGATTGGAAGAGATTCTTAAAGAAAAAGGATTTGCCCTCTCATAAAACTCTGATATTAACCAAAAATTACATTTGACTTCTGATACAAGATTGTGTATACTTATTTTTGTCGGTAAAAACGACCGGGCGATTAGCTCAGCTGGGAGAGCGCCTGCCTTACAAGCAGGATGTCGGCAGTTCGATCCTGTCATCGCCCACCATTTAATAAGGAGCTGTGGTGTAGAGGCCTAACATGCCTGCCTGTCACGCAGGAGATCGCGAGTTCGAATCTCGTCAGCTCCGCCATTCAAAACCAAATTGCCACGGTAGCTCAGTTGGTAGAGCAGAGGACTGAAAATCCTCGTGTCGGCGGTTCGATTCCGTCCCGTGGCACCATATAATGCGGAAGTGGCTCAGTGGTAGAGCATCGCCTTGCCAAGGCGAGGGTCGCGGGTTCGAATCCCGTCTTCCGCTCCAGTACATAGGACGCCGTAAGGCGTCTTTTTTACACCATAGGATAGTATAACGCGCCTGCGGTATAAAAAGGCTAACTCGGCGCTTCGCGCCATCAAAGCCTTTTATCTTTTAAGCGCTGGTATTTTAGATGTCGGCATCTGCCGAACAGGTCAATGCTTCCATGCAGAACATGGCTTCCATTTCTGAAGAGAGTGCGGCTTCAGCTGAAGAAGTTTCAGCTTCCACCGAAGAACTCACCGCCTCCATTGAAGAGATATCGGCATCGTCTGAACAGCTGTCCGGATGGCCCAGGAACTGCAGAACATGGTTGCTCAATTTAGGGTGAAAGAAACCACCCTTTCGGGTGGTTTCTTTAAAGCTAAATATCCGTAAAGCCTTACTGTTATAAGTCAAAAGTGGTGCCCGAGACCGGGGTCGAACCGGTACGGGGTTAAGCCCCGCAGGATTTTAAGTCCTGTGCGTCTGCCAGTTCCGCCACTCGGGCATAATTATATAAAAAAAATGGAGGCGGCACCCGGATTCGAACCGGGGATAAAGGATTTGCAGTCCTCTGCCTTAGCCACTTGGCCATGCCGCCACGTTTTGTGATGGGGCTATCCGCCCTCATCGACAAATAATATATTAACACAATCACCCCGGCAAGTCAACCACGCCGGGGTCGAAAAACTCTGGAACCACAGGAAAAATGTACAGTAAAAAAGTACTTCAATCTCTTATTGTTACTACTGTTCCGACTGCAACCAAATTATACAGGAAAATCACATCCTGGTTATACATGCGGATACAGCCGGCCGAGGAATTTTTACCGATGCTGGCAGGATTATTAGTACCGTGGATGCCGTAGCGCTTGCCGTTTGTGCTGACTTTGTTGAGTCCCAGCCAACGCGCGCCGAGGGGGTTCTTGGGATTGCCGCCGGGGATGCCGCGGTAGGCGGGATACTTAGCTTTGTTAATAATCTTAAATGTGCCTGTTGGCGTATAGGAGGGTTTCCGGCCGGTACCGACGAGGAACCAGTTGCGCAGGTTGCCGTTATAATAAAGGTAAAGCTTATGGTCGCTTTTGTCTATAGTTATACTGTAAACCATGCTGTATACCTGCTGCTGTACCGCTGTTTTTGGCGGCCCGGCCAGATTGGTCT
>JBMOPI010000018.1:0-15758 GCA_049324975.1 Bacillota bacterium
ATCCCAATAGATCTAGAATCCTCTTTCCGATAACATTTTTGTTATCAATTTCACTATTCTATAGTATAATTTTCCTAAGCGTACCCGTTAAAAAGCTGCGAAAACTTCTCTGGAGGTGCCAGCCCCGATGCTGAAAGACACCATCCTCGAAACCATCGGTGAAACCCCCCTGGTCCGCATTAACCGGCTCAATCCCAATCCGCAGGTAACCATCGCCGTTAAGCTTGAAGGCACTAACCCCGGCGGCAGCATCAAAGACCGCATCGCTTACAATATGATTGCCGAAGCCGAAGCAAGCGGCGAGCTGACCCGGGACAAGATTATCCTTGAGCCTACCAGCGGCAACACCGGCATCGGCCTGGCCATGGTCGCCGCGGTTAAGGGATATAGGCTTATCTGTACGATGTCGGAATGGATGAGCGTGGAACGCCGGCGGACACTGGAAGCCTTCGGCGCAGAAATAGTACTCACACCGGGCGAAAAGGGCACCGACGGGGCCATTGAAAAAGCACATGAAATGTACCGGGGAAACCCGGGGAAGTATTTTATGCCCAACCAGTATGCCAACATCAACAACCCCCTGGCCCATTACCATACAACAGCTATGGAAATCTGGCGGCAAAGCGGCGGCAGGGTGACCCATTTCGTAGCCGGCATGGGCACTTCCGGGACCCTGATGGGGGTATCCGGACGGCTTAAGGAACTCAATCCCGGAATTAAGATTGTCGGTGTGGAGCCAAATTTAAACCATAAAATCCAGGGTCTTAAAAACCTGCAGGAAGCAGTGGTCCCGGAAATTTTCGACATGTCAAAACTGGACAGCAAACTCAATGTTTCCGACGAAGACGCTTTTGCCATGACCAGGCTTTTGGCCCGGCAGGAAGGCATTTTTACCGGCATCAGCGCCGGCGCGGCTATGTATGCGGCAGTGGAAACCGCCAAAACACTGGACAGCGGGTTCATTATAGTGATTATTCCGGACCGGGGCGACAAATACCTTTCCACCGAAGACCTTTTCTGCTGTGAAAGCTGTGAAAAACGCAGTGAAACCTGTCCCCTCTCCCGGGATAATTGACAGGAAAATTTAATTTTTTTGTCGAAAGTTTATATGGTTTTGTTGGAAAAAAGAGTGCCGGCGCGGGAGGAATTTTTATAGAAAATGTAGTAATTAAACACCTAGCTTAGGGTAATCCTGAGCCAGGTGTTTTGTTTGGGCACGGAGGTGAGTCCTATCCGCAGGCTGTTTGAATATGATGAAACAAACCGGTCGGTAGTGATTTTCAAAGACAACCGGAAGCTGGCAGACTCCCCTTTTAATAACCGGGGATATAGAACCGTCAACAGCATGGTTGTTCCGTTACAAGCCTGCACCCACCGCAAGCGGCGTAACATTCCCTCCTTTAATAAAAAAAATGGAAACCGTTAAAAACGGCGTCCGCCGTTATCAGGCAGGACGCCGTTTTTTCACTTTCGCTGTTTTACCTTAATTCCTTCTTTTAAGTCAGTCTGATGGGGATTTAAAATCACATAATCCGTGGCCGTTACACCGCTTTTGATTTCCACCAGTTCGTCCCCTTCAATGCCTTTTTCTACCCGGACCGGTGCGGCAGTCCCTTTTTTTACTACCCAGATAAAATCCTTTCCCCTATCTGTAAAAACCGCATCCACGGGGACTGCCAGGACATTCCGGGCCCGTTGGGTCGTTATCGTCACATCAACCGCCCTGCCGGGAATCAGGTTTACCCCGGCCGGCTGATGCTTAATCTCAACAGTGACTTTAATCTTGTCTTCTATAATACCTAAAGGAGAAACCCGCTCCTCTGTGACCGGGGAAACCTTCGTTATCACACCCCCGGCTTCTGTGTCTTTGCCAGGTTCCTTGAAGGTAAGGGTAACCCCGTCACCTTTTTTGACATTTGCTATATCCTTGCTGCTCACGTAAGTCTCAATTTCAACCCTGCCAAGGCTCCCCACGGTGAATAAAAGGGCGCCCGGGGAAATCATGTCACCTTCCTGCACTTTTCTGGTGAATACAGTGCCTTCCCGGTCAGTAATTATTGTGGCTTTTGCCTTTTGAGCTTTGAGGAAGCCAAGCTGGGCCTCCAGGCTCTCCCGCTGGCCCCGGAAACTTATACCGCTGCCTTTGCTCTGCTTTTGGGCCGCGGCCAGGGCCGCCTCAGCCTGTTCGAGGGCCTTGCGCCCGGTTGCCAGTTCGGTTTGGGCCCGTTCCAGTTCAGCCAGAGTGGCTGCCCCTTCGTTATAGAGCTGCAGGGTCCTGGTATAAGCTGAATTGGCCTGGTTAAATATAACCCTGGCCTGGTCCACCGCCAGCTGCTGTTGTTTTACCTGGCTGCCGGCCCCCTGCAGCTGCGCCGCTTCCTCCGAACCGCGCACAGCCATAAGCTCCCCTTCCAGCCGGGCAATCTGCTGGTCTATATCCGCAACATCCAGCTCAGCCAGGACCGTCCCCTGTTTTACCGTATCCCCGGTGTCAACGTTAACTTTTTTTACCCGCCCCTGGACCTCGCTGTATATATCTTTGGCATTGCTGCTCACGATCCGGCCTTTTTCAGTTACCGTGGCAACAACATCGTCTTTTTTGACCGGCGCCAGATCAACCTCAACTTTTTTCAGCACTGCCTGGGCAATAATCCCCAGTACCAGAACAGCGCCTAGTCCTGCGAAGCCCCACTTCTTCCAGCTCACTGTTACCCCTCCTATTCTTGCTGCTTGAGTACATCAAGCATGGACAGTCTGCCTATTTTGCCTTTGGTCCTCCACTGGGCCGCCACCAGGAACAGGACCGTCCCCAGTATGGCAACCGTAATACTCATCGGTTCCACCACCAGCGGCATATTAAAAATTTCACTGCCCGATGCATTTATGATAGCATACAGCATGCCGTAACTCATGGGAATCCCGAAAACTATCGCCAGGATACCCAGTAAAACCTGTTCGGCAATCAATATCCGGCCAATCTCCCGTTCCGTCATGCCGAGGACCATCAGTGTCGCCAGTTCCCGCTCCCGCTCGGACAGGGATATCAGATTGACGTTATAGACGATGGCGAACCCTGTCACAAAAGCGAAGCCCAGGAGGATATACTGGCTGGTATTGCTGGATTCCATCAATTCTTCGAACTGGGCCTTAAGCTTGGTTTTATCGTAAATCCCGGCAACATTCCTGCCGCCCTGCAGTTCTTTGCGCACTCCGGCGATTTTATCCTTATCCACCTTTAAAAAAACGGCTGAGGCCACCGGCGGGGCATTGAGCAGCCGGCTTAAAGCGTCAATTTCCATGTAAGCCCCCAGGCCAACATACTGGGGTATTATTTTTTTGACCGTCACCAGGTGTTCTTGCCTGTCAGCCAAAAAAGGTTTGACCGTTACTTTGTCTCCTATTTTGATATCAAGCATTTTAGCCAGCTGACCGGAAACTACCAGCCCGTCTGAAGGCAGGGCCACCTCCTTGCCTGTATCGGTGAGCAGCCGGTACAGCGTAGTCTTCTCAGGCAGGCCCATGACCGATACATTCTTTTCCAGCCAGCGGTTGCTCATGGTCACCGGCACTTCCAGCACAGGTTCGGCCCCGGTCACCCCGTCAAGGTGTTTTCCGGCGGTGACCCCCGCGGTTTTATCCACCGGTTTTTGCAGGCTGACTTTCAGGTCATACTTCTCAACCCGCTCGTACTGGAAGTCAATAAAAAAATAAGTGGCGTCAAACATCGCCCGGGAAGCCACCATCATGCTGAAGGCGCTGGCCACTCCAAGGATGGCCAGGATAGTCCGCTGCCTGCTCCGGAACACGTTCCTTACCGCCATCTTGGTCTGAGTGCTGAGCAGCTGCCAGAGGACCCTGACCCGTTCCACCAGGGTTCTGCCGCCCCCTTTAGGTGCCGGCGGCCGCATGGCCTCGGAAGGGTTGAGGGCCAGCACCCCCTTACAGCCCTGATAACCGGCAATTAAGCTGAATGCCAGGGACAGCAGTGTCCCGGCCGCCAGATATGACAGGGAGACCTTCCCTGTTAAGTTGGGGATGTTGTAATACTGCTGGTACAGACTTGCCAGCACATAGGAAAACCAAGTCCCGGCCAGGCTTCCGCCCAGGCCGCCCAGGGCCCCGATCAAAAAGGCATAGCCCAGGTAGTGCTGCATAATTTCCCGGTTACTGAACCCAAAGGCCTTCAGGATACCGATCTGGCCCCTCTGCTGTTCCACCATCCGGCGCAGCATGATATAGAGGATGCTGGCCGCCACGAACAGGAAAATTACCGGTGTGGTGGTAGCCGAGCCTTTAAGCTGCGTAATCTCCTGGTCCAGCATGGAAGCGCTCAACTGGTCTTTGCGGGGATATACCTGTTCCAGTCCGTAGTGCTCCAGGATGCGGCTTACCGGGCGTTTGACCCGGGAAAAATCCACCCCGTTGTGTAGGGTAAAAGAAAGCTCATTGATCCGGCCGTCCATACCCACCAGCGGCGCCAGGGTGGAGTAAGGCACAAAGGCCGTGCCGAAAGCCTTGGGGTCCGGGGTAAGGGTCTGGCCGCCGGGGATCTCATAAATGTATTCCGGGCTTTTGGCCGTCCCGGTGATGGTAAAACTGATCTCCCGCCCCTGAAAAATAAGGGGGACCCGGTCACCCACGCGGTAACCGTTGGCCTCCAGAAAAGCGGGGGAAACCAGCATTCCCCGCTCCCTGTCGGTGGGTACTTTTCCCTGTTCCAGCTTAAACCGGTTAACCGGCTGGTTTTCACTTTTGAATGAAACCAGGCGCAGGGTGGTGGTTTCTTCCCCGGAAGTCCGGTTAACCAGGACATCCTGTACAATCCGCCCTACTACCCGGCGCACCCCGGGGACCCGCCCGATGTCATCGGCCAAACCCGCCGGCCCACCGGCAATTTTGGCAAAGCCGTCGGCAAAACTATGCTCCCTGTAGTAATCATCCCTTCGTCCGGTGAGGCTCTCAAGCATCAGCGTCATCGAAACAAAGAGCATCAAACCGATTACCAGGACACTTATACAAGCCAGGTAAGCGCCATAATTCCCCCTGATATCCCGCCAAAGTTTACGCAGCAGCATTACCAGCTCACCTCGTCGGCGGTCACGGGGTTATGGTTGAACTCAACCCGGTCTACCCGTCCGTCTTTAAAATATATCACCCGGTCGGCCATCTTCCCGATAGCGGCATTATGCGTGATGATGATTAAAGTTTTGCCCTGCTCCCGGTTAAATTTCTGCAGGTAATTGAGCACCTGCTTCCCCGTCTCGTAGTCCAGTGCCCCGGTAGGTTCGTCACAGAGCAGGATATCGGGGTTTTTGGCGATGGCCCTGGCAATGGCCACCCGCTGCTGCTCGCCGCCGGAAAGCCGGGAGGGAAAATGGTCCTTCCGGTCGCCGAGACCTACTTCTTCCAGCACTTTTTCCGCGTCCAGCGGATCTTTCGTAATCTCGGCGGCCAAAGCCACATTCTCGTAGGCAGTAAGGTTGGGCATCAGGTTGTAAAACTGAAATATAAACCCTACCGCGTTCCGCCTGTACATGGTCAGTTCGTTTTTGCTCATCCCCTGCAGAGGTTTGTCTTTATACAGGATTTCGCCTTCCGTGGGGGTATCCATGCCGCCGACAATATTGAGCAGGGTGCTCTTGCCTGAGCCGCTGGGACCCAGAATAACCACAAATTGCCCTGCATCTATCTCCAGGCTGGCACCTTTTAAGGCACGCACCGGTACTTCCCCGTTATAAAAGGTCTTTTGCAGGTTCCTGGTGACAATTATTTTCTCCACCTAAATCTTCCCCTTTTCGGCCAGGCCGTTGCGTAAGACTCTTATTTGCCCCACAGTCCTTTATTATTTTCCCGCGCCTCTCGTTGTAGTGCCAGAAATTCTTCCGCGTATTTTACGTTCGGCGGCACCGTCATAATCTGGGCATATCCTTCCTCAAGCAGCAGGGCGTTAAAAAAAGTCCCATCTGCAAGGTATACATACGCGAGGGTCCGGCCGTATTTATCAGCCTTTTCTACGTCAAATTCCAACCAGACCCTTTGCCCCTCCAGCCTGTCCCTGGCAAAGGCGGCTGCTTCCTGCCCGTATGGTTCGTGCCGTTTGGTAATCTCCGGGGTATCCACCCCGATCAACCGGACCCTTACCCGGTCACCGGTCACGAAGGTGTCGCCGTCCACCACCCGGGCCACGGTAACCCATTCACCCTCTTCGGCGGCCCGCCCGGCGGGAGGCACATCCTCCATGTAATCCGGCGCCTGGCAGCCGGTCAAAAAAATTATAGCCAGCCCGAGAATTCCCGCTAAAGTAAGTTTAAAATAAGTTTTGCTCCGATACGACATTTTTCACTCCTTGACACGCGAACATTTGTTCTGTATGATGGTATTATCAGTATATCAGGAGGCGGGACTGTTGGATACACTGGAGAAGCTCAAAATTCTCGGCGCCGCGGCCAAATACGATGTCTGTGCCGCTGCCGGTTCCTGCGGGACCGGCAGGGGTGGTTTAAATCCACCCCGGGCCGGCGTCTGTCACAGCTTTACCCCAGATGGTCGGTGTATTTCCCTCTTCCGGGTCCTGATGACCAACGCCTGCCAGAAAGACTGCTTCTACTGCCCCAACCGGGCCCAGCGGGATATCCCCCGGACCGGTTTTCATCCTGCGGAACTGGCCCGGCTGTTTATGGAGTTTTTCCGGCGCAACTATGTCGCAGGGCTTTTCCTCAGCTCCGGCGTGGCCGTAAGCCCGGAGCGGACCATGGAAGACATGCTGCGGACCGTGGAATTACTTCGCTTACATTATAAATACCGTGGCTATATCCATCTGAAAATCCTCCCCGGCCTCGGTTATGACTATATTGAACAGGCCGCCCGGCTGGCCAGCCGGGTCTCAGTCAACATTGAAGCGCCTAATCCCCTGCGCATGAGTAAACTCAGCAGGTTAAAGGACTTTCAGCAGGACATCATCCAACGGATGCTTTGGGTCAACCGTTTACAGGGTCAAAACCGGCTGCCGGCCGGCCATACCACCCAGTTTATCGTCGGGGCCGCCGGGGAGTCGGATGCGGAGATCCTCGATACCGCCACCGGCCTTTACCGGCTGGCCGGCCTGCGCCGGGCCTATTTCAGCGCTTTTCAGCCGGTGCCTGACACCCCCCTGGAAAATGTGGTTCCTGCCCCCCTGCTCCGGGAACACAGGCTTTACCAAACGGATTTCCTGCTGCGCCAGTATAAGTTTTCCTTAAAAGAATTAGCCTTCGACAAGGAAGGCAACCTCCCTATGAATATAGACCCCAAAATGGCCGCGGCGCTAAAAAATTTCCACCGGTTCCCGCTGGAAATTAACAATGCTTCCTATGAAGATTTGCTCCGGGTCCCCGGTATCGGTACCATCTCGGCATCCCGTATTGTCAAAGCCCGGCGCCGGTTCCGCATCTCCGGTATCGATGAGTTAAAAAACATCGGTATCGTGGTGAAACGGGCTGCGCCTTTTATTTTAGTTAACGGCAAAACCCAGTCGGATTTTAAGCCGTACGAGCAGCTTGCTTTATGGAGGGACTTAAATGATAGTTTTGTGCTCGGCAACCCCCCATTCTCTAATCAAGGCGGCCCTTTTGTCACGAGTCTGTAAATGCCCGGCCATGCACCGGACAGATTACGCGGGAACCCTGTTATCAGAACCGGTCCTGGTCAACGCCGATGCCTTTTCCCTGACTGAAGCCTACCGGCTTTACCGGCAGTCCTGCGGTCCGGTGTCCTGGCTGGAAAACACCAAGCAGGGCAAAAAACTTGCCGCCGTTTTATACTACGCTGCCCGGTACAGCTCCCGGGACAGGTGTGCCCTTGCCCTTCAGGTGTTAAACCAGGCCCTGGAAAAAGGGGCTGAGTACGTCCTGGCCAAGGTTTCACCCGAAGCCAAAGTACTGATGACCCGTGCCCGCCGGGTCAGTATGGAACTGCACCGGGCTTACGGGTTCATCCGCTTCGCCCCTGCCGGCGACGATACGATGACAGGCCGGGTGGAGCTGACCCATGACACCGCCGACCTTGTCCTGTCCTACTTTGCCGGCAGGTACCGCGGTTACAGGATTGTTCTCCTGGCTAACGGCCGGGCACATATTTGGGATAAAGGCAAAATTACGGTTACTGACGCCGGAAAATTTGACGCCGGCACCGGGCCCGACGGTTTTGACGCCTTCTGGGATGCTTATTACGACTCCCAGGTTATTGAGGGCCGGCTCAACAAGGAACTGGCCAGAAAGCACCTGCCCAAAAAATACTGGTCCTGGGTACCCGAGGGGTATAAGCTGGAGTAACTAAAAGTCAATCTTCTGCTGAAAAAGTCCCGCTTTACGCATGGCCTTAAAGATGATACAGATGGCCGGTCCGGCGGCGATACCCGCCACTCCGAAAATCTTAAACCCTACATACATGCTGATAACTGTAGCCAGGGAACTCAAGCCGATATTCTGGCCCAGGATTTTCGGCTCCACCACCCGCCGGAAGGCAATGATGACAATGTAGAGCACCAGCAGGCCGGTTGCCACAAAGCTATTACCCAGGATAAAAAGAAAAACCGCCCAGGGGATCATCACCGCACCGGTGCCGAGAATGGGCAGGATGTCCACCACCACGATCAATAAAGCCAGCGCCAGAGTATATCTTACCCCCAGGATCAGCAGTCCGGCCAGGACAACCAGATATGTAAGGCCGCTGATTATTAACTGGGCACGGACAAAACCGATAATAGCCCGGTTGATGTCAGTCATGATAATTATCACTTTTTCCCTGGCCCGGTCGGTAAACAAACGCAGGAATTGTTCCTTTAACTGGGGCAGCTGCAGGCTGAACAGGTAAAAACTTATGAGGGTAACAATCAACACAACAAACAGGTTGGGGATAGCGGTGGCTGTCCCCAGCAGCGCCTGGGCCGAACCGGCAACAACCCTGTTACCGGCTGCCGCCATATTGGCAAAGGCAGCCTGAACGCTGTTCAGGGCCTCCGGCGGCAGGTTCTCGTAAATTATTCTGGCTTCGGCCACCAGTTTCTGCAATCCTTTACCCAACTCGTTTTCAAACCTGGGCAGTTGTTGGGTAAGCGCCAGGATTTCGTTGATGACCTTGGTGAAACCCAAAAACAACATTCCCGTAATCACCAGCAGAAACATGAAAAAGTTAATACTGACGGCAATGACCCGTTTTACTTTAAACCTCCCGGCAATACCATCAACCAGCGGCTCAAAGACAACGGTCAGCACCAGGGCCAGCAGAAAGGGCAAAAAGTAGGGAAAAACATAGTATAGTACACCCAGGGCCAGAATAATATAAACCAGTTTGATTAACCTGGGGTCCATGGTTCTCCCTCCTCCGCCGCAATATAGTTACATTTTACCTTTTTCATTGATTGTTAGTCAAATTTTTCACCATCAAAAAGTTTGGTATGGGACCAGATATTGTAACCACCGCTGAGATTCTTCACCCGGTATCCGTATTGCATTAAAACCCTTGCTGCAACATAGGCCCGTAACCCAATCTGGCAGTAAACGACCACCTCTTTGTCCGCCGGTATTTCCTCAAGCCTGCCCCTGAGTTCGTCCAGCGGGATATTAACCGCCCCGGGAACATTCCCCCTGCGGAACTCCATGCGGGTGCGAACATCCAGCAGAAATACCCTGTCCGGGTTGAGATTTTTGATTTCATGCCAGTGGATGACCCTTACATCCCCTTTAAGGATATTGGCTGCCACAAAACCCGCCATATTCACCGGGTCTTTAGCCGAAGAATAAGGGGGCGCGTATGCCAGTTCCAGTTCCTCCAGGTCATATACTGTCATCCCGGCCCGAAGGGCCGTTGCCAGGACATCGATCCGCTTATCCGCACCTTTCCGGCCCACTACCTGGGCGCCCAGGACCCGGCCCTCTTCACCGAACAGAAGCTTAATGTTCATGGGCACAGCCCCGGGATAATAACCGGCATGGGAAGCCGAAGTGGTATAGGATTTTTTGTATGGAACCCCCAGCCGGCGCAGGGTTTTTTCATTATTGCCCGTAGCGGCTACGGTCAGTTCAAATATCTTGGCGATAGAGGTGCCCTGGGTGCCCTTATACCGTACTTTTCTGCCGGCTATGTTATCGGCGGCAATCCGTCCCTGCCGGTTGGCCGGTCCGGCCAGCGGCACATAGGTTTTGACGCCGTTGACGAAATCGACCGTTTCGGTAACGTCACCTACCGCATATATATACGGGTCCGATGTCTGCAAATACTCGTTCACCCTGACCGCGCCCCGCTCACCCAGTTCCAGCCCGGCGTCGGCTGCCAGGGTTGACTCCGGCCTGATACCGAGGGACAAGATGATGATGTCACCGGCAACCGACAGGCCGCTCTTAAGCACGACTTCACTCCCCCCGGCATTATGCTCTACGGCTGAAACCCCATCAGCCAGGAACAGCCGCACCCCTTTTGACTCCAGGTGCCGTTCCACGATGCGGGCCATCTCCACGTCCAGCGGGGCCATTACCTGATCCAGGGCCTCAACCAGGGCAACTTCCAGACCGCGTTCCCGTAAATTTTCGGCCATTTCCAGGCCGATAAAGCCGCCGCCGATGACAACCGCCCGTCCCGCCTGTTTTTCATCAAGGTACTGCTTAACCGCATCAGTGTCGTCCAGTGAACGCAGGGTAAAAACATTAGGACCGTCAATGCCGGGGATATCGGGGATAACAGGTTTTGCTCCCGGGGACAACAGCAGGTAATCGTAAGACTCCCGGTAAACCTCCCCGCTCAGGTGGTGCCTGACCACAACCTCCCTGTTGTCCCGGTCGATACCTGACACTTCACTGTTAATCCGGATGTCAATGTTGAACCTGGCGCCCATCCCCTGCGGGGTCTGGATCAAAAGCTTTTCCCTGTCTTTGATGGAACCGCCTATATAATAGGGCAGCCCGCAGTTGGCAAAAGAAATATACTGCCCCCGTTCAAACATGATGATTTTAGCTTCTTCATCGAGCCTTCTAAGCCTGGCGGCTGCCGAGGCCCCCCCGGCCACCCCGCCGACTATCAGCACCTTTTTCACCGTTTCATCGCTCCTTACCATTATATTTTGTTTTAACTTTAATTCGCTTCCTGGCAGCTTTTCCCTCTATCTTACAACCTGTATTCAGGTTTTATTTTTTCTAAATCAGGCCAAAATAATAATTAACCATTAACAGGATAAGTTACTTATCCCAACGAATATTGGAAATACATATGTGAGGTGATCTTTGTGGGTATTTCTACCTTGGACATATTTATTAGAACCGGTCTGGCCCTCCTAGTGGGAGTCCTCATGGGCTGGCAGCGGACCAAACAGAAAAAGCCGGCCGGCATCCGCACCCATGCCCTAGCAGCCGTTACAGGATGTTACATTATGCTTATCTCCGCTTACGGGTTTTCGGATTTTCCCGGCGTGAAGGACCCCGCCCGGCTGGCAGCCCAGTTCGTAACCGGGATAGGTTTTCTGGGCGCCGGGGTGATCTGGAAGATGGAATCCGGTAACATCAGAGGGCTTACTACCGCAGTAATCGTCTATATCACTGCCATGTTCGGCCTCGGCCTGGGACTCGGCGAGTACATGCCCACCTTTATCGCTGTTGGTGTTGCTGTTATTGCTATGAACCTTACGCCGCTTTTAGTTAAACTTAAAGTAATCGAGTACGATGACGAAGCCGCCAGAAAAAATGACATAGAATAAAAAAACCAGGATCGTGCGGCGGCCCTGGTTTTTTTGTTCATTATCGGCAAGGAATATATTTAACAAAATAAGAAAATAATATTAAAAAGATTTCTACCCGGAAAGGGGGATTGCATCTTTGCTTAAAGACAGAATACTTGCCGCAACTGTCGCCGGGTATGATTGCTGCCGAGATTAAAAATCTGCCTAACCTGATTCTATGGAAACTAAAACCATAAATAATCAATTTAATCGGGGTTGATTACTTTGGCCAAACCGGAAACCAGGGATGAATTTATCAAAGGTGTCACAGCAGGCAGTATAGGCGCCGCGGCCTTATATATCGTTGTACAAACCTTTTACTGGCTGGGACTTATCAAATACGGCCAGAACATATTGGCTGCGGATGTGGTATTCAACTGGCAGCCAACCCTTTTGATGGCCTTTATAGGCTTTGCGGAATCTATCGTTATCGGTGCCTTTTTTGGCATCCCACTTGCATTCCTTTTCAGCCGCTGGTTGACAAGCCATTACTATTTGTTAAAGGGCCTGTTATACGGTCTCGCCCTTTGGGTTTTTAACCTTGGCATTATGGATGAATTATTTAAGTATCCCCGGGATATGCACGCCCGGCCGCTAAATCTGATTGTATTTCTGCTTGGCTACTCAATTTACGGTATAATTACGGCGTTTGTGTTAAAAAGGCTCGGTATCTTTAAACCGGTAAAAGTGTAAGAAAAATTTCAAAATGCCGGGTATAAACTACCGGTAATTGCAAAATAATATGTTCGAACAAAAAAAATTAAATTTCGGAGGTGTTTTTCCAAGTGCCATTCCATCAAATGAGCCAACTTCAACAGAACCTGAACCAGATCACCCAGATCTGCAATCAGCTGAGCCAGAGCGAGCAATCCAATATTTCCAAACTGTCTCAGTTGGAGCAAGCCGAGCGGAACGCCGCCCAGCAGCTGCAGCACTGCGCACGGCTTTGCCAGCAGGTAAGCCAGCAGATGCAGCAAATGATCAGCACCATGACTCAGTACGCAGGCCAGCAGCAGTTCGCAGGTCAGCAGCAGTTTGCCCAACCCATGGGCGGGGGATTCCAGACCGGTACCCAATATGGCAACTGGTCCAACCGGCCGGTTAACACCCAGCAGTTCGGACCTACCGGACAATTTGCCGGAACTGCCGGAACTTATCCCTACTGGGAGCAGTAAAACCTGATATACGCAATAAACTCCCCATTCCAACATTAGAGTGGGGAGTTTTTCATTAACCAAGTTTACTGTTCCGCCGTACTGAAGCTCCACATAGCCAGGACGATCATCACCATACCGAATAAGGCGATAAAGCTTACTTCATTGGTCATGGTAACCAGGTGGTCACCTACCCTGAGGTTTAAACCCATGGCCTGGCGGAGGACCTCCGGCATCTGGTTGTATTCCAGGATAATCTTTTTAAAAAGGTCCACCGCGTAAGTCAGCGGGTTCAGTTTGACAATGACATTCATCCAGCCCGGCATTCCGTTGAGCGGAAAATACGCCCCGGACAGGAACAGCATCGGAAACACCAATAACTGTACGATCATCTGAAACCCCTGGGCTGATTTCAACCGGGAGGCCACCAATATACCGATGGACGAAATGGCGAAAGCCACCAGGAAAATGGCCGGGACTATGCGCAAAACGATGCCCGCATTCACCTTAATACCGATAAAGGGCACAAACACAAACATCAGCAGCCCCTGCATCAGCGCCAAAGTTGCGCCGCCCAGGGTTTTACCCAGGGCGATGTGCACCCGGGGCACCGGCGAAACCATGATTTCCTTCATAAATCCGAATTCCCGGTCCTGGACGATGGACAGGGCCGAAAAAATGGCCGTGTTAAACACCGTCATCCCGATAATCCCGGGGAACATGAATTTCACAAAGTCGAACCCGGCCATCCCCGCCGGCGCCTGCGCCCCGGTCATCAGGCTTTTGATCGCGCCACCCATGCCGCTGCCGAAAAGAATCAGGAACATGAAAGGCATCATAAAGGAACTGGCCCGCCGGCTGCGGTCCCGGAAAAACTTGACTACATCGCGATACCAGATATAAAACACCTGCTCCATTAAAATCGCCTCCCCCCGGCTATATTCCTGCGCATGGCCTCCCGGAAGCGGTCGCCGCTGCTCGCTTCTTCGTCCCGCAAACCCCGGCCGGTTATCTTCAGGAACACGTCATTCAGTGTGGGCCGGCTCATGCCAATGCTCAATATGCGCACCGGGAATTCTTTAACAAAAGGGGCCAGGAACTCTTCCCCGGAAGTTACACTGAAACTGATTCCATCCTGGTCCCGGTTAACCGGGAGGCCGTATTTTTGCCTGATCTCACCGGCAGCTTTCTCGTCATCAACGGTGCGCAGCCGGATAACGTCACCTCCCACGGCGCTTTTCAGGTTCGCCGGCGTGTCCAGCGCCACCAGCTCGCCGTGGTCCATAATGGCCACACGGTCGCAGTACTCCGCCTCGTCCATATAGTGGGTAGTGAGAAAAACCGTAATATTCTCCCGTTTTCTGAGATCCATGATATATTTCCAGATGTGTGAACGGGTTTGGGGGTCTAATCCTATCGTGGGCTCATCCAGAAACAGCACCCTGGGGTAATGCAGCAGACCCCTGGCAATCTCCAGCCGCCTTTTCATCCCGCCGGAAAAGGTCTTTACCAGGCCGTCCTTACGGTCGGCCAGTTCGACCATCTCCAGGACTTCCTTTATCCGCTGCTCCCGAACGGTCTTATCAACATTGTACATAACACAATGCAGCTTCAGGTTTTCCAATGCTGTCAGGTTGTCGTCCAGACTCGGGTCCTGAAAAATAATCCCAATATCCCGCCTGACCCGGGCCTGCTCCCGGACAATATCGTGCCCGTTAATATCAGCTGTTCCTTCAGTTACTCTGAGGACCGTACACATCATGTTGATGGTGGTGCTTTTCCCCGCGCCATTCGGCCCCAGAAAACCGAAGAGTTCCCCCTCCCTGACCGCAAAGGAGATACCCTTCACCGCCGAAAAGCTGCCGTAACGCTTGGCCAGGTTTTTTACTTCGATAATGTTTTTTGTCGTCATATTATCACCTTATGCAAAAATTTCGGTTAACTCGGCAAGCAGCGCCAGAAGCTTCTTTTTCTTTGTTTCCGGCATTCCGGTAAAGGCCTCGCTCATCCTGGCAACAAGGAGCTGTCTGGTTTTTTGCAGGTACTCCCTGCCCGCCGGGGTAAGCCGGACCAGCACAACCCGCCGGTCCCCGGGCTCAGCAAACCGCTCCACGTAACCATCCTCAACGAGTTTGTTCAACGTGACGGTCAGGCTGCCTTTGGTAACATGGCAGAGCTTACTCAGATCACTCATTTTAAGTGACTTTTTTTCCGCAATCACATGGAGGATGCGGAACCGGGCCTCAGAAAAAGGGTTTTCCCCGTGCGGGTGTTCCCCCAGCCGGCGGACAAACCACCGCCGGGTATTGGACATGAAAAGGAGCAGCTGCCGGGCAATCTCCTCGTTGGTAACGGGCAAAGAAATCACCTCACCTTTTTGTTTGGCTTTATGATTGTTTTATTATAAAACTATTATAAAGCAAAATGTCCGAAAAAGCAATAATACGTAGCTCCGGCATATTAAAAAGGCTTTGCTGGCGCGAAGCGCCGGGTTAGCCTTTTTTATACCGCAGGCGTCGTTATACTTTCCTATGGTGTAAAAAAATTGTCAACAAGGCGGTCTTGGGTATCCGCTGTGTCCCCGGCTGGGCTATCTGCACTGCCTCGGAGTTAATCAGGCTGTTGAATATCTCGTTTTTCAGCAAAAACTCTATCTCCTTGCTGAAGTTAGCCATTGCGCCCACCTTTTCTCTATGAACTCACTATATTCTATGAAAAAAATAAAACCTGTGCATTTATCCTTGCTAGGCAGAAGACCCCCACTTCCAAAGTGGGGGATGAATGCCATTTCCTGCTTTCGTAAAAAATTCTTCCAACCAACACAAAACACTTGTTCGGTTTGCCATTAAATGGTATAATAG